>NZ_CP030280.1:1827500-2127500 GCF_003287895.1 Blautia argi | reverse complement strand
TGACTGGCAACAATGTAGAATTAAATGCAGGCGCTGCAGCCGTAAATACAGGCGCGTCCTCTTTGAACGCAGGAATCCAGCGGTTATCAGAGGGAGCCGGACAGTTAAGCGGCGGTATTTCCCAGCTTGCCCAGGGCAGCAGTGCACTGCGCGCAGGTACAAAGGAATTGCAGACAGGAGCAAATGCACTGACTGCAAACAATGACCAGCTAAATACAGGAGCAGTTCAGCTTTTCCAGGGAAGTACAGAACTTTTAAAGGGCGGCAATGCACTGGCAGAAGGCGGCAATGTTGTTAAGTGATGGTATTTCCCAGCTTGCCCAGGGAGCGGCAGCCTTAAAGGACGGAACTTCCCAGCTGGCAACAGGCGGAAAAGAATTAAAAAGCGGTACTCTGCAGTTAAAGGACGGTTCCACACAATTAAGCGAGGGTATGGAAAAATTTGATAAAGAAGGCGTGAAAAAAATCACAGATACCTTAAACGGTGATGTGAAAACCATGCTGGAAAGACTGAAGGCAGTGGAGCGGGCAGACAAAGATTACAAGGCTTTTGACGGACAGAATGACAATGCAAAAGGAAAAGTAAAATTTGTCATTGAAACTGCAGGAATTGAAAACAAATAAATGCATTTTCAGATTGTATCCTCTGAAAAAAAGAGCTATAATGTTCCTTACGCAGAAAAATACAAACGGGAAACCGGTATTTGGATAAAGGAAGAGAGGATACGGACATGAGTGTATATGCTATTTATTTCAGCCCTACAAAGGGGACAGAAAAAATTGTAAAATTACTGAGTGAGACTTTCGGTTCTTGCAAGGAAATGGATTTAAGCAAGCAGAGGGCAGAGAAAAATATTGCGGCTTTTAAAGAGCAGGATATCTGTTTTATCGGAGTGCCGTCTTATGGCGGACGTGTGCCTGAACTGGCTGTCAAGAGAATTGCCAATCTTCAGGGAAACGGTGCAAAGGCAGTTCTGGTGGCGTCCTATGGAAACCGGGCTTACGAAGATACGCTTTTGGAATTACAGGAAGAGGTGGAAAAGCAGGGCTTTGTATGTGTGGCAGCAGTGGCAGCCATTGCGGAGCATTCTATTATGCACCAGTTTGCTGCTAAAAAGACCGGATAAGCGGGACAAAAAAGAACTGAGAGAGTTTGGAGAAAAGATTCAGCAGAAAATCAACACAACCAAAGAATATGAAAAACTGAACCTTCCGGGCAAGAAACCCTACAGAACCTACAAGGGAGTTCCGTTAAAGCCAAAAGCAGGAAAACAGTGTAATGCCTGCGGCTTATGCGCCAGACTCTGTCCGGCAGGGGCAATTTCAAACGAAGACCCGAAAAAGACAGATAAATCCAAATGTATCTCCTGTATGAGATGCGTGCAGATTTGTCCTCAAAAGGCAAGAAAAATCAGCAAAATAAAAGTGAAGCTGGCTTCTGCAAAAATGAAGAAGACCTGCACAGAGAGAAAGGCAAACGAATTGTTTTTGTAAAAATAAAGAAAGAGAAAAGAAGAAGGGGAAAGACCTGTAAAGTCTGCCCCTTCTTTTTGCGTTAAAACAGTAATAATTTTTCATTTGATGTAGATTTAATAAAATCCTAATATAGAATCAAAGAAACTGTAGTATGATTACGGAAATAAGAAAAAGCAATCAGGTCTTTTGTTCTTGTTTTTTTAAGAATTCAGCAGAACAAGAAACAGATTATGTAGAGAAATTACAAGGAGAGAAAGTATGGGAACAGAGGAATTCTTATTTGAAATTCGTAAAAATTACAGAAATCTACGACCTTCGGAACAGAAGGTGGCAGATGTGATTCTGGAAGGGACAGAGGAAATCGCAGAATATACCATAGAGCAGTTTGCACATAAGGCAAAGGTGAGCCAGCCTACAGTGCTACGATTTGCCAATGCAATGGGCATGAAAGGGTATAAAGAATTAAAGACCAGAATGATTCAGATTTATGCAGGTACGCAAAAGTCGGGAAGTGAAAAGATGGTTTTGGACTTTCCTATTCAGGAAACAGATAAACTAGTAGAACTTCCGGCAAAGGTGATTATGACGAATATCCGCCACATGGAGGAATGTCTGAAATCTATCTCCACATATGAATATATTCAGGCGGTTCATGCATTGCATGAGGCACAGCGCATTTCTGTGTTTGCAGTAGAAAATTCTGCATGTACTGCGGAGGATTTTGCTACAAAAATGACTTATATTGGAAAACAGGTGTCTTTTCAAAAAGATGGGTATTTGCAACATGTTACAGCAGGAAGTCTTACCAGCCAAGATGTGGCAATGGGAATTTCCCATACAGGAAAATCCAGACAGACGGTAGACGCACTGGCAATTGCCAAGGAAGCAGGGGCAAGAACCATAGCCATAACAAATTCAGAAACAGCAGTTATCAACCGGTTTGCAGATATCGTTTTGTGTACGGAAAATCGGCAGTATATGTATGGTGATGCTATTTTTTCCAGATGTGCGCAGGTATCTATTGTGGATATGTTGTATCTTGGGGTATTTTTAACAGACTATGAGCAAAATGCCAAAAGGCTGAATCAGAACTGGGAAGGGATTCAAAAGTTAATTTATTAAACTGGTTATGTAAAAAAATTACAGAGGAAAAACCATGGAAATGAGAAATCTTTATGTAAGATTAACGTTTCCGTGGTTTTTTCTTTTACAGAGTATTTCTATAATCGTAGGTGTGAGGCAAATTAAGAAATTCAAAAGGGAGGAAAGTATTATGAAGAGAAAATTACTTGCTTTTTTAATGACAATGATGACTGTTTCTGCTTTAGGAGGCTGCGGCGCTGAGGCAGGAGATACGAAGGCTCAGGAGGAAAAATCTCAGAATACGAGTACGGAAGAAATGAATGCAGAGAAAAAGATTGAAAAAGCCCAGGAAGGTGAAATTACCGTATATACAGCTCTTGAAGATGAGCAGGTAACAGAATATCTTGCAAAATTTAATGAAGAATATCCGGATATTCAGGTAAATGTTGTAAGAGAGTCTACAGGAATTATTACTGCAAAGTTAATTGCAGAAAAGGATAATCCGCAGGCGGATATTGTATGGGGAACAGCTGCTTCCTCTATGATGGTTCTGGACGATATGGGCTGTTTAAAACCCTATGAACCGGAAGGTTGTGACAGAATTCTTCCACAATTTAAGTCAGATAAAGAAGTGCCTACCTGGGTAGGAATTGATGCTTGGGAAACTGCGTTTGTAGTAAATACAGAGGAACTGGAAAAATTAGGTGTGGAGAAAATTTCTTCTTATGAAGATTTACTGAATCCGAAGCTGAAAGGGCATATTGTTATGTCAAATCCCAATTCTTCCGGAACAGGATTTTTAACAGTGTCTGCTTTGTTGCAGCTTTATGGAAAGGATACAGAGGAAGGCTGGAATTATATGGATAAATTAAATGAAAATGTATCCCAGTATGTACATTCCGGTTCCAAGCCAGCGAAAATGGCTGCTTCCGGTGAGTGTGCGGTGGGTATCAGCTTTGGTTATGCAGGCATTAGTCAGAGAGAAAAAGGAGCCCCTGTAGAGGTGGTTTTCCCTGAGGAAGGTTCCGGCTGGGATTTGGAATCCAACGCACTTATGGAAAAAGAGGAAATCAATCCGGCCGCTTACACATTTTTGGACTGGGCAATTTCAGATGAGGCCATGGATTTATACAGAGTAAATTATCCTATTGTTACAGTAGAGAACACGGGAGAATATGAGGGCTATGACAGCAATCCGCTGGATCAGCTGATTGAGAATGATTTTTCCTGGGCAGCAGAAAACAGAGAGGATATTTTAAACACCTGGATGGAAAAGTATGACAGTAAATCAGAAGCCAAATAGGCTGAAGGAGCAGAATATGGCATTTTTATCAGTAAAAAATATCGTTAAAAGATTTGATACGCAGACAGCATTAAATGGAGTCAGTATTGATATTGAAAAGGGAGAGTTGGTAAGCATTCTTGGACCTTCCGGTTGTGGGAAAACCACACTTTTAAGAATCATAGCCGGACTGGAAAGGGAAGACTCCGGGGTGGTGATGATTGATGGAAAGGATTGTACCGGACTGCCGCCCTCTAAGAGAAATTTTGGGATTGTATTTCAATCCTACGCGCTGTTTCCGCATATGACAGTGGAACAGAATATTTTGTTCGGGCTTAATGAGCAGAAACATTTAAGCAGGGAAGAACGAAAAGAACGGTGTAAAGAAGTGTTAAATATGGTGGATTTATATGCACACCGGAAAAAGTATCCTTCACAGCTTTCCGGCGGGCAGCAGCAGAGAACAGCTCTTGCCAGAGCTATTTCTCTCAAGCCGGCATTTTTGCTTCTGGACGAGCCTCTGTCTGCATTAGATGCCAAGGTAAGGGTGAAATTACGCTCTGAAATATGCAGGATTCAGAGAAAATTGGGGATCACTACTATTATGGTAACCCATGATCAGGAAGAGGCATTGACCATGGCAGATAAAATCATTGTTATGAATCAGGCTGTTGTAGAGCAGGTAGGAACGCCAAGGGAGATTTACGAAACGCCGAAAACGGCTTTTGTAGCAAATTTTATAGGGACAATGAATCTCTATCGCAGGGAAGAAAAGGTGTATGGAATTCGTCCGGAAACAATACAGGTTTCTAAAATCTTTACCAGACAGGAGCAGGAATGCTGGAAAGGGATTGTAGAGGATATGGAGTTTCGAGGTGCGCTTACCAGAGTGTATGGGCGTCTGGAAGATACGAAAGAAGAAATTTGTGCGGATATTGATTCAGCCAGGGTAAGCAGTATGAATCTGCATGAAATGGACGAGGTTTATTTTCAGGTGCCGAAAGGTGGCATGATTGCTTATCCGGCCAGTGGCTGCTAGAGGAGAAGTGTGTATGAAGAAAAAACGAAGAGGAAAGGAAGGACTGCTTCCGGTGAACCTGATAATGCTTTGTATGACTGCAGTCTTTGTGATCGTTCTTTTGTTTCCATTGTTTTGTTTATTGTCAAAAGCATTTTTTACAGTTACAGGTGAATTTGCAGGATTTCAAAACTATGTGAAATACTTTTCCACGCCGGCGCTTACTGTATCGATTAAGAATACTATGGTAGTTTCCAGTGTTTCTGCAGTATTTGGAACCCTACTTGGATTTCTGTATGCCTATGGACTGGCAAGAACCAGGATAAAAGGGAAACGTTTTTTTCGTTATATTGCCATGATTCCTCTGTTCTTACCAACAGTTGTTCATGGGTTGGGATTGGTATATTTGTTTGGAAAAAAGGGACTGCTCACAGGGCTTGGCTGGGATATTGGATTATACGGAGCTACGGGAATCATTTTGTCGGAAATTATTTATACATTTCCCCAGTCCTTTCTCATGTTTTCCATTGCATTAAATTATGCAGACGGAAGATTGTATGAGGCAGCAGACAGTATGGGCTGCAGTTCCATGAAAAAATTCAGCCGCATCACATTGCCGTCCGTGCGGTATACCTTAATTAACAGCCTGTTTGTGTGCTTTACTCTGGCATTCACAGATTTTGGGGTTCCTAAGGTATTAGGAGGCAGCTACAATGTGCTGGCAACAGATATTTATAAGCAGGTGGCAGGGCAGTTTAATATGAATATGGGAGCTGTTGTGGGAACTCTTCTGTTGATTCCTGCTGTTTTGAGCTTTGGGGTAGACAGAGTGACCCTGAGAAAAAACCGTGACAGCGTCAGTGCTAAGGCAAAAGCGCTCCAGATAAAAGAAAACAGAATCAGAGATTTCGGGTTTTTTGTTTTTTGCGGTTTTGTAGCCCTTTGCCTTTTAAGTCTGGTGGGAGTCCTTGTTATAGGAGCGTTTACTTCTTATTATCCCTATGATATGAGCTTTACATGGAAAAATTTTGTTTTTAATTCTTCCACAGGAGGAATAGAAAGTTATTGGAATTCTATAAAGATGAGTTTATGCACAGCTTTGTTCGGGACGATTTTTGTATTCGTATATGCATATTTAATAGAACGGAGTAAATGCAGAAACGGACTGAAGCAGATGGGAAAAGCTTTATCTTCTTTGCCGCTGGCACTTCCGGGAATGGTTATTGGTTTAAGTTTTATTTTCTTCTTTAACCAAAAAGAAAATCCACTCAATTTTCTCTACGGCACTCTGGGAATCCTGGTACTTGCCAATATCGTTCATTTTTATTCCGTCCCCTTTGTCACTGCCAGCAGTGCGTTGAAGAAATTAGATCAGGAATATGAGCATGTAGCAGAGAGCATGAAAATCCCGGAATGGAAAACTTTTTTTCAGGTAATTGTTCCGTTATCTTTACCGGCATTACTGGAAATATTTATGTACTATTTTATGAATTCCATGGTAACGGTGTCTGCAGTGGTGTTTTTGTACAGCGCGCAGTTTAAAGTAGCATCAATTGCCATTACTCATATGGAAGAAGCCGGGGATATTGCCCAGGCAGCAGCAATGAGCCTTTTAATTCTGATGATTAATATTGGAGTAAGAGGAGTGTATGAGCTTAGTTCATACGTAATGAAAAAACGAATTCAAATGGGAGGAAAAACAACATGAAAGTATTTTGTTTAGGCGCAGCAGGAAGGATCAGCAGAGAATCTGTTTTGGATTTGGTGCAATATTCAGAATTTGAAAAAATTACTATTGGAGATTATAATTATGAGGAAGCATTAAAGGTAGCGCAGTGGCTGAATGATCCACGGGTAGATGTGGTGCAGATTGATGTGACAAAAGTAGAGGAAGCTGCAAGTATCATGCAGGGATATGATGTTGTCATGGACGGTACACAGATTACCCTCAATGGACTGTCTACAGAATGTATTGCCAAGGCTGGCTGTCATGGGGTCAATCTTAATGGCTTCGGAGAAGAAAATCAATGGGCCGAATACTTCCGAAAAGCAGGGAAAACCTGTGTTCCGGGTTTTGGCATGACGCCGGGAACAACTCAGATGATGGCTATGCATCTGGCAAACCAGTTGGATACGGTAGAAGAGATTTATGTTTCTCATGGTGCTTTTCGACCTTTTGCATTTTCTAAATCAATTACAGAAACTACAACCTATGAATATGATCCAAATCTGGAGAGCCGTGTGGTTTATGAAGATGGCGAATTTATACAGGTACCGCCTTTTGCGCGCCCAAGAGAGGTAGAACTTCCGAAACCTTACGGAAAAACCACACAGTATATTATTCCTCATTCGGAAACAGTTACTCTGGCTCAGGCGCTGAAAGAAAAGGGAGTACGCCTTATTGAGGTAAGGGGAACCTGGCCCATGCAGAATATGAATCTGGTGAGAGGTTTATATGACTATGGAATTTTGAAAAATCCGAAAGTGAAAGTAGGAGATACAGAGATAGGACTGATGACCTTGATTGGAGATTATCTGGTAAACAGCCAGGAAGGGAAAAGTACCAGTCTGTATGGATATGCCCTGCATGTGGAAGTGGTAGGAACAAAAGCTGGTGAAAAAAAGAGAGGAGTTCTCTATCATACACACCCTGCTTCTGACGGCAGTGTAAAAGGCTGGGAAGGGCTGAGGGCTTATACCAGAAACGTAGGAATTCCACTGGCTATTGCGGCAGAACAACTGGCAAAAGGAAAGGTAGAAAAAACAGGAATTCTCATTCCGGAGGAGGCGTTTCAACCGGAAGAGATTTTTAAGGAATTAGAAAAAAGAGGCATTTACATGCATGAGAAGTGGGAAGCTGCAGAGTAAAGAGAAGAGATTGAAAGGCGAATACAACACAAAGAGAAAGAAAAAAGAAGGGGAAAGACCTGTAAAGTCTGCCCCTTCTTTTGGCCTTATCGGTGTTTTTTTAAATAATACCTTTCCAGCAAGGCAATTATGCCATACAGCAGAACAGCAATCATGCACAGAATAAAAATGGACATGAGCATGATAGTAAGCTGGAAAACCTGGCTGGAGTAAATAATCAAATATCCAAGTCCGCTTTTGCTTCCAATCATTTCCCCAATGACAATTCCAATCAGTGCAAGTCCGATGTTTACCTTCATTACACTTAAAATCAAAGGCACAGACCCTGGAAGAATGACCTTAAAAAGCGCGTCTTTTTTTGTCCCGCCCAGAGTCTTGATCAGCTTTAATTTATCCGGGTCTGTTTCACAAAAGCCTGTATACAGATTCATAATGGCTCCGAATACAGCTACAGAGATTCCGGCAAGAATAATGGTTTTCATATTGCTGCCCAGCCATACGATCAAAAGGGGAGCCAGGGCAGATTTGGGGAGGCTGTTTAAGACAACCAGATAAGGCTCCAGTATGGCAGAAAGCCGGGGGAAGGCCCACAAAAGCACGGCGCACAGGACTCCTAACAGTGTTACCAGAACAAAGCTGATCAGGGTTTCTGTTAAGGTGACGGAAACGTGCTTTGGCAAAGTGCCGTCTTGTATAAGTTCTCCCATCTTTTCGCCTATCTGAGAAGGACTGGAAAAGATAAAGGAATCAATCACGCCTGTTCGGGCGCATATTTCCCAGAGAAAAAGAAAAGCAAAGAAGAGAAAGAACCGAAAAAACTGTATAAACAGTGCGTTTTGCCGAAGCTTTTTTAAATATTTTTTCTGTTCAGGGGAAGTGTCAGGCGGTCTTTTCACTGTGATTCAACTCCTTCCATATTTCGTTAAAATAATTTTTAAATTCCGGGGCATTTCTGGAAGCCAGGGGACTCCGGTCAGGTATGTCAAAGACAATGGGAATGATTTTCTGTATGTGTGCAGGACGCCTGCTGAAGATAATTACCCGGTCTGCCATACTGACTGCTTCAGAAATATCATGAGTGACTAAAATGGCTGTTTTTCCTTCGCGTTTGATAATTTTTCCAATATCATCACTTACTGCCAGCCTGGTTTGATAATCCAAAGCAGAAAAGGGTTCGTCCAGAAGCAGCAGTTCCGGTTCTAAGGCCAGGGTGCGGATAAGGGCGGCTCTTTGCCGCATGCCTCCAGAAAGCTGAGAGGGACGCGACTGTCTGAAATTGTCCAGTCCGTAATCGGTCAGAAGCTGTTCTGCTCTGGTTCTGGTTTTTGGTGTGATTCGTTTTTGAATCTCCAGTCCCAGCATAACATTGTCATAAATCGTACGCCATTCAAAGAGATGGTCCTTTTGCAGCATATATCCAATGCTGGCCGCAGATTCCTCCAAAGGCTTTTCGTTTAGGAGAATCTGTCCGTCGGCGGGCTTTAACAGGCTGCACAGCATATCTAAAAATGTGGATTTTCCACAGCCTGACGGCCCCACAATCGCTATAAATTCTCCGGGAGATACAGAAAAAGATATATGAGAAAGAGCCGGAGTTTCACCGGCTTTGGTGTGATAGGTATAGCTGATATCCCGAACCTTTAAAAGAGGCTGATTCATAGTGAAGCTCCTTTCCTGAGCATTTTGTATCATACAGTATCATATGAGAGGCGGCGCAGAATTGACAAATGAAAAACTTCATATCGTTAGGAATTGACAGATTTCCCCCTGACTGATAAGCTGGAAGAAAAGCGAAGGAAACAGAGGTTTGACTATGGACACAAAGAAAAAGAATTTATACGATGCTTATACAGCAATTTTAAAAGAAGAACTGGTACCTGCTATGGGTTGTACGGAACCCATTGCCATTGCTTATGCAGCAGCTGTGGCAAGAGAAACTCTGGGTATGCTGCCGGATACTGTAAGAATCAGCGCCAGCGGAAATATTATCAAAAATGTAAAAAGCGTTGTCGTACCCAATACAGGGGGACTCCGCGGCATTGCGGCGGCTGCGGGAGCAGGGATTATAGCGGGAAAGGCAGAAAAGAAGCTGGAGGTTCTGGCAGAAATTACCAGGGAAGAGATACAGGAATTAAACGCTTATCTGGATACCGCGTCTTTCTCTGTCACCGGTTCCCAATCCGGCTGTGTATTTGATATTTATATTGAAGTACATAAGGGAGAACACAGCGCAGAGGTGCAGATTCAGGGGCATCACACCAATATTGTAAAAATCAGAAAAAATGGGGAAACTCTTTTTGGAAAAGATTACACAGAGGAAAACCAGAGTAGCGGTGAGGACAGAAGTCTTTTAAATGTAAAGGATATTCTTTCTTATGCAAAAGAAGTGGATTTAAAAGACGTAGAGGAAGTTCTGGAAAGACAGATACAGTATAACACCGCCATTGCAGAGGAGGGACTTCATGGAAACTGGGGCGCCAATATTGGGAAAATTTTGCTGCAGTCCTATGGAAACAGTGTGCAGAACAGAGCAAAGGCAATGGCGGCAGCAGGTTCTGACGCCAGAATGAATGGCTGCGAAATGCCAGTGGTTATTAATTCCGGAAGCGGCAATCAGGGTATGACCGCTTCTCTTCCGGTCATTGTCTATGCAGAAGATATGCAGGTTTCCAGGGAAGTTTTGTTAAGAGCTCTGCTGGTTTCCAATCTGGTTTCCATACATCTGAAAACAGGAATCGGGACTCTGTCTGCTTACTGTGGGGCAATCAGCGCAGGCTGCGGTGCGGGAGCGGGAATTACATACCTTTACGGCGGCGGTTATGAAGAGATTTCCCATACCATTGTAAATGCCCTTGCCATTAATTCCGGTGTGGTATGTGACGGCGCAAAGGCAAGCTGTGCGGCAAAAATCGCTTCTGCAGTGGAGGCGGGAGTTCTGGGTATGAAAATGTATCAGTTCGGCAGTCAGTTCTACGGCGGAGATGGAATTGTGGCGCAGGGAATTGAAGAAACCATTGAAAATGTGGCAGAGCTGGCAAGAGATGGCATGCGGGAAACAGACCGGAAAATCATTGAAATTATGACGGACCCAAGATAGATAGGTACTTGACAAATATAGTATATATTATTACTATGGTAGAGGAACAGAGAAACAAAAATCCTGAGCAGGACAAGACAGGAGGAATACAAAATGAGGATTTTATTTTTCGACACAAAAACTTATGATAAAGAGTCATTTGAAAAACAGACGGGAAACTACCCTGCCATAGAAATTGATTATCTGAAAACAGATTTAACGCCTAAGACCGCAACTTTGGCAAAGGGCTATGACGCTGTCTGCGCCTTTGTAAGTTCTGATGTGGGAAGCGATACCATGGACGCTCTTCATGAAGCAGGGGTAAAGCTGGTGCTGATGCGCTGTGCAGGCTTTAACAATGTGGATTTGGAAAAAGCGGCTGCATACGGCATAAAGGTAATGCGTGTGCCGGGATATTCCCCGGAAGCAGTAGCAGAACATGCCATGGCGCTGGCGCTTACTGCAAACCGCAGAATCCACAAGGCTTATGTAAAAGTAAGAGAAAACGATTTCAGCTTGGGCGGTCTTATGGGCATGAATTTTTACCAGAAGACAGCCGGAATCGTGGGTACCGGAAAAATCGGTGCAGCCATGGCAAAAATCTGCAGAGGCTTTGGTATGAAAGTCATTGCCTATGATGTATACCAGAATCCGGAGTTGGCAGATTTTGTGGAATACGTTACTTTAGATGAATTGCTGGCGTCCAGTGATTTGATTTCCCTTCACTGCCCATTAATGGACAATACTTATCATCTGATTAACAGGGAAACCATTGCAAAAATGAAGGACGGTGTAATTCTGGTGAATACCTCCAGAGGCGGGCTGGTCAAAACCGATGACCTGATTGAGGGGATTCGTGCCAGAAAGTTCTTTGGTGTAGGCTTAGACGTATATGAGGAAGAAACAAAGAATGTGTTTGAGGATCGCTCTGATGAAATTCTGGAGCATTCTACAACAGCCAGACTTTTATCCTTCCCCAACGTTATGATTACTTCTCATCAGGGATTCTTCACAGAAGAGGCGCTGGCAGCTATCTGCAAAACTACCCTGGACAATGCCGTGGCTTTTGAAAAAGGCGAAAGAAACGGAAATGAAGTAGAAGAAAGACAGTAAAAAGTACAAAAAAGCAGCCCCTGTTCCACACAGAAGGTTTGGACAGGGGCTGAAAATTTGAAAAAGGGGAGAAAAAATGGTTTCACTTTTACTTGCAATTATTTATCTGGCGTTTATCAGCCTGGGGCTGCCGGATTCTCTGCTTGGCTCCGGGTGGCCGGTGATGCACAGAGAACTGGCAGTGCCCATTTCTTATGCGGGAATGATTTCCATGATTATTTCCGGAGGAACGATTGTTTCAAGCTTGATGTCAGACAGACTGACCCGCAGGCTGGGAACAGGAGTGGTGACCGTGGGAAGTGTATTTCTGACTGCAGCCGGCCTGTTTGGATTCTCTATGTCTGGTTCGTTCTGGCTGCTCTGTGTATGTGCAGTTCCTTACGGTCTGGGCGCAGGAGCCATTGACGCGGCGCTAAATAACTTTGTAGCCCTTCATTACAATTCCAGACAGATGAGCTGGCTTCATTGTTTCTGGGGCGTAGGCGCTTCCATAAGTCCCTATATTATGGGATATGCACTGGGAGAAGGGCTGGGCTGGAGAAGCGGATACCGCATGATATCTGTCATTCAGATTGTTCTTACGGTTGTACTGTTTTTGTCCCTTCCTCTCTGGAAATGCAAAACAGGAGAAGTTTCAGAAAAACAGCATCAAAGAGAGCATTTAAGTCTTGCAAAAGCAGTGAAAATAAAAGGTGTGGCGTTAGTGCTTGTAACCTTTTTTTCTTATTGCGCATTTGAGTCCACCTGTGGGCTTTGGATAAGCTCTTATTTTGCAGATTACAGGGGAATGGAAAAAGAACTGGCAGCGTCCTTTGCAGCCTTTTTCTTTTTGGGAATTACCTTTGGAAGGTTTGTTACCGGGTTCTTTGCAGATAAAGTAGGGGACAGGGGTATGATAAGACTGGGATTTTTGACTGCCCTGGCAGGCGTTGGATTATTGATGCTGCCGTATCCCAATCCGGCATGGGCGTTTCCGGGATTATTGATAGTCGGGATTGGAGCTGCGCCGGTATATCCGGCAATTATTCATTCTACGCCGGATAATTTCGGAAAGGAAAATTCCCAGGCAATTATTGGCATACAGATGGCAAGCGCTTATGTGGGCAGTACTTTTATGCCGCCGGTATTCGGACTTCTGGCAGAACATGTGTCCATAGCGTTGTATCCGTTTTATCTGGCAGTCTTTCTGATTTTCGGACTGGTGATGTCTGAGAAGCTGAATCGAACGATGAAAAAAGAAAAAGATTTACATTTGTAAAAACCTGTGTTATAGTGAAAGAAATTTTGAGGAAAAGGAGGCGCACAAATGGGCTGGAAAACACCGTATTTGATGGTTCAAAAAGGCAACAATTTTGGTGTTCAGGCTATAAGTGCGCCCATTTTTAGGAAAATTTGTCTGAAAACTCCTTGAGTTTTGTCATTTTCAATTCTAAAACTGGGCATCATTCGACAAAAATTTATTGAGAAAAGAGTGGTGCAAAATGAATATCAAAAAACAACTTCGTAATTTATATCTCTATGAAATAATCAGTGGATTTCAAATTGTAGATGCAGTGTGGGTTTTATTTCTTTTGGGAAGGGGATTTTCTCTGACTCAGGCAGGGCTTGCAGAGGGATTTTTCCATATGGTCAGCATGTGCTGTGAGATTCCTAGCGGCATGCTGTCTGATATGATAGGACGGCGAAAAACTTTGATTTTAGCAGGGCTGATATCAGCGGCAGGAGCTTTCTGTATGATTGTTACAGATTGGTTTTGGGTGATTTTAATTGCTATGGGTCTGAATGCGTTTAGCTACAATCTGGTGTCAGGTACCAGGGAGGCGCTGACTTATGACAGCCTTTTGGAATGTGGGCAGGAGGCAGGCTATTTAAAGGTCTCCTCCATACAGGAAAATCTGTATCTGGGAATTTTTGCTTTGACGAATTGCATGAGTGTGGTGACAGTGGCTCTCGGATATCGGAACGCATATCTGATTGCTGTGGCGCAGGGGATTTTAAGCTCTCTGGTGGCTCTGAGGCTTTGTGAAACTCAGGCAGGAAGAAAAGAAAAACGGGAAGGGCTGACTCTGAAAGATATGAAAAGAGAGTTGAAGTCTTATGCGGAGCAGAGTGTGAATTTTTTAAGGGGAAATCCTCTGGCATGCAGGCGTATGCTTCTTGGTGGACTTGTATCTGCCGGGTGTTATGTTATCTATATGATTATGCAGGAGCATTTGGTTGCCTGCGGATTAAGCGCAGAATGGATAGGGATTCCCTTACTGATAATTTCCCTTTTCAGCATGGTGGGAGCAACTTTGGGAGGAAAAACAGAAAAAATAAAGTTGAGAAAGCTGATGCTTGCAGGCAGCTTTTTTGTAGGAGTGTGTATTATTGGGAGCAGCAGTTCCCATCTGATAATGTCTGTTCTGGCAGCAGGGCTTGCACACGGAATAGAAGAACTTCTTATACTTCGTATTGAAAGCGAGAATCAAAAGCTGTTTTCCAGTGAAATTCGTGCTACGCTGGTGTCAGTGAGCAGCATGCTGTACAGTGTTTTTATGGTTATTTTGAGCCCAACGGTAGGCTGGGCAGCAAAAGAATTTTCTGTTGCCGCAGCTTTCACAGGACTTGGAATTTTTGTAGCAGGCGTTGGGGTTGTTTTGGTTTTTTGGGAGAGGAGGTAAATCATGGTACGCATGGAACCTGCAAAAATGGCAGATTTTTTTCAGAATACCCGGGAATCTTTTCTCTGGTCCTGTAAGCAGGGTATCATGGGAAGTTTTTATGTGAAAGAAGCAGAACAGATTCGGGCAGCATTGGCAGTGCTTGGAGATTTTACTTTTTTTGACGGGGAACCGGACAGAGGACTGGTCACCTTTCTGCCAAAAGAGAGCAATCCTGATTTTCGGATATTGGTTCCACCGGATAAATTTTGGGGAAGACTGATTGAGGAAAGCTATATTGGTCATCTTAGAAAAATAACCCGTTATCGTATGAAAAAGAAGACAGAGAATTTCGACACAGAGCTTTTAAAACAGGCCTCAAAGCTTCCCAAAGGGTATACTTTTCAGGATATTGACAGAGCATTTTATAAAAGGTGTAAAGAAGAGGAATGGAGCAGAGATTTCACTGCTCAATTTTCTGATTATGAGAAATTCCGACAATACGGCAGAGGTGTCCTGGTTTTGAAAAATGGCAAGCCTGTTTCCGGGGCATCGTCTTATTCTGCATGGCAGGGTGGTATTGAAATTGAAGTGGACACAAAAAAAGAATACCGCAGGAAAGGGCTGGCGTTTGCCTGTTCTGCCAGACTGATTCTGGAGTGTTTAAAAGAGGGGTTTTGCCCTTCCTGGGACGCCCATACAGAGGTTTCCCTGGCATTGGCAAAAAAGCTGGGATATGAGCTGGAAGCGCCGTATATCGCGTATGAGGTGAAAGGAGTTCACTATGAATGAACAAATATATCACGCAATCTATAAAAGCCCGGTGGGAGATTTGCAAATTCTCTGTACAGAAGAGGCGTTGTTATCTTTAGGGGTTCAGGGAGAGCAAGAGAGTTCGGAAATCTTTGAGGAGAATGCACTTATCAGACAGATAAAAAGAGAAATGGATCAATACTTTGCTGGAAAACGAAAGGAATTTACCATTCCGCTGGATATGCGGGGAACAGAATTTCAAAAAAAGGTATGGCAGGCATTGCGGGAAATTCCTTATGGAGAAACCTGTACTTATAAAGAAATCGCAGAAAAAATCGGAAATCCCAAAGCCTGCAGAGCAGTAGGAATGGCAAATCACTGCAATCCCATTGGTATTGTTGTTCCCTGTCACAGGGTAATCGGGGCAGACGGAAGATTAACCGGATACGCAGGGGGACTTGCGATGAAAGAAGCACTTTTACAATTAGAAGCTAAGTTTAAGAAATGAGTTGGATTATCGTATGGATATAAGGATTGTGCAGAGAAAATTTTAAAAGCAACACCTATTTAGAAAAAAATCTAAATAGGTGTTGCTTTTTTGGGGAAGTGGTGATAATATCTATTTAGAAATATTTCTAAATAGAATCGCAAAGGAGATGATAATTTGGGATTTGCAGAAACGTTTAAAGCGCTTTCAGACCCGGTTCGACGGCAGATACTGATAATGCTGAAGGACGGAAAGAAGTCTGCGGGGGAGATTGCCAGAGAATTTGACATGACCCAGGCAACGATTTCCTATCATTTATCCCAGTTAAAAAAAGCGGGTTTGATATTGGAGAGTAAGTATAAGAATTATGTATTTTATGAGATTAACGTTACTGTATTTGAAGAAGTAATGTTATGGTTCTCACAGTTTGGAGGGAAAGAACATGAAGAAAAACAGTAAAGAAATGCTTTTATCTACCATTTTATGTTTGCTTCCCATTGTGTTTGGGATAGCGGTTTACAACAAACTTCCCCAGGAAATCCCCACAAAATGGTATGCGGACGGAACAACAGGACAGTATATGTCAAAAGCAGTCACTGTATTTGCGCTTCCCATGGGAATGGCAGTCGTGAACATGCTGGTTCACTTTTGTATGAATACAGATCCGAAGCGGAAAAATATAGAGGGAGTGCTTCGCACCATAGGAAAATGGTTTTCTCCGGTGCTGTCCATTCTTCTGGTTCCCTGCTCTCTGCTGTGGGGGTTGGGATATGAAATCCCCATAGAGCGTATTGTGCCGATTCTGATAGGGCTGTTGTTTTTGATTATCGGAAATTATCTGCCCCGGTGCAGACGAAATTATACCCAGGGAATTAAGACACCCTGGACCTTAAACAGCGATGAAAACTGGAGAAAGACCCATCATCTGGCAGGTTATCTGTGGATTTTCGGTGGACTTCTCATGATGCTTCTGGCATTTGCACCGGAGATTATGGTAAAGGTCGGAGTTGTGCTTTTGCTGGTTTTGACAGCAGGGATTCCTTTTGTGTATTCCTATACGTTGTACAGGAAAGGGATTTAAGATGATATATTGAAAAAATGGGAGATACACAGATTTTGTGCAATCTCCCATTTGGATTTTAGAAGGGTAAAACTTATCTGAACACAGGAATTAAAGTTCCTCTGCCAACCGGATTCCGGAAATATCAGGTTCAATCATAAGCGAATAGTTGGTGTAGTACACCACAAAGCCCGGTTTTGAGCCATTGGGCTTTTTCACATGTTTTTTCTGAATATAGTCGATTTCCACCTTGGGAGCGGTGCGCCCGCTGGAATAATAAGCAGCCAGCCGCCCTGCCTCTTCAAAGGTTCTGTCCGGCAGCTCTTCGTTATTGCTTTTCACAATGACATGGGAGCCAGCCATTTTCTTTGCATGGAACCACCAGTCATTGCCTGTGGCAAATTTGAAGGTCAGTTCTTCGTTCTGATAATTGTTTTTCCCCACATAAATGTGATAGCCGTCACTGGAGATATAATGCAGAGGCTTTGATTTTTCCAGTGCTTTTTTCTTTTTGGTGTAATGTTTTTTTATATATCCACATTCTGTCAGTTCTTCCTTAATCTGGGACAGATCGCTTTCTGTCAGGGCAATATCCAGAGCCGTGCTGACGGATTCCAGATGGAGAATCTCATCATAGGTTTCCTTTAACTGTTCCTCAAGAGCCTGTGCGGTTCGTTTCAGCTTGTTGTAGCGGTCAAAATATTTTTTTGCATTTTCCTGGGGGGTGATGGTACTGTCCAGAGGAATGGTGATTTCTTCATTGGTATAGTAGTTTAAGGCCTGGAAGGATTTGCAGCCGCTTTCCAGATTATAGCCATAAGTATTAATCAGTTCCCCGTAGACCTTGTACTTGTCCATTTTTTCTGTATCCTTCATCTGCTTTGTCTGCAGGTCGTACTTTTTGCGGTTGCGTTCCAGAGCAGTCTGGACAATGCGCCGCAGATCCGAAGATTTCTGGCGGATGCGGGTAATCTGATCCTTCTGTGCATAATATTGCTCCAGCACGGCGGACATGGAGGGAAAGTCTTTTTTCTCTGCCTGTGTATATTTTGTCAGAGGAATGGCTGCGTATTCCAGAGGTTCACCCTTGGCATTGTACACAATATTGGGTTGAAAGTCCCCATTTTTCACATCTTCCATGACACGGATAAAGGTGTGGAACAAATGCTCTTTTGCAGCGTCATTAAGAGCCTGAGGGGAAAGGCTTCCGTCCACAGAGGCGCGAAAACAGATTTCCTCGGCAATACAGGGGCTGATACCGGTCAAAGAGGTGTAAATCCCCTTGGACACTGCCATGGGCTTTGTATATACCATGTCATAAAAGGTATCTTTGGAAAGGTTCAATGGGTTTGCTTTTTCCTGTGTTTTGGGAAGAAAATAATCCCTTCCGGGAAGTACCTCCCGGACAGAGCTGACATTGCAGGACACATGTTTGATGCTGTCCAGAATCATGCGGTCTTCATTTAGGAAAATAATATTGCTGTGTTTGCCCATGATTTCCACGACCAGAGTTTTAAAGCACAAATCTCCCAGTTCGTTTAGATGTTCAATGCGAAACTCAATGGAACGCTCCATATCCGGCTGCGTTACAGCTGTAATCTTGCCGCTTCCTACATGCTTTCTCAAAAGCATGCAGAAATTGGGAGCTGTCAGAGGGCTGGTCTTGTTCTTATCTGTAAAATAGATAAGAGGAAGAGAAGCGCTGGCTGAAAGCAGCAGCCGATACTGGGTTTTGTTGTTCTTTATGGTAAGCAGCAGCTCGTCTGGTTCCGGCTGTGCAATTTTATTGATTTTGCCGCCAACAATGGTTTCCTTAAATTCCTTTACCATGCCGGCAATGGTAATTCCGTCAAAAGCCATAATAAATCTCCTTTCTGTTTGGAACTCATTTTATCATAAATTTCCCACTCAGGCAAAAAAATATTTGACGGGTTTGTGTGATTGGCTTATAATAACCATGTATGTTTATGCCTTACGGTAAATCAAGGACATAAGAAAGAGTTCAGACATGATAAAAAGCATGACCGGCTTTGGCAGAGCCGAATTGTTAGACGAAGAGAAGAAAATTACAGTAGAGATGAAATCTGTCAATCACCGTTATCTGGACATTAATATGAGAATGCCTAAGAAATTCAGTGTATTTGAAGCTTCTATCCGTTCTCTTTTAAAGGAGTATATCCAGAGGGGAAAGGTGGATTTGTTCATCACCTGTGAAGACTATACTCAGGGAAAAATGGCGGTAAAGTACAATCAGGAGCTTGCAGCCCAGTACATGGAATGTCTGCGCCGGATAAGCGAAGATTTCAGACTGGACGATGAGGTGGACGCAGCAGCCCTTTCCAGATATCCGGAGGTGCTGACCATGGAAGAGCAGGAAAGCGATGAGAAGGAACTCTGGGGCGCATTGGAAGCCGTGCTTCGCAAGGCTGCGGAGCAGTTTGTGGAAACCAGAACCAGAGAGGGTGCGCATTTAAAACAGGATATTTTGCAGAAGCTGGCAGACATGGATAAAAAGGTCACACAGGTAGAGGTGAGATATCCGGAGATTATCAGGGAGTACAGAGAAAAGCTGGAAACAAAGGTAAAGGAGCTTTTGGCAGATACCCAGATAGAAGAAAGCCGTATTGCGGCAGAGGTGGTTCTCTTTGCAGATAAAATCTGTACAGACGAGGAAACCGTGCGTCTGAAAAGCCATATTGTACATATGGGACAGGTGCTTTCAGAAGAAGACGGCATTGGCAGAAAGCTGGACTTTATTGCACAGGAAATGAACCGGGAAGCAAACACTATTCTGTCTAAGGCAAACGATTTGGAAACCTCTAATCTTGCCATTGATTTAAAGACAGAAATCGAGAAAATCCGGGAACAGATTCAAAATATTGAATAAAGGCAGGAAAAGCAATGGCAAAGCTTTTAAATATCGGATTTGGAAATGTTGTGAATATGGACAAAATTGTAGCAGTAGTAAGCCCGGACGCAGCCCCGATTAAACGGCTGGTACAGGCAGCAAAGGAGTCTGGCAGGTCTGTAGACGCTACCCAGGGAAGAAAGACCAAGGCAGTGCTGATTACAGACGGAGATATGCTTGTGTTATCTGCTCTGCAGCCGGAAACCATTGCAAAGCGTTTTGGAACATTTTCAGAAAACGAAACAAAAGGGGAATATGATGGCTGATAAAGGAATTTTAGTAGTGGTATCCGGATTTTCCGGTGCCGGAAAAGGAACACTGATGAAACGTCTGTTGGAGAAGTATGACAATTATGCCCTGTCGATTTCTGCCACAACCAGAGCGCCCAGACCGGGTGAGGAGCATGGCAGAGAATACTTTTTCCATACAAAGCAGGAATTTGAAGAGCTGATTCTTCAGGACGCATTGATTGAGTATGCGCAGTATGTAGAAAATTATTACGGAACACCAAAGGCATATGTAGAGAAGCAGTTAAATGCCGGAAAAGACGTGATTCTGGAAATTGAAATCCAGGGTGCGTTAAAGGTAAAGGAAAAGTTGCCGGAAACTCTCCTGCTTTTTGTAACACCGCCAAGTGCAGAGGAATTGAAACGCCGTCTGGTAAACAGAGGTACAGAGAGTATGGACGTGATTGAATCCAGACTGGCAAGAGCTGCAGAAGAGGCAAAGGGCATGCCGAAATACGATTATATCCTGATTAATGATGAAATCGAAACCTGCGTGGATACCATGCACAAGATTATTCAGAGCCAGCATGACACGGTGAAAAACCGGGAGTCTTTTATAGAAAAAATCACAGAAGAAATTGCTGTATTTAAGAAAGGAGAAGAAGTATGATACACCCATCTTACACAGAATTAATGGAAGCCATCAATGAAGGTGCAGAAATGGAGGACGAACCCTTAGTAACCAGCCGTTACTCCGTTGTGCTTGCAACCAGCAAGAGGGCAAGACAGCTCATTGCAGGAAAAGAAGCCATGGTTCCAAGCTATGGTAAGAAACCCCTTTCTACCGCTGTAGAGGAAATCTACAAAGGAAAGGTTCACATTCTGCCGGACGATGCAGAAGAAGAAAGTGCAGAGGAAGTAACTGCCGAAGCAGCAGAAACAGCAGAAGAATAAAAATGGCAGGAGGCTGTCGCACAAACCGCAGTCAGGAAGTTTCCCGATATGCGGACAGGTGCGGCAGCCCCTTTCTACAATAAGGAGGTTGCATGAGAAAAGTATTGTTTATTTCTCTGGGTTGCGATAAAAATCTGGCGGATTCAGAGGAAATGCTGGGAATCCTGGTGGAAAACGGTTATGAAATCACCAATGATGAAACAGAAGCAGAGGTCATTGTGGTCAATACCTGCGCGTTTATCCATGATGCCAAGGAAGAGAGTATCAACAGCATTCTGGAAATGGCAAAATACAAGGAGGAAGGAGTATTAAAAGCCCTTCTGGTAACCGGGTGTCTGGCGCAGCGGTATAAGGAAGAAATTATGACGGAAATCCCGGAAGTAGACGCAGTGCTGGGAACCACCAGTTATGATTCCATTGTGAAAGCCCTTGATAAAGTATTTGAGGGAGAACGCTATCAGGAATATAAGGATATTAACGGACTTCCGGCAAACAGTAAAAAAAGAATGATTACCACAGGGGGATATTTTGAATACCTGAAAATCGCCGAAGGGTGCGATAAACGCTGTACGTATTGTATTATTCCGAAACTTCGCGGAAATTACAGAAGTGTGCCAATGGAGCAGCTTTTGGCTCAGGCAGAGTATCTGGCAGACCAGGGAGTGAGGGAACTGATACTGGTTGCCCAGGAAACTACGGTTTACGGAAAAGACCTTTACGGAGAAAAATCTCTTCATAAACTTTTAAAAGAGCTGTGCAAAGTATCAGGAATCCAGTGGATTCGTATTTTATACTGTTATCCTGAGGAAATATATCCCGAGCTTATCCAGACCATGAAGGAAGAACCTAAAATCTGCCATTATCTGGATTTGCCAATTCAGCACTGCAGCGATAAGATTCTGAAAAGAATGGGAAGAAGAACCACTAAACAGGAGCTGGAAGATATTGTGTATACCCTGAGAAAGGAAATACCGGATATTATTTTAAGAACCACACTGATTACCGGATTTCCGGGAGAAACCCAGGAAGACCATGAGGAGCTTTTGGATTTTATTGATGAACTGGAATTTGACCGTCTGGGCGTTTTCACTTATTCTGCGGAAGAAGATACCCCGGCTGCCCTTATGCCGGATCAGATTGACGAGGAAGTCAAGTTAGACAGGCAGGCAGAACTTATGGAGCTGCAGCAGGAAATTTCCATGGAGAAGGGAAATGAGAAAATCGGTACTGTGGTGGAAGTGATGATAGAGGGCAAGGTAGCTGATGAAAATGCCTATGTTGGACGTACCTACGGGGACGCGCCAAAGGTGGACGGTTATATTTTTGTCAATACAGACACAGAACTGATGTCAGGAGATTTTGCCCGGGTGCATGTAACAGGCGCCCTGGAATATGATTTGATAGGAGAATTGGAAGATGAATACACCGAATAAATTAACCATTGCGAGAGTCATTATGATTCCCTTTTTTGTAGCGTTTTTAATGTATGATATTACAGGAAGTGCAGACAAGTGGATTGCCCTTGGAATCTTTGTTGTAGCAAGTCTTACGGATACTCTGGACGGCTATCTGGCGAGAAAGCATAATCTGGTAACCAACTTCGGTAAATTTATGGATCCGCTGGCAGATAAGCTTCTGGTATGTTCAGCCCTGATTTGTTTTACCTCGACAGGGCAGCTTGCAGCCTGGATTACCATTATTATTATTGCCAGAGAATTTATCATCAGCGGTTTTCGCCTCATTGCAGCCGATAATGGCATTGTAATTGCAGCAAGCTACTGGGGAAAATTTAAAACCGTTTCTCAGATGATTATGATTATTTTAATGATTATGGATATTCAGAACACTATTTTCCAGGGAGTGCTTACCCTGTTTGTGGTTCTTGCAGTGGCTCTGACCATTATTTCACTGGTGGATTATATTGTAAAGAATAAAAGTGTCCTGAGCATGCAGGATTAAAAGGGAGTGGAAAAACATGACTGCGGAACTGATTTTTATAGGAATGGATTTGCTGGAAGACGAGGTGGCAAAAAGAGGCAGCGCCTTTCTGATAGAAAAATGCAGAAACCTGAACTTTTCTTTGAACGGTCTTGAGATTGTAAAAGAAGACAGAAAGCAGGCAGAGGCTGCTATAAGGGCTGGGCTTGAGCGCTCGGATTTTGTCTTTGTGTGTACGAAAACAGGGGAATTGGACAAAGAGCTGCAAAAGATATTTGCCAAAGAAACTGCATTGGCTGTTTTTCCCCGGAAGGAGCAGGAACTTTCCCATGTATTTGAAAACAGAATTTCCCGGTGTCTGCAAGCGCAGAAAGCAGGAACTCTGCAGTATGAGGTTATAAAGCTGGGAGCCGGGAGAGAAGAAGAGGTTTTAGAGAAAGTGAAAGACCTGACCGGAAAAGCGGAAAATCCTTCGGTAAAACTTTTAAAAAGAGAGGGAGAACTTCAGCTCTGTGTCACTGCCCTTGGGGAAAACAAAAAAGCGGCGGAAAAACTTTTAAAGCCTGTTGTCAGGGAACTGAAGGTTCGCTTTGGCGCAGATATCTATACCACGGACGAAGAGAAAAGTCTGGAAGCAGTTGTGGTAGAGCTGTTGAAAAATCAGGATTTGACGCTGACAACAGTAGAATCCTGTACAGGAGGCGCTCTTGCAGCCAGAATCATTAATGTGCCCGGCGCTTCTGAGGTACTGAAAAGAGGCTTTGTTACCTATTCCAATAAAGCCAAGAGAAAAGCAGTCATGGTAAAAAAACATACGCTGAAAACATACGGTGCAGTCAGCGAACCCTGTGCAAAAGAAATGGCAAAGGGCGGGATTTTTGTGTCCGGTGCAGATGCAGCCCTGTCCGTCACCGGGTTTGCAGGTCCGGAAGGCGGAACAAAGGAATACCCTGTGGGAACGGTTTTTATTGGCTGTACAATAAAAGGCAAAACCACAGTGAAAGAATGTCACTTGAAAGGCGACCGAAGCAGCGTCAGAGAACAGGCTGTGGCCCAGGCTCTCATGCTGCTCCGGGCGTGTATTCTGAAAAATTTTGAACAGAAAAGCGGAAAATAGGTTTCAGCGCATCATTTTGATGAGTTGAAGCATACGATCCATACGCTGGATTTCTTCTGGGGATTTTCCTGCTTTTAAAACCTGAATAATGGTTTCTATTTCCTGGGAGGAAAACTGTACTCCGTTTTTCTGATTCTGGGAAGCAGCAGACATGAGAAAGGGCAGAAGCTCATTTGGGCTTTTGCCCTTTCCCTGTTCAGCCAACTGTGTCAGCATGGCCAGCTTGGACATGTCCATACCAGCCAGTTTTGGATTGTTTATCCAGGCGTCAGGTTTTTGTTTCGTATCCATAGCTTCCTCCTTTTGCTCCCATATTTTCTATGACGGTTTCCGGTGTCAGTGGTTTTTGGGATAATTCCAACATTTGCAGCATCAAAAGAGTGTTGATCATGGTGTCCAGTTTTTCTTTTGCCGTTCCGTGACACACCTTGCTGCAGGCTGTGAGCATTTCCACAGGGTCACTCTTTCCATTGGAACAGATTTCCATAGTTCCTTTTGAAGAGTGGAAGAATCGTATGGTATTCTGCAATTCCAGAAATTTGGCAAACACAGACACTACAGATTGTCCCTGGGAGGGCAGAAAGGGCAGTGCAGCCTTTAAAATCTGTACAGAATCTCCGTTTACCATCTCGTCTAACATATTTTGAGAATCCACAGGCAGACTCCAATTCCTGAATTTTTATATCTATATGCAAAAGCAACAGAGAATATGCGGAAGGCGTGTGGTATAATAATTGCACGAAGTGCAATCCAAGCCAATAAAATCGGCTTGCCGCCACTGTCGTGACAGATTATACCTGGAGAAGACATAGCTTGAAAAGGGAATGCCAGATAAAATCAGGAATTATTAGAATTGTGAAGGGAGAGAAAATTTATGAACATGAAAGAGTTTAAATGGACGCGTGAACCTCAAAAGTATTCTATTGATGAAAATCGAGTGGAAATTGTTACGGTTCCACATACGGATTTATGGCAAAGAACATATTATCATTTTCAAAATGATAATGCCCCGGTATTACAGATGGAAACGGATAAACAATTTTTCAGTTTTGTAGTGAAAACGGATTTTTCAGAAAGTCATCATCGTTTTGACCAGTGCGGAATTGTAATGTATCTGGACAGTGAAAACTGGATAAAAGGTTCGATTGAATACGAAAATGAGGATTTTCAGCATTTGGGCAGTGTTGTGACAAATAATGGTTACTCTGATTGGGCAACTACTGTTATTTCAGCGAATATAAAATCTATGTGGTATCGCTTCAGTCGCCGAGAAGATGACTATTGTATTGAATGTTCAGAAGACGGCATGAACTTCAGTCAAATGCGTATTTGTCATATGCAGAAAGGGAAAGGGAAAATTCAGTTTGGTATTTACGCCTGTTCACCGGAAGCTTCTTCCTTTAAAGCTGTTTTTTCAAACATGAAATTTATGGAATGTCAATGGAAAGCACATGATGGACAACAGCCAGATTAAGAGAAAAATCCGGTTTATGGAACTGAAAAATCAAAACATAGGAGATGATAGCATATGTGGTTTGTATTTGCGCTGTTATCTGCAGTCTTTGCAGCATTTACTTCCATACTTGCAAAAATGGGGATTGATGGAGTGAATTCCAATCTTGCAACTGCAATTAGGACGGTAGTGGTGGTGATTATGGCATGGGGTATGGTTTTTCTTACAAACACCCAAAACGGTATTTTAGAAATCAGTAAAAAAAGCTGGATATTTCTCATTCTTTCCGGACTGGCAACAGGCGCTTCCTGGCTGTGTTACTACAAAGCCCTGCAAATTGGTGATGTGTCAAAAGTTGTTCCCATTGACAAGTTGAGTATCGTTATCACAATGCTGTTAGCTTTTCTTTTATTACATGAAAAGTTTACAGTGAAATCTTTGATAGGGTGTATATTCATTGGTATCGGAACATTAATCATGGCTTTATGAAGGGAAGAAAAATGTGTTCCAAATGTAACAGCAAAGATATTATCATGATTCTCGGTAAAGCACTCACAGGGCAACAACAGCATACACTATCCTGAAAGGAGAAATTCTCATGACTTATCCCAAAACAAAGCTGGTGGAAGAAGACAACACCATTTATGAAATAGATTTGGAGTGTATGAGGAGAAAACAGGAAATGCAGGAAAGACAGAGGAGAAGGTACGGCAAAAATCAAAAGATTTCATCATCAGGAGAAATTTCAGAGAAAAAGTCTTTCAGATAAAGACCTTGAATATAAAAATGGAGAAATCCGTTGGTTTTCAGGCGTATCCATTATCCCGGCACAGGATTTTTCTTGAAATCAGGAAAATCCTGTGCTATCATTAGAAACAATGATTATACTGTCCGGGCGTCTGTGTTTCTTCACATCTCCCGGCATGAAAACATATACCATTCAGGAGGGAAAAACCGTGCAGAAATACGGAGTAAACGAACTTAGGAAAATGTTTTTAGAGTTCTTTGAGAGCAAAGGACATCTGGCTATGAAGAGCTTTTCTCTTGTACCGCACAATGACAAGAGTCTTCTTTTAATCAATTCCGGTATGGCGCCCTTAAAGCCATATTTTACAGGAGCAGAGATTCCGCCAAGAACCAGAGTGACAACCTGTCAGAAATGTATCCGTACAGGAGATATTGAAAACGTAGGAAAGACAGCCCGTCACGGTACATTTTTTGAAATGCTGGGTAACTTTTCTTTTGGAGACTACTTCAAACGGGAAGCCATTGCATGGTCCTGGGAATTTTTGACCGAGGTAGTAGGCTTAGATGCAAACCGTCTGTATCCTTCTATTTACGAAGAAGATGAGGAAGCTTTTGAAATCTGGAATAAGGAAATGGGAATTCCGGCAGAGCGTATTTTCCGTTTCGGCAAAGCAGACAACTTCTGGGAGCACGGTGCAGGTCCCTGCGGTCCATGTTCTGAAATTTATTATGACCGCGGTGAAAAATACGGTTGTGGAAGTCCGGACTGTACGGTAGGCTGTGAGTGTGACCGTTACATGGAAATCTGGAATAATGTATTTACTCAGTTTGAAAACGATGGAGAAGGACATTACACAGAACTGGTACAGAAAAATATTGATACCGGTATGGGACTGGAACGTCTGGCTTCTGTTGTACAGGACGTGGATTCTATTTTTGACGTGGATACTTTACGCGCTTTGAGAAACAAGGTCTGCGAACTGGCACATGCAGAATATAAAAAGGACGAAGCAAAAGACGTTTCCATTCGTCTGATTACAGACCATATCCGTTCCGCAACCTTTATGATTTCTGACGGTATTATGCCTGCAAATGAAGGAAGAGGTTATGTGCTACGCCGTCTTATCCGTCGTGCAGCCCGTCACGGACGTCTTCTGGGAATCGAAGGCAAATTCCTGGCAGAATTAAGTGCAGTTGTAATTGAAGGTTCCAAAGACGGTTATCCGGAGCTGGAAGAAAAGAAAAACTTTATTTTCCAGGTACTTACCAGGGAGGAAGAGCAGTTTAATAAAACCATTGACCAGGGTCTTCATATTCTGGGAGAAATGGAAACAGCTATGGAAAAAGAAGGGAAAACAGAGCTCTGCGGCGCAGATACCTTTAAATTGTATGATACCTATGGATTCCCTGTGGATCTGACAAAAGAAATACTGGAAGAAAAGGGTTATACCATTGACGAAAAGGGATTCCAGGAAGCCATGGAAGAGCAGAGAGTAAAAGCCAGAATTGCCAGAGGAACTACAAACTATATGGGCGCAGATGCAACGGTTTATGATGAAATTGATGCAGCAGTCACCACAGAGTTTGTGGGCTATGACAATCTGATCTTTGATTCCAAAGTTACGGTACTTACCACAGAAGAAGAAATCGTGGATGCTCTTACAGAAGACCAGAGAGGCACTGTTTTTGTGGAACAGACGCCGTTTTATGCTACCATGGGCGGTCAGCAGGGAGATAAAGGTGTGATTGTCTGTGGCGGTGCAGAATTTAAAGTGGAAGATACCATTCAGTTAAGAGGCGGAAAAGTGGGACATGTGGGTGTTCTCACAAAAGGCATGATTAAGACTGGTGATATCGTTACCTTAAAGGTATGCGAAACAGGAAGAGAAAACTGCTGTAAAAATCACAGCGCAACCCATTTGCTGCAGAAAGCTTTAAAAACCGTTCTTGGTTCTCATGTAGAGCAGAAGGGTTCTCTGGTAACACCGGACAGACTGCGCTTTGACTTTGCTCATTTCCAGGCAATGACAGCAGAAGAACTGGAAAAAGTAGAAGCTATGGTAAATCAGGAAATCCGTGCAGGACTTCCGGTTGTGACAAATATCATGACTATTGATGAAGCAAAGAAGACAGGCGCTATGGCTCTGTTCGGAGAAAAATACGGAGAAAAAGTACGCGTAGTTTCCATGGGAGATTTCTCCAAGGAATTATGCGGCGGTACCCATGTTTCCAACACTGGAGAAATTGCAGTCTTCAAGATTATATCTGAGGCAGGTATTGCAGCAGGTGTTCGCCGTATTGAAGCTCTGACCGGAGATGGCGTATTTGCTTATTATAAAGAAATTGAGAAGCGTCAGGGAGAAATTGCAGCTATGTTAAAGACTTCTCCGGCGGAAATCGAGGAGAAGATTGCACACCTGCAGGCAGAGGTGAAAACACTTCACAGTGAAAACGAAGCCCTGAAAGCCAAAATGGCAAAAGATGCAGTAGGCGATGTGATGAGTCAGGTGCAGGAAATCAAAGGCGTGAAACTTCTGGCAGTTGCCCTTGACGATGTGGACATGAACGGACTGCGTGATCTGGGCGACCAGTTAAAAGAGAAGCTGGGTGAAGGTGTAGTTGTTCTGGCAAGCGTAGCAGGAGGAAAGGTAAGTCTTCTGGCTATGGTGACAGAGGAAGCGCAGAAAGCAGGGGCTCATGCAGGAAATCTGGTGAAGGGCATGGCTGCCATTGTGGGCGGCGGCGGCGGCGGACGTCCCAATATGGCTCAGGCAGGGGGTAAAAACCCGGATAAAGTGCCGGAAGCCTTAAAAGAGGCAGCAAGTCTTTTGGCAGACCAGATAAAATAATGAAACTTTTTGAAAAAATTGATTAAAACAGTTGACGAATGACAAAAATCTGCTATAATATCAGTTGTGCAATAAAAATACCCAGACAGTTGTATTATGCACAATTTACAGCTGGAGGGAGGTTAGGTGTGAGCTTATGTCAAATGTAATCGTAAAAGAAAACGAAACTTTAGATAGCGCTTTACGTCGTTTCAAGCGTAGCTGTGCAAAAGCAGGTATTCAGCAGGAAATTCGTAAAAGAGAGCATTACGAGAAACCAAGTGTTCGTCGTAAGAAAAAATCTGAAGCAGCTAGAAAACGTAAATATAATTAATGTGCAGTAAAAGCCTCTGGACAATACCAGAGGCTTTTTTACGACATCTGAAAGTTTAAAGGAAATCTATGAAAAAAATTATTGATATTATATCCAGCAGACTGTTTGTCACTATAGCAGCCGTGCTTTTGCAGCTGATCTGGATTTTTGCAATGCTCTGGGGAATGGGGGCATTTTCCGGACACATTATGAATCTTATCAGCCTGCTCAGTGTGATTATGGTACTCTGGATTGTAAATAAAGAAATTAATCCTTCCTATAAGCTGGCGTGGACTATTTTGATATTGGCTGTTCCGGTCTTTGGGGTTATTATTTATCTCTTGTTCGGACAGTCCCGTGTGGCAAAGAAAATGACCCAGGAATCAGAAGCTGTATTAAAGGAAATCTCGGATTATTTCCGGGAAAGTGAAGATGCCAGGGCTGCACTTACAGCAGAAGACAGGGGAGCCTCTAACCAGTCTGCTTATATCCGGGACTGTGCCGGGTTTCCGGTACATACCAATACCACGGCAAAGTATTATGCAGTAGGAGACGACATGTTTATTGACATGCTGGAGGACTTAAAAAAGGCAGAGCATTTTATTTTTCTGGAATATTTTATTATCCATGAGGGGAGAATGTGGAACGCAATTTTAGACGTTTTGGAAGAAAAGGTAAAGCAGGGTGTGGACGTGCGGCTGATTTACGATGATATGGGTTGTGTCACTACTCTTCCTCCCAGATATTATAAGAAATTACAGACAAAAGGGATTAAATGTGCGGCTTTTAACCCGGTTCGTCCGATTTTGAACATTGTCTTAAATAATCGTGACCACAGAAAAATTCTGGTGATTGACGGGCATACAGGCTATACCGGAGGCGTAAATCTGGCTGATGAGTATATTAATGAAAAAATGCGGTTCGGACACTGGAAGGACACAGGAGTACGTCTGGTAGGGGAGGGGGTCTGGAATCTGACGGTGATGTTTCTGCAGATGTGGAGCGTGATTACCAGAACCAAAACCCATTTGCCGGCTTACGGGCCTTATGTGTATCACCCCGAAGAATTTGAAAGCGATGGTTTTGTACAGCCCTATGGGGATTCTCCTCTGGACGGAGAGGTTGTAGGGGAGAATGTGTATCTGAATATCATCAACCAGGCAAAAAAATATGTATATATTGCCACTCCTTATCTGATTATTGATAATGAAATGATGACTGCTCTCTGTCTGGCGTCTAAAAAAGGCGTGGACGTGCGGATTATCACACCGGGAATCCCGGATAAGAAACTGGTGTTTTTGCTGACCCAGTCCTATTATCAGCAGCTTTTAAGCGCAGGAGTACGGATTTATGAGTACATGCCTGGTTTTATTCATGCAAAAAATTTTGTCTGTGATGACGAATTGGCTGTGGTGGGAACCATTAATCTGGATTACCGGAGCCTGTACCTGCACTTTGAATGTGCCGCATGGCTGTACAAAAGCAACGCAGTGGCACAGGTAAAGGAGGACATGACAGAAACCTTTTCTGTCTGTAAAGAAATTACCTTGAATATGTGCAAAAAGCAGAATGTGCTGCAAAGGGGAATGCAGAGTATTTTGAGATTGTTTGCGCCCATGCTGTAAAATTCATGAAAATTCCGGAGCTTTTTCCAAAAGGGAATGGACGGATTGGAAAGAGCATGGTATAGTGAACGTAATTAAACTTCAAAGTATTGTAAGAAAAGATTTGTTTTCGAAGGAGAAGAATTATGTTGTGGACAAAAGCAGTTTTGGGGACAGATGTCTATCATATTATCCAATGGTTTTTGATTTACAGTATTCTGGGCTGGGTGGTGGAGTCCATTTATATGTCTATCTGCAACCGCAGGCTGACAAACCGGGGGTTTGTAAAAGGACCCATTTGTCCTATTTATGGAGTAGGTGCGCTGACTGTGTATTTTCTGCTTCGCCCGGTAGGAGATAATCTTTATCTGTTGTATTTTCTGGGCTGCGTGATTCCAACCCTTTTAGAATATGTGACTGCGCGTTTGATGCTGAGTATTTTCGGGGAGGTCTGGTGGGATTACTCAGAAAAGCCTTTTAATTATAAGGGAATTTTATGTCTGGAAAGCACCCTTGCATGGGGCTTTTATACTCTGGGGCTGTTCCTGTTCTTACACAGAGGGGTAGAATGGGTAGTGAACCGATATTCTTTTCAGACAGGAACCTGGCTGGGAGGAATTATACTTCTTCTGTTTTTTTTGGATTTTCTCCATGCACTGTATCAGAAGAAAAAGGACAGCCTTCCGGATAGCCTCCATCTGTTAAAACGGCTGTCCCACTAGTGTCTGTGTGTCATAAATAGCAAGACTTCTGCTTAAAATGCTATAAGAGCAAATGGAAGGCAGGAGAAAAATGAGGAGAAAAACAGCAATTTTTTTAAGCTGGGCGCTGATTTTGTGGGTTTTGCTTACCGGATTTCCCTGTGCAGTCAGGGCAGAGGAAGAACTGATTACAGCGCCTCACGGTGTTTTAATGGAGGCGTCCACAGGAAAGATTATTTATGAGAAGGATATGGACACCAGAGTAAGACCCGCCAGTATTACGAAAATCATGACCCTGGTTCTGATTTTTGATGAACTGGAAAAGGGGAATCTACATATGGAAGACGAAGTGGTGACAAGCGCTTATGCAAAATCTATGGGAGGCTCTCAGGTCTTTTTGGAGGAGGGCGAGAAGCAGAGTGTGGAAACCATGATAAAATGTATTGTAATTGCTTCGGGAAATGACGCCAGCGTAGCTATGGCAGAGCATATTGCAGGCAGCGAAGGCGAATTTGTGAAGCGTATGAATGAAAGGGCGGCAGGGCTTGGAATGGAAAATACCCATTTTGAGGACTGCTGCGGTCTTACAGAATCAGAAAATCATTATACCAGCGCCCACGATGTGGCGCTCATGTCAAGAGAACTGGTCACCAAATACCCGAAAATTCTGGAGTATTCCTCTGTGTGGCTGGATACCATTACCCATGTGACAGAAAAAGGAACCAGTGAGTTTGGCCTGACTAATACCAATAAACTGGTGCGAAGTTATGAAGGCTGCGTAGGTTTGAAAACCGGCAGTACCAGTGTGGCAAAGTATTGTGTGTCCGCAGTGGCGAAGAGAAACGGAATTACCCTTATCAGTGTGGTGATGACAGCCCCGGATTATAAAGTGCGGTTTAAAGATGCTGCAGCAATGCTGAACCTGGGATTCGGAAGCTGTAAGCTCTACACAGACGAGCATCAAAAAGCGCCGGGCAAAGTGCAGGTAAAGGGCGGCGTCTTAGATGAGGTTTCCTGCAGCTACAAGGAAAAGTTTCAGTATTTGGATACCAGAGGAGAAAACTTGGATTCCATTAAAAAGAAAATCAGAATAAAGAAGAGCGTACAGGCACCTGTAAAGAAGGGAGAAAAAGCGGGAAGTGCGGATTACTATCTGGGAAAAGAGAAAATCGGAAGCGTTGATCTTGTCTTTGACAGAGATATAAAAAAGGCAGAATACAGGGATTATCTGAAGAAAGCCTGGGAAATTTTTATGGGAAAGGACAGCAAAAATATTTCTGAGAAGAAATAAAAAAACATGTTGAAACTCCTATTGCTTTAATACTATAATAAGCCAAAGTTACCAAAAAATGATTTTGATATGAGAGAGGGGTTTACTTTGGCAAAAGAACGTTTACAGACAGATATGACCATGGGAAGTCCTGTGAAAATCATTTTGAATTTTACCATACCGATTTTCATAGGCAACATGTTTCAGCAGTTTTACAGTATGGCGGATACCATTATTGTAGGAAAATTTGTAGGAACCAAGGCGCTTGCAGCCGTTGGGAGTGTGGGAACTATTATGTTTTTGATTCTTGGCTTTCTGCAGGGGCTTACGGCAGGGTTTTCCGTATTGACTGCTCAGAGATTCGGCGCAGGGGATATGGCGGGTATGAGAAAAACCGTGGGAACGGCTGCGGTGCTTTCCGTGGGAATAACCATTGTTATGACCGTGGGAAGTATGTTGGCCATGAAGCCGCTTTTGATGTTTATGCACACGCCTGAGGACATTTTTCAGGATGCATATACCTATATTATGATTATCTGTGCTGGAATCGCGGCTAGCGTGCTGTATAATCTGCTGTCCGGTGTTTTAAGAGCTCTGGGTGACAGCAAGACGCCGCTGTATTTTCTGATTTTGTCAGCGGTTTTGAATATTGGGCTGGATTTACTCTTGATTCTTGTATTTCACATGGGAGCAGCAGGAGCAGCGTATGCCACTGTAGTTTCCCAGGGTGTTTCCGGCATTGGCTGTCTTTTTTATATTGCAAAAAAGGTGCCGCTTTTAAAGCTTCATCGGGAGGATTTCAGAATAGAGGTCTATATGGCAAAGATGCAGCTTGCCATTGGGCTGCCTATGGCGCTGCAGTATTCCATTACTGCCATTGGAACTATGATGGTGCAGTCTGCCCTGAATATGCTGGGTTCCATGTCTGTGGCAGCTTTCACTGCTGCAAATAAAATTGAGCAGATAGGAACACAGGCCTATGTGGCGCTTGGAACAACCATGGCAACCTACTGTGCCCAGAATATGGGGGCTGGACAGATAAAGAGGATTCGCAAGGGCTTTCGGGCGGCCACTATTATCGGAAGCATTTACAGTGTGCTTCTGGCAATTCCTATGGTTACGGTGGGAAAATATCTGGTTTACTTCTTTGTATCCGGTGATGTGTCCGCAATTATGGGCCAGGCAGATATTTATTTGAAGTGTGTAGGCATTTTCTTTATCCCTTTAACCATTGTCAATGTATACAGAAATGGAATCCAGGGCATGGGATACGGTCTTTTACCTATGATGGCAGGTGTGGCAGAGCTTGTGGGAAGAGGGGTTGTGGCAATGCTTGCAGCCTGGAAGCACAGCTATGTGGGCGCATGTCTGGCAAGTCCCTTTGCCTGGGTGCTGGCAGGAGGACTTTTACTTGTCATGTACTTTAAGATTATGAAGCATCAGGAGAAATATTTTGTTTCCTGAGATTTTAGAAAGGCGAAAAGGTGAAGAAATTTAAAATCGTCAAATATGAAATAATATCGGAGAAACTGAAACAGCAGGGCTTTCGCGCTGCTGTTATCAGTGATTTGCACAATCTGGAATTTGGACAAAAAAATGAAAGGCTTCTTCAGGCTTTAAAAGAGGGTAAGCCGGATATGCTTCTTATTGCAGGAGATTTGGTGCTGGGGAAAAAGGGGGCGTCTGTACACAAAGCCTATGAATTTCTCCGTGAGGCAGTAAAGCTCTTTCCTGTGTTTTATTCTCTCGGCAATCATGAACAGCGTATGAAGCAGCAGCCGGAAATTTACGGAAAAGGGTATCTGATGCTGGAGAAAAAGCTGCGGCGCATAGGTGTTGTGATGCTGGAAAATACCACAAGGATATGGGAAGGAAAGGGAGAGAAGGTTTTGCTTACAGGACTTATGCTTCCCTATTCCTATTATGCAAGAAGAGGGAAACAGAGGCTTGAGAAGCGGGATCTGAATCGCCTGGTGGGAAAAGCGTCAAAGGAGGAGTTTCAGATTCTTCTGGCGCATACGCCAAAATACGGGGACACATATCTGGAATGGGGCGGAGATTTGACCCTTTCGGGACATTATCACGGCGGTATGGTGCGTGTGCCTTTTTTAGGCGGTGCGGTAAGTCCGGACTTGCGACTGTTTCCCAAATACTGTCGGGGACATTTTGAGAGAGAAGGGCATCACCTTATTGTCAGCGCCGGGCTTGGGGAGCACACGATTCCCCTTCGGGTTTTTAATCCCAGAGAATTGCTTTTTATAGACTGCCTGCCGAAAAGCAGGGGATAGGGTGGACTTTTGGAGAAAAATAGTGTAAAATGGCTTTCAGCGGTAAAAAGCAGGAAGAGGTAAACAGATATGGGAATCCCGGTAAAGTTGCAGGTGTTTGAAGGTCCGTTAGACCTTTTGCTGCATCTTATTGAAAAAAACAAAGTGAATATTTATGACATTCCCATTGTAGAGATTACAGATCAATACATGGAATACATTCATGCCATGGAACGGGAAGATTTGAATATTATGAGTGAATTCATGGTTATGGCGGCAACGCTGATTTCCATTAAATGTAAAATGCTTTTGCCAAAAGAGGTAAATGAAGAAGGGGAAGAGGAAGACCCCAGAGAAGAACTGGTGCGCCAGCTTCTGGAATATAAAATGTACAAATACATGTCCTATGAGCTTCGCGATCGTATGGCAGCAGCGGCAAAAAATGTATACAAGCTGCCAACTATTCCGAAAGAGGTGCTGGCATACAGGGAGCCGGTGGATACCAAGGAGCTTTTGGACGGTCTGACACTGAAAAAGCTGAATGATATTTTCCAGAGCGTGATGCGCAGACAGGAGGACAAGGTAGACCCAATCCGAAGCAAGTTTGGAAAAATTGAGAAGGAGGAGGTCAGTCTTCCTGATAAAATGAAAGAGGTTGGGGAATATGCCAGATTTCACAGATATTTCGGATTTCGGGATTTGCTCAGCCGTCAGGCCAGCAAGGTACAGGTAATTGTCACATTTCTGGCAATTCTGGAGCTGATGAAAATGGGGATTATCCGTATCAGTCAGAGAGAACTTTTTGATGAAATTGAAATAGAATCCCTTCAGGAGGAAGGATAAGCATGGAACTGAAAAAAGTGGAAGGCGCCATTGAGGCGTTGCTGTTTGCCATGGGAGAATCTGTAGAGCTTTCGGCCCTGGCAAAGGCCATTGGGCATGATGTGGAAACCACAGGGAAGATTGTGCGGAATATGATGCTGAAGTATCAGGAGGAAGACCGGGGAATTAAGATTATTGAGCTGGAAAATGCATTTCAGATGTGTACTAAGGAAGAGTATTATGATTATTTGGTAAAAATGGCGCTGCAGCCGAAAAAAGCAGTGCTGTCTGATGTCATGCTGGAAACCCTGTCTATTATTGCCTACAAGCAGCCGGTAACAAAGCTGGAAATAGAGAAGATCAGGGGTGTAAAATGTGACCATGCTATTGCGAAGCTGATGGAATACGGGCTTGTGCAGGAAGTAGGACGACTGGACGCACCGGGAAGACCGATTCTTCTGGGGACTACGGAAGAATTTTTGAGAAATTTCGGGGTGCAGGGGTTGGACGAGTTGCCGGAGATTGATCCGGTGCAGATGGAGGATTTTAAGGCAGAGGCAGAAGAAGAGATTCAGCTTCAGCTAAATATATAGAGGAAACGGGAAAAGGATACGAAAGAGCTGGGAACAGCTTGGAGGTATCTTTTTTTATGCCTGTACATAAGCTTTAAGAAGGAGGAAGCTTATGGGAAAAATCGGAAAAGGAATTTTTTTACGGCTGATAATCCTTCTGGGAATGTTCTTTTGTATTCCCCCTGTTCTGTGCTATGGAGATGAGAAAACAGCAGAGGTGGGAAATCTCTATGCCCTGTCTGCTGTTTTAATGGACGGGGATTCCGGCAGGATTCTCTATGAAAAAAACGGAAGAGAGCAAAGACCCATGGCAAGTACCACAAAAATTATGACCTGTATTGTGGTTCTGGAAAATAGCCGGCCAGAGGAAGCAGCTACAGTTTCTGCCTATGCTGCCAGTATGCCAAAGGTACGCCTGGGTGTGCAGGAGGGGGAGCAGTATCGAGTGGAGGATTTGCTGTATTCTCTTATGCTGGAAAGTCACAACGATACAGCCGTGGTGCTGGCAGAGCATGTGGCAGGCAGTGTGGAGGCGTTTGCAGACCTAATGAATAAAAAAGCAGAAGAAATCGGGTGTAGGGATACTTGTTTTATTACACCAAACGGATTGGACGCAGAAAAGGAAACAAAAAACGGAAAGAGAGAACACAGTACAACTGCGGCAGATCTTGCCCGGATTTTGCGTTATTGTATAAAAGATTCTCCGAAAAGAGAAGCATTTCTTTCCATTACCGCTGCGCCCTCCCATGGTTTTTCTGACTGTGAGGGAAGGCGGAGTTTTTCCTGTGTAAATCACAATGCCTTTCTTACCATGATGGAGGGCGCACTTACCGGAAAAACAGGATTTACGGCAAAGGCAGGCTACTGCTATGTGGGAGCTTTAAAACGGGAAGATAAAACTTTTATTGTGGCTCTTTTGGGCTGTGGCTGGCCGAATAATAAGGGATATAAGTGGGCAGACACCAGAAAACTTATGGAGTATGGGCTGGAACATTACAGCCTCCAGAAGCTTTCTGATGCAGAGTTTCCAAAGCTTCCCAGCACTGTGCCTGTAGAAAATGGACAAAGCCCGATTTTGGGAGAAGAGAAGGAACTGCCTCTTTTCTGCAAGCCAATAAAAGACCAGATGGTGCTGCTTGGACCGGGAGAAAAGGTGGAGGTGGTCTATGAAGGAGTGCCGTTCCTTACCGCACCTGTAAAAAAGGGAGAGAGAGTCGGTACTCTGACCTACAAAACAGGGGATTTTATCTGGGCAGAACAGGAAATTACAGCCAGAGAAGCCATAGAGGAGATTAATTTTGCCTGGTGTTTGGAGCAGACCATAAAAAGATTTGGGGCAGGTTGAAAAAAAGCAGGGACATGGTACAATATAAAATAAGAAAAACAGTAATATTTTAAGATATAGAGAAAGGAAAACAGACTATGAATGAAGTAATGAAAAATATTCTGACAAGAAGAAGCATCAGAGCCTTTCTGAACAGAGAAATTCCTAAAGAGGAACTGGAACAGATTGTACAGGCAGGGCTTTATGCACCCAGCGGACATAATTACCAGACCTGGAGATTTACAGTTGTTACAGACAGAAAGGAAATTCAGCGTCTTGCAAAAATAATCGGAGAAAAACTGGGGCGGGAGCATTATGATATGTATAATCCCCAGGTTTTGCTTGTTCCTTCTAATGAAAGGGAGAATCCTCATGGCATGGAGGATAATGCCTGCGCCCTTGAAAATATTTTTCTGGCAGCCCATTCCTTTGGCATAGGCTCTGTCTGGATTAATCAGTTAAGAGATATCTGTGAAGAGGAGGAAGTACGGGACATTCTCACAGACTGGGGGATTCCTGAAAATCATCAGGTTTTTGGTATGGCAGCCCTTGGCTATGGCAAAACAGAACCGGAACAAAAGGTAAAAAAGGTCGGGATCGTGCATTATGTGGGATAAAACAGTTATTATGAATTTTTCGGGAATTTATCCTCAGGAACCCTTTTTTCAGGCACAGCAGGGCAGATGGTTGGATATGACAGGAATGGAAGGAGTGAACTGTTACTGTACGCCTGAGGCAGAGGAAGCGATACAGAAGCAGATAAAGGAAATGCCTCTTTTTGGTATTCATTTTCTGGATTCCGGGAATTATCATTATTTAAGCAAGCTCTGGCTGAAAAAAATAGAAGAACCTTTTGATTTGCTGGTGTTTGACAATCACACAGATATGCAGGAGGCTGCTTTTTTCGGACTGCTTTCCTGCGGAAGCTGGGTGAGGGAGGTGCTGGATACCAATCCGGAACTTTCAAAGGTATGTGTAACAGGACCGTCCAAAGCCGCTTTTTCGGAATGTGATGCCCAAAATAGAGGGATAACGGCAGTGACCGCAGAAGAGCTTTCTCAGAAAAAGGAGGAAACGCTGGAGAGATTTTTGGCAGGCAGTTCTTCTCCGCTATATTTATCCATTGATATGGATCTTCTTTCCAGGGAGGCGGCAAGAACTAACTGGGATCAGGGAGAGGTACTTCTGCCTCAGCTTTTGAAGATGATACGGTTGGCGTTTGTTCACCGTAGAATCCTGGGGGCTGATATTTGCGGTGAAAATCCGCAGGATACAGCCGAAATGCCAAGAGGTGAAGATCTGGAAATTAACAGCCGTACAACTGCAGGTTTATGGGGCTGTCTGGCAGAAGAGATGGAAAAACAGGAGGCTTATGAAAAAGAATGCCGCAGTCTTGATGAGAAGTTTCTTTCCGGCAAGCAGGAAAAGATCAGGCTGGAACTTGCCTTAAAGAGGTATTTTTCCTGCAGGACATGGGAAAAGGACAAGGTAAGAAAGGAATATGGTTCCTATCTTTCCCTGCGTATCCGTCCGGCAGGAGAATGGCTGATACAACAGAGAGAAAACAGAAAGCTTGCGGTCTTATTGGAGGATTTTCAGTTGCAGGGCGCGGTACTGGAATCCTTGCTTTTGAAGGCGGAAAAATATCAAAACACAGAGGCACAGATTTTCCTTTTACAGAAGAAGAAAGAGCAGCAGGGATTTAAAGAGGAAGGCTGGGAATTTTAATTATGGAAGAAAAGCAGCGGCTTTGGGAAAAGTTGAAAACCCTGACAATGACGGAGCTGTGCTGCAGAAGTCCGGAACTTTACGGAGTCTTTCAAAAGGTGTTCCAAAGCATGGAAGAAAGAGAACTGTTCGGTACAGACGGTACTGTGCTTTACTATCAACCGGAGGCGTTATTGACACAGTATTGCAGCAAGGGAAGGATTTCTGTTATCCGTGCTTTTTTGCATAGTCTTTTACACGTGCTGTATGTACATATGAATACAAAAAGAGAAGATGAGCTTATTATCTGGCATGTGATATTGTGACAGAATACACCATAGACTGTCTGGGGCTGGAAGAACTGACAGGTCTTATGGAAGCGGAAGGAAGGGCGCTTTGCAGCAAAATCTGGGGAAGGGACAAAAGTCTGTCAGCAGAGGAAGTATATGAAAGGCTGAAAGCATTAAAGCCCGGAAAGCAGGCACTGGATTCCTGGAAAAAGATTTTTGCTGCAGACAGCCATACATACTGGAGAACCGTGGGTTCGGAAAGAATTCAGGAAATCCGACAGGCGGCAGACGGGATCAAAGCCAAAGGGCAGGCAGGAGAAAAAGGAAGTACAGGAAGGCGGGGCAGTGAGAAAGGAGAATGCCAGGAGTGGTACCAGCTTCAGGAAACCCGCAGACGGGAATATCACAGGTTTCTGCGAAGCTTTGCTGTGGAAAGAGAAGAATTACAGTTAGATTTGGAAAGCTTTGACTATATTCCTTATTTGTATGGTATGTTCAGGTATGGCAATCTTCCGCTCCTGGAGCCTCTGGAATACATAGAAGCCAGAAAACTGGAGGAGCTGGTGATTGCCATTGATACTTCTGGCTCCTGCAGCCGCGGGGTGGTGCAGCGATTTCTGGAAGAAACCTACAGTGTTTTAAGCCGGCGGGAGGATTTTTTCAAAAAAATGAAGGTTTACATTTTCCAATGCGACTGCTATGTACAGGAGGCGGTTTTGGTGACAAAGGAAAAGGAATGGAAGGACTATCTGAAGAAAATTCGGATACAGGGAAGAGGGGGGACAGATTTTCGGCCTGTTTTTAGGTATGTGAAAGAACTGCAGCAAAAGGGGGAACTGAAAAATCTGAAGGCACTTTTATATTATACAGACGGCGATGGCATTTATCCCCGGGAGAAGACAGATTATAAAACCGTTTTTCTTCTCACGCGCAAGCCGCCGAAGGAGGCAAAAATACCCGCATGGGCGCAGCTGATGTACATGGACGAGAGAAAACAGGGAGAGGATATTGTATGAATATAGCGCAGGCAAAACAGGAAATTATCCATACGGTACAGGCGTACACCGCAAGAGATGAACAGGGCAGGTATAAAATTCCTCTGGCGTGTCAGCGTCCCATTTTGCTCATGGGACCGCCGGGAATCGGGAAAACTGCCATTATGAAGCAGATTGCTCAGGAAGAAAAGATTGGGCTGGTGGAATATACGCTGACCCATCACACACGGCAGAGCGCCGTAGGGCTTCCTGTTCTGGAAAAGAGAGTTTTCGGAGGCAGGGGAATACACGGTAACAGAATATACCATGAGTGAGCTTCTGGCTTCGGTATATCAGTGTATGGAGAAGCAAAAGGTTTCAAGAGGAATTTTGTTTCTGGACGAAATCAACTGTGTGTCAGAAACCCTGGCGCCTGCCATGCTGCAGTTTTTGCAGCAGAAAACCTTTGGGACTCATCATTTGCCGGAAGGCTGGGTGATTGTGGCAGCAGGAAACCCGGAGAAATATAACAAATCTGTCCGGGAATTTGATATGGCGACCCTGGACCGTGTGCGAAATATAGAAATTGAGGCAGACTATTCGGTGTGGCGACAGTATGCACAAAAACAGGGGATACATACAGCGGTTTTATCTTATCTGGATTTAAAGCAGGAGCATTTTTATAAATTGCAGGAAAAACAGGAGGGAAGCTGTTTTGTCACAGCCAGGGGCTGGGAGGATTTGTCCTGTGTATTAAAGGTTTATGAGGAAATGGGATTCTCCGTTTCCGTGGAATTAATAGAAGAATATATTCGGGACAGAGAGATTGCAGGGGATTTTATAGGATTTTACCGGCTTTGTAAAAAGTATAAGGCTCTTTACAACGTAGACAGACTGTTTTCCATGGAAAACAAGGAAGAAATTTCGGAAAAAGCAGAGTCTTTAAAGGGAGCGGCTTTTGACGAAAAGCTTCTGCTTATGAATATGGCAGAGGAAGGACTGGGAGAGCGCATAAGGCGATGCCGTCTTGAGAAGGCATACATAAAACGGAATCTATGGGGAATTGAAAAAAATCAGACAGGAACTGAAGCCGGAAAAGAATTTTCAGGAGATGCTAAAGACCTGTATTGCGCAGAGGAAAGAGCGGGGACAGATTTTAAAAGAGCAGGCTCTGCTTTTGGGAGAAGAGGAAGAAGTGTATCATAAGGTCACAGAATGGATTCTGGAAAAGCAGCAGGAGTTGCACCTGCAAAATCTGGAAAAGACTGGTGCAGAAAAAGAGTTTTTCTGGGTAAAGGAAGCCTTTTACCGGGAAACCCTGAAGCTGAAAAAAGCAGAGGAGGAGGGAAAGCAGGCTCTGGAGCATAGCATTGTCTTTTTAAAGACTGTATGTTCAGAGGGGCAGGAGCTGTCTCTGTTTCTCACCCACCTATCTGCTAATGAGGAAATTATGGGCTTTATCCGTCAGCATGGCTGTGATGTTTATCTGGAGGAAGGAAAGCTTTTGCTGACCAGTCAGCAGGAGGATTGCTTAAAGCGGGAAATTCAGGCATTTCAGGAAAAACTTTAAGGAAAAGAAAAAAGAAGGGAAATTTTGCGGGTTATTCTTGACTAATTTAGTCAAGAATTGTTATAATCTTAACAAATGAAAATTTAAGTACATATCAGGAGGATATAAGAATGAATCAGTGTTTTGGTTGCAACACCTGTGCCAGTGCAGATAAACCGCTGGAAGGATTTATCCGTGAATTACCAATGGAAACTTCTCATCACAGAGTAGAAGGTCAGAGTACCAAATGCGGCTTTGGTCTGCAGGGTGTCTGTTGCCGTCTTTGCTCCAATGGTCCGTGCCGTATTACGCCAAAAGCACCCAGAGGAATCTGTGGCGCAACAGCAGATGTGATTGTTGCCCGTAATTTCCTGCGCGCAGTGGCAAGCGGATCTGGCTGTTACATTCATATTGTAGAAAATACAGCGTTAAACGTAAAGAAAACAGCAGAAATTAAGGGAGAGATTAAAGGTGAAAAATCCCTGGCAAGACTGGCTGAGATTTTCAACGTACAGGGCGTTGATAAATGGGATACTGCAAAGCAGGTGGCACAGAAGGTTCTGGATGACTTATATAAACCGGAATATGAAAAAATGGAGCTGGTTGAAAAAATGGCGTATGCACCGCGCTTTAAAAAATGGCAGGAGCTTGGTATTTTACCGGGCGGCGCAAAGAGCGAAGTGTTCCATGGCGTTGTAAAATGCTCTACAAACTTAAATTCAGACCCTGTTGATATGTATACAGACTGCCTGAAGCTGGGTATCTCCACAGGTTTGTATGGCCTGACACTGACAAATCTGTTAAACGATGTGCTTTTAGGCGAACCGGAGCTTCGCATGGCGCCGGTAGGTCTGCGCGTTATTGATCCGGATTACATCAACATCATGATTACCGGACATCAGCATACTATTTTTGTTGATTTACAGGAAAGACTTACCTCTGAAGCAGCCATTGCAAAAGCAAAAGCAGCCGGGGCAAAAGGATTTAAGCTGGTAGGCTGTACTTGTGTAGGACAGGATTTACAGCTTCGCGGCGCACACTATGAAGAAGTGTTTGACGGGCATGCAGGAAATAACTACACCAGTGAAGCTGTTCTGGCTACAGGCGGTATTGATGCAGTGCTTTCTGAATTCAACTGTACACTTCCGGGTATTGAGCCAATCTGCGATGAGCTGAAAATCAAACAGATTTGTCTGGACGATGTGGCAAAGAAGGCCAATGCAGAATTAAAACCATTTGTGTTTGAAGAAAGAGAAAAACAGAGCGAAGAAATCATTGATGAAATTGTAGAAGCGTACAAGGCAAGAAGAGGCAATGTGCCAATGAACCTTATGCCTGAACATGGAAATGACCATACCTTAACCGGTGTTTCCGAGGGCTCTTTAAAAGACTTCTTAGGGGGTAACTGGAAACCTCTCATTGACCTGATTGTATCTGGAGATATCAAAGGTATTGCAGGTGTAGTAGGCTGTTCCAACTTAACAGCAGGAGGACATGACGTGCTTTCTGTCGAGCTTACCAAGGAACTCATTGCAAAGGATATCCTGGTGCTGACAGCCGGCTGTTCTTCAGGCGGTATTGAAAACTGTGGTCTTATGACACCGGAAGCAGCGAAACTGGCTGGTCCGAAGCTTCGCGCAGTTTGTGAAAAATTAAACATTCCTCCGGTATTAAACTTCGGTCCATGTTTGGCTATCGGACGTCTGGAAATTGTAGCTACAGAGCTTGCAGAAGCTATTGGCGTAGATATTCCGCAGCTTCCGCTGGTTCTCTCTGCTGCACAGTGGCTGGAAGAACAGGCTCTGGCAGACGGCTGCTTTGGTCTGGCGCTGGGACTTCCGCTGCACCTGGGACTGCCTCCGTTTGTGACAGGAAGTAAGACTGCAGTTAAGCTTCTTACAGAGGATATGAAAAATATCACAGGCGGACAGGTGATTATCAACGGGAATGCAAAGGAAAGCGCAGACATTCTGGACAAGATTATTGAAGAAAAACGTGCAGGACTGAATATCTAAAAAACAACGGGGGTATCTCATGAAAAGAATAATGATAGATGCTGCCAAATGCGATGGCTGCAAAAGCTGCTCCATTGCATGTATGCAGGCACACAGAAAAGACGAAGGCAGTGTGTATACCTTGGATTTGACAGACATTGCCAATGAATCCCGCAACTATATCTACAAGAATCCGGACGGAAGCTATACGCCTGTCTTCTGCAGACACTGTGACCAGCCGGAATGCGTGATGTCCTGTATGAGCGGCGCGCTTACCAAGGACGAAAAAACAGGACATGTACAGTATGATGAGAAAAAATGCGGTTCCTGCTTTATGTGTGTTATGAATTGTCCTTACGGGGTGTTAAAACCGGACGACAGCACAAATATGAAGGTTATCAAATGCGATTTCTGCATAGAAAAGGGCGAAGAGCCAAGTTGTGTCAAGGCCTGTCCAAAGCAGGCAATCTGGGTAGAGGAGGTGTAGCAATGGAATATGTGATTTTAGGAGCCGGAGCAGCAGGCATCACTGCGGCGAGGACTATCAGAAAAGCAGATTCTCAGGGGAAGATTACCATGATTTCTACGGATACACAGGTACATTCTCGTTGTATGCTGCACAAATTTTTAAGCCATGAAAGAAGCGCAGAGGGCATCAGCTTTGTAGACCCGGATTTCTTTGAGAAAAACAACATTGAATGGAAAGCCGGAGTTACGGTAACAAAGCTGGATACAGCTGCAAAAAGGGTTGTGACAGACAAGGGAGAGGAAATCTCTTATGACAGACTTCTTATTGCCACAGGTGCGGAAAGCTTTATTCCGCCGGTAGGAAATTTAAGAGAAGCCAAGAATGTGTTCGGTCTGCGTCACTTAAGAGATGCCCAGGCTATTGATGCTCTGGCGGAAAAAGCAGAGCATATTGCCATTATCGGTTCAGGTCTGGTGGGGCTTGACGCAGCCTACGGACTTATGGAAACAGGAAAAAAGGTATCCATTATTGAAATGGCAGATCAGATTCTTCCCATTCAGTTGGATAAAACAGGAGCCTTTGAATACCAGAAGCGCTTTGAAAAAGCAGGGGCAACCTTTTATTTGGGAAGAAAGGCTGCAGATACCATTATGAATGAAGCGGGGGAAATTACCTGTCTGGTATTGGACAATGGAACAGAAATTACCTGTGATTTGGTGATTGTGGCAGCAGGTGTACGTTCTGCAGTGGCAGGTATGGACGGAGAGGGAATTATCATTGACCGGGGTATGCAGGTCAATGAGTATCTGGAAACAGGTGCAGAAGATGTTTACGCAGCAGGCGATGTAACAGGTCTTTCCGGAATCTGGCCAAATGCCCAGAAGCAGGGAGAAACAGCAGCCCTGAACATGTGCGGAAGTAAAGTAGCTTATACAGACCGGTATGCAATGAAAAATACTATTAATTTTTTTGGGCTGGTTTCCATGTGTGTGGGAATTATTGTGCCGCAGGAAGGGGATACTGTTCTGGTAAGAGAAGGTGCAAGCAGCTATAAGCGTGTGATTTTAAGGGACGGCAAGGTTGCAGGTGTACTTTTACAGGGAGATATTTCCCACGGCGGAATCTGGCAGTATTTAATTAAAAATGAGATTCCTGTAGACAAAATAGAAAAAGATATTTTTGCTCTGAATTTCAGTGATTTTTACGGGATCAAAGAAAACGGCGAGTATGTGTGGAACACTGCAAAGTTGTAGATTTTCAGAGGCTTGTCATTGTGCTTACTGCATTGCTGTGAGTTGGAAAAGCAAACAAAACATGGCTTGACAAAACAGGTGGGGATTTGTATACTGTCTTTGTATGAGAGAAAGGCAAAGACGGGAACAAGTAGTTTGCAGAGGCACACACAGAAAGCAGCCGGAAGATGAGAGGCGCGTGGAAATCTGAAAAGCGAATACCTCCCTGAGCTTCACACCGAAAAGAGATGAGTAGGCTGTGACGGATGCGTGTACGTTAAAACACGATGAGTATCGCTTATGCTGTACTTGCAGAGGCAGATCAGTGCGAGCTGGCTGTGAATAAAGGTGGTAACACGGGGATTTTAGAGTTCTCGTCCTTTTATAAATCAAAAAGGGCGAGGGCTCTTTTTAGCATAGAGAAAAGGAGATTGCAAACATGAAAATTTATGACGAACTGGTTGCCAGAGGCTTAATTGCCCAGGTAACAGACGAAGAAGAAATCAGAGAACTGGTAAACAATGGAAAGGCAACTTTTTACATTGGCTTTGACCCTACAGCAGACAGCCTTCATGTAGGTCACTTTATGGCACTGTGCCTGATGAAGCGTCTGCAGATGGCTGGTAATAAGCCTATTGCCCTGATTGGCGGCGGAACCGGATACATCGGTGACCCTTCCGGAAGAAGCGACATGCGTTCCATGATGACACCGGAAATGATTCAGCACAACTGTGACTGCTTTAAAAAGCAGATGGAGCGTTTTATTGATTTTTCTGAAGGAAAAGCATTAATGGTAAATAATGCAGACTGGCTGCTGGATTTAAATTATGTAGAGCTGTTAAGAGAGGTTGGGGCTCACTTTTCTGTAAACCGTATGCTCGCTGCAGAGTGCTACAAACAGCGTATGGAAAAGGGATTGAGCTTCCTGGAGTTTAACTATATGATTATGCAGAGCTATGATTTCTACATGCTGTACCAGAAATATGGCTGCAACATGCAGTTTGGCGGAGACGACCAGTGGAGCAACATGCTGGGCGGAACAGAATTAATCAGAAGAAAGTTGGGAAAAAATGCCTGTGCTATGACCATTACTCTGCTACTCAATTCTGAAGGCAAAAAAATGGGAAAAACACAGTCCGGCGCTGTATGGTTAGATCCGAATAAGACTTCTCCTTTTGATTTTTACCAGTACTGGAGAAATGTGGCAGATGCAGACGTGCTGAAATGTATCCGTATGCTGACCTTCCTGCCTCTGGAACAGATTGATGAAATGGACAGTTGGGAAGGAAGCCAGTTAAACAAAGCAAAAGAAATTCTGGCTTATGAGCTGACCGAACTGGTACACGGAAAAAGAAGAAGCAGAGAAAGCTCAGGAAGCAGCAAGAGCTTTATTCACCAGCGGAAATGCAGCAAATATGCCTTCTGCAAAGATTGAGGAGAGCGCGCTTACAGATGGAAATATTGACCTGATTTCCCTTCTGGTAAACAGTGGACTGGCGAATACCCGTTCAGAGGCAAGACGCGCCATTGAGCAGGGCGGAGTATCTGTGGACGGAGAGAAGATTACAGATATCAAATACCTTCTTGCAGGAGAAAAACTTCAGGGAGAGGGAATTGTGCTGAAGAAAGGTAAGAAGAACTTCAGAAAAGTGACCATGGCGTAAAGAAAGCCTGATAAAATTTTATTGCAGAGTCTGAGAAAATTCCTTGTAATTTTCCAGGCTCTGTAGTAAAATATATCTAAAATAAAAACAGGTCTGCGCGGCATTTCAGTTGGCGTATCTATCAGTTCTTTAAATTTTGTTTTATTCTTTTTGTTTTCTCACTTTATTCCATATTTCTATTGCTATTTCATCTATCAGTTCTTTGAGTTCCCGGATAAGTATAAAGAAAAAGAAGAAAATTCCTCACAGTGCAGGTGCAGACGGAAAAGAGGCAGTCTATGAGAAAAAAGGGGATTTTATTTCAGGGGCTTTGCATACAGATAAGGCAGAGTTCGGACTTTTTGCAGGAGGAAGGCTCTTACGATCCTGGCGGCGGTGATTTTGTGCCAAAGACAGAGAAGAAATATGCAGATATTACCTATACGCTGCTCTATGCCATAGGCAAAAAATCATCGGTGCCAGAACATGGTCATTCATATGGAGGAGGAGTGGAGAGCCTATCTTCTGCAGCGCGCGGAAAGCAGCGTTTATCAGGGGGAATATTTCTGGCATTCTCTTTCCTGCGAGGAGAAGCTTTGTGCTGAAGCAGTCCTTGGGCTTTTGGAGGACATTAGAGGAGGGGAAGCAGAGAGGGCAGAGCTGGCGTGGATTGGTTTCTGGTATTTGCTTTACCGGGGTTTCCAGGAAATTTACAACTTTTTTAAAGGCGCCTCCCATACTTCCTTTCAGAGAATGTGCGCTCTGGCAAAAACAAAACAAAGGGAACAGCTTTCAGGACTGGGATATCTTTGTATAGAATTTTTATTTGCAGAGGAATTAGAGGTAGAAATAGAAAAAAACGGGACATACTCTCTTTTATACACCTGTATGAAAAATTGTGAAGAGCTTTGGCGCAGCAGAAAAGGGCGTTAAAACTTTGTCAAAAACTATTGAAAAATAATTCGAAACAAGGTACAATTATACTCGGCAGAAATTGGTTTTACTAATGTAGCACAATACAGTGAATCGGTGAAAATTTCTGCACAAAGACCGGATAAGGCTCACAGTGATAGTGCAGAAATCCCGGTAAACAGCAGGCGGATTGTGCTTTTGCTGTGAAAAATAAATTTAAGATGGAGGGCTGAACAATGAGTAGTACAGCACAAACCTTAGCGAGTAAGAGAATTAACTCTTTACTTGATGAGAACAGCTTTGTTGAAATCGGCGGCTATGTAACAGCCAGAAACACAGATTTCAACTTATCTGAAAAAGAAACACCGGCAGACGGCGTCATTACCGGATACGGTGTCATTGACGGTAGCCTGGTATATGTGTACAGCCAGGACGCCTCCGTGTTAAACGGTTCCATTGGTGAAATGCATGCAAAGAAAATTGCAAATCTGTACGATTTAGCCATGAAGACAGGCGCACCGATTATCGGTCTGCTTGACTGTGCAGGCTTAAGACTGCAGGAAGCAACAGATGCATTAAACGCTTTTGGCGAAATTTACACAAAACAGGTTATGGCATCTGGTGTGATTCCTCAGATTACAGGAATTTTCGGTACCTGTGGCGGCGGACTTGCAGTCGTTCCGGCTTTGACAGACTTTACATTTATGGAAGACACAAAGGGAAGACTGTTTGTAAACTCCCCGAATGCACTGGAAGGAAATGAAATTTCCAAATGTGATACTTCAAGCGCTGCATACCAGAGCGAGCATGCAGGTCTTGTAGACGTTCTGGGAAGCGAAGAAGAAATTTTAGGACAGATGAGAACCCTGGTTTCCATGTTGCCTTCTAACTTTGAAGACAATTCATCCTATGTAGACTGCACAGATGACTTAAATCGTATTTGTCCGGAACTGGAAAACTGTGTGGGAGATACCTCTATTGCACTTTCCCAGATTGCAGACAATCAGGAATTCTTTGAAGTAAAAGCAGCTTATGCAAAAGACATGGTAACAGGATTTATCCGTTTAAACGGTGCAACGGTAGGCTGTGTTGCAAACAGAAGCGAAGTTTACAACCAAGAGGGCGAAAAGACAGAAACCTTTGAAAATGTATTATCCGCAAGAGGCTGTAAAAAAGCCGCTGAATTTGTAAAATTCTGTGATGCATTTGAAATCCCTGTTCTGACTCTTACCAATGTAAAAGGATACAAGGCTACAAAATGCTCTGAGTCCAATATGGCAAGAAATGCAGCAGAGCTGACAAACGCATTTATCAGTGCAACCGTTCCAAAGGTAAACATTGTAATCGGAGAAGCTTTCGGAAGCGCTTACCTTACTATGAACAGCAAATCCACTGGTGCGGACATGGTATTTGCATGGCCGAATGCACAGATTGGTATGATGGACGCAAAACTGGCTGCAAAGATTATGTATGCAGATGCAGATGCAGCTACGATTAATGAAAAAGCAGCAGAATATGCGATGTTGCAGTCCAGCGCTCTTTCCGCAGCAAAGAGAGGCTATGTGGACACCATTATTGAGGCTGAGGACACAAGAAAGTATGTAATTGGTGCATTTGAAATGTTATTCACCAAGAGAGAAGACCGCCCAAGCAAGAAACATGGCACAGTTTAAGCAAGGGGGAGATGATATGAAACAGAGATGGAAAAAAATAGGCAGTTTAGTATCAATCGGTGTTCTGGTATTTTCCCTGTCCGCATGCGGTCAGACAAAAGATGAAATCAATGCCAAGGTGCAGGATAATCTTTACCAGGGGACAGTCGGTACTGTTCAGGCTCTGGTACAGTATGATAAGGCAACTATAGAACAGTCTATAGAAGAAAATCCGAACATGGACGACTTCACAAAAAATGCCTTCACTTCCTGGGCTGATTCCTTAGAAGAGCTGGGCGCTTTCGTGGAAATCAAAGAAGCTGATGCCGAAGATGTTATAAAGAAGGACGGAAGCAAATACGTTGTTACTTTACAGGCAGAGTTTGAAAACAGAGATGCTACCGTAGAAATGGTATATGACGGCAAATTAAACGCAGAAAGCGTTGGCTTCAGTGCAAATTATACAATGGGCGAAAAGATGAAGGATGCTGTCATGAATGCTGTTGTAGGTCTTGCAACTGTATTTATCATGCTGATTTTCTTAAGCTTTGTGATTTCTTTGATGAAATATGTACCAAAGCTGGAAGCAGCTCTGAGTAAAAAGAAAACTCCGGAAACAGCACCTGCTCCTGCGCCTGCTCCGGTACAGGAAGTTGTTCCTCAGGCAGAAGAAGAGCTGGTTGATGACGGAGCTTTAGTGGCAGTGATTGCGGCAGCGATTGCAGCAGCAGAAAATACGTCCACAGACAGCTTTGTGGTACGTTCGATCAGAAAATCAAACAGAAGAAGCTGGAAATAGCTTTATTGGTAGGAGGAAAGAAATATGAAATCTTATACAATTACAGTAAATGGCGTTGCATATGATGTAACCGTAGAAGAAGGAAACGGAAACGCTGCACCTGCAGCAGCACCTAAGGCAGCACCTAAGGCTGCTCCAAAAGCAGCACCGGCTGCAAAACCTGCAGCAGCAGCGGCAGCAGGCGCTATTGAGGTTAAGGCATCTGTTCCTGGTAAAGTATGCAAAATCGAAGCAAATGTAGGACAGGCTTTAAAAGCCGGTGATCCGATTGTAATTCTGGAAGCTATGAAAATGGAAATTCCGGTTGTTGCACCTCAGGACGGTACACTTGCAAGCGTAAACGTAGCTGTTGGCGATGCAGTAGAAAACGGTGCTGTACTGGCATCTATGAACTAGAATTTGCATACCATGTAAATTCCCAAGAAACGGGCAGAAATGCCTGTGAATGACGAAATAAATGGGAGGTAAAAAAATGTCTAACATTGCAGATACAGTGTCAAACCTGATTGGGCAGACAGCTTTTATGAATCTGACATGGGGCAATCTGATTATGATTTTAGTAGCATTTGTATTTTTATTCCTTGCTATTAAAATGGGATTTGAACCGCTTTTGCTGGTGCCAATTGCTTTTGGTATGCTTTTGGTAAATATCTATCCTGATATTATGGCCAGCGCAGAAGAAACATCCAACGGCGTAGCCGGACTTCTTCACATTTTCTATATTCTTGATGAGTGGAGTGTGCTCCCATCTCTGATTTTCCTTGGTGTAGGCGCCATGACAGACTTCGGTCCTCTGATTGCCAACCCAAAGAGCTTCTTAATGGGTGCAGCAGCACAGCTTGGTATCTATGTTGCATACTTCCTGGCAATCTTCATGGGCTTCAACGGAAAAGCAGCAGCAGCAATTTCCATTATCGGTGGTGCAGACGGTCCGACTTCTATCTTCCTGGCTGGTAAGCTTGGACAGACCGGACTCATGGGCGCAATTGCCGTAGCGGCATATTCCTATATGTCCCTGGTACCGATTATTCAGCCGCCAATCATGAAGCTTCTGACAACAGAAGAAGAAAGAAAAATCAAAATGGAACAGCTTCGTCCGGTATCCAAACTGGAAAAAATCCTGTTCCCGATTATCATCACCGTTGTTGTTTGTCTGATTCTTCCTACAACAGCGCCGCTTGTTGGTATGCTGATGCTGGGTAACCTGTTCCGTGAATCAGGCGTTGTAAAACAGCTTTCAGAAACAGCTTCCAATGCGCTTATGTACATCGTTGTTATCCTTCTGGGTACTTCCGTAGGTGCTGCAACAAGTGCTGAGGCATTCTTAAAAGTAGATACTCTGAAAATTGTAGCATTAGGTCTGGCAGCCTTTGCCTTTGGTACGGCCGGCGGTGTGCTTCTGGGTAAACTCATGTGCAAGCTGACTCATGGCAAGATTAACCCGCTGATTGGTTCTGCAGGTGTATCCGCAGTTCCCATGGCAGCCCGTGTATCCCAGAAAGTGGGTGCAGAAGCAGACCCGACCAACTTCCTGCTCATGCATGCAATGGGACCAAATGTTGCCGGTGTTATCGGTACAGCCGTAGCAGCAGGTACTTTCATGGCTATCTTTGGTGTATAAACCAAGAAATATAAATGGAGGAAAAAAAGATGGCAGACGTAGTAAAGAAACCAATTAAAATTACTGAAACAATTCTGCGTGACGCACATCAATCTCTGATTGCAACAAGAATGACAACAGAGCAGATGATGCCAATCGTAGAAAAACTGGATAAAGTCGGCTACCATTCCGTAGAGTGCTGGGGTGGAGCTACCTTTGATGCTTCCCTGCGTTTCTTAAAGGAAGATCCATGGGAAAGACTTCGTAAATTCCGTGATGGCTTTAAAAATACAAAATTGCAGATGTTATTCCGTGGACAGAACATTTTAGGTTACCGTCCATACGCGGATGACGTAGTAGAATACTTTGTGCAGAAATCTATTGCAAACGGTATTGATATCATTCGTATTTTCGACTGTTTAAATGACCTTCGCAATCTGCAGACAGCAGTAAAGGCAGCAAACAAAGAAAAAGGGCATGCACAGGTTGCTCTGTCTTATACTCTGGGTGACGCCTATACTCTGGACTACTGGGTAGATATGGCGAAAAAGGTTGAGGATATGGGTGCAAACTCCATCTGTATCAAAGATATGGCTGGTTTATTGCTTCCATATAAAGCAACAGAGCTTGTAACAGCATTAAAAGAAGCGGTTGATATTCCGATTCAGCTTCATACACACTATACCTCAGGAGTTGCTTCCATGACTTACTTAAAAGCAGTAGAAGCAGGCGTAGATGTTATTGATACAGCTATGTCACCATTTGCACTGGGAACATCTCAGCCGGCAACAGAGGTTATGGTTGAAACCTTTAAGGGAACACCTTATGATACAGGCTTTGATCAGCAGTTATTGGCAGAAATCGCTGATTACTTCCGTCCAATCCGTGACGAGGCATTAGACAGCGGTCTGTTAAATCCGAAGAACCTGGGTGTAAACATTAAGACACTGTTATATCAGGTACCGGGCGGTATGCTTTCCAATCTGACATCTCAGTTAAAAGAACAGCATGCAGAAGACAAGTTCTACGATGTTCTGGAAGAGGTTCCGAGAGTTCGTAAAGACCTTGGTGAACCGCCTCTGGTTACCCCATCTTCCCAGATTGTGGGTACACAGGCTGTATTTAACGTTATCATGGGCGAACGCTACAAAATGGTAACAAAAGAAACAAAAGATGTATTAAGCGGAAAATACGGTGCAACAGTAAAACCGTTTGATAAAGAAGTACAGAAAAAATGTATTGGTGATGCAGAAGTTATCACCTGCCGTCCTGCGGATTTACTTCAGCCGGAACTGGATACCTTGAGAGGCGAAATGGCGCAGTGGTCCGAACAGGAGGAAGACGTACTGTCTTACGCACTGTTCCCACAGGTTGCTACAGACTTCTTCAAATACAGAGAAGCACAGCAGACTAAGGTAGATCCAAAGGAAGCGGATACAGAAAACGGAGCTTATCCGGTATAAATAGCATTGTCCAAGCAGAGTAAAAAAGGCGAAGGCTCAGATACCCTTTAAGGGGTGTCCGGGCCTTCGCTTTTTCGTTTTATGGGAAAGCGGGTTCTGTGAGAAAGAGAGAACTGAAAATTTTTGCTGAAACTTTTTCTTTTTTGTGCTATGATAAAAGATATGTGAAAGAATCAGCAAAGAGGGGTCAGAAGATGAACAATACAGAGCATCTGCTCAGTAAGATGAACATGCAGTATCAGAATTTCAGTAAAGGACAGAAAAAACTGGCTGCCTATATTAAAGAAAACTATGATAAGGCTGCGTTTCTCACGGCTGCAAAGCTGGGGGAAACGGTAGGAGTCAGCGAGTCTACGGTAGTTCGATTTGCCATTTATCTGGGCTATAAGGGCTATCCGGAGTTTCAGAGAGAGCTGGAAGAACTGGTACGGAACAAATTAAATTCCATACAGAGAATGGAGATTACCTATGGAAAGGTGCCGCAGTCTGAGATTCTGGATACGGTGCTGCATTCCGACATTGAAAAGATTAAGATGACTATGGAGGCAGTAGATCACGAGGCTTTTGAGCTGGCTGTGGAAACCATTCTGCAGGCACGGAATATCTATGTTGTGGGAATCCGAAGCTGTGCGCCTCTGGCAGGATTTCTGGCTTTTTATCTGAATCTTATCTGTGATGGTGTGCGGCTTTTAAATACCAACAGTTCCAGCGAGCTGTTTGAGCAGATGATTCGCATTGGGGAGGAAGATGTAATTATTGGCATCAGCTTCCCGCGATATTCCATGAGAACTTTAAAAGCTTTGGAATTTGCCAACAACAGAAATGCAAAGGTGATTACTCTGACAGACAGTATCCATTCTCCCATGAATCTGTATTCCTCCTGCAATCTCATTGCAAGAAGCGATATGGCGTCTATTGTGGATTCCCTGGTTGCACCTTTAAGCGTTATCAACGCATTGGTTGTAGCGCTCAGTATGCGGAAGCAAAAGGAGGTTGTGGAAACCCTGGGTTCGCTGGAAAAAATCTGGGACGAATATCAGGTATACAACAAAGATGAGATTAATCTGGCAGACAATCACGAGATTGAATTGAAAAAAATGGAAATACCCCCAAAATCCAGGGATTAAAGGAGTGTTTTATGGCTAAAATAATCATTATAGGAGGCGGCGCCGCAGGAATGGCAGCAGCGGTCTTTCTTGGCGGGCAAAAGCATCAGGTACACCTCTTTGAAAAAAATGAAAAACTGGGGAAAAAGCTGTTTATTACAGGAAAGGGGCGCTGCAATATTACCAATTCCTGTGACGAGGAAACTTTTTTCCGTTCTGTGGTAAGCAATCCCAAATTTCTTTACAGCGCTTTTTATAACTATACCAATCAGGACACGATTGCCTTTTTCAAAAGTCTGGGACTGGCCGTAAAGGAGGAAAGAGGCGGCAGAATCTTTCCGGTGTCAGATCATTCTTCTGATGTGATTAAGGCTTTAGAGCAGCGCATGAAGGCTTTAGACGTAAAAATACATTTAAAGAGCAAGGTAGTAAAGGTGCTGACAGAGCTTTCTGATGAAGGGGAAGGAAAGGTAAAAGGTGTACTTTTGGAGAATGGAGCAGAAATTACAGGAGATCGGGTACTTGTGGCAACCGGAGGCTGCTCTTATCAGGCAACCGGCTCTACAGGAGATGGATATACCTTTGCCAGAGAAACCAACCACAGAGTGACTGAGCTTCGTCCTGCCCTGGTTCCTATAGAAACAAAAGAGGACTATATAAAGGAGATGCAGGGACTGGCTCTGAAAAATGTCCGGTTTACAGTAAAAGACGGGAAAAAGGTGCTGTATGACGAATTCGGAGAGCTTTTGTTTACCCATTTCGGAATTTCAGGTCCTCTGGTTTTAACTGCCAGCTCTCAAATCGGAAAGAAGCTGGAGAAAAAGGAACTACGGGCATTTTTGGATTTAAAGGCAGCGCTTTCAGAGGAACAGTTGGACACACGGCTTTTGCGGGAGTTTGAAAACGGAAAAAATAAGCAGTTTAAAAATGTGATTACCGGTATGTTTCCGGCAAAGCTCTATCCAATCATACTGTCCCTTGGTGGCATTTCTCCGGAAAAGAAGGTCAATGAGATTACAAAAGAGGAACGGCGGGAATTTATCCGGGTTGTGAAACATTTTCCTATGACGCTTACCAAACTACGGGAATTTCGGGAGGCTATTATTACTCAGGGCGGTGTCAGTGTAAAGGAAATCAATCCGAAAAATATGGAATCCAAAAAAGTAAAGGGACTTTTCTTTATTGGAGAAGTTCTGGATTTAGATGCTGTGACAGGAGGCTTTAACCTTCAGATTGCCTGGTCTACGGCAAAGGCAGCAGCAGAGGAAAATTTTGAATAAACCAAAAGGAGAAAAAACATGTCAGTAAATATAGCCATTGACGGACCGGCAGGAGCCGGAAAAAGCACCATAGCAAAGGCTGTGGCAAAGGAACTGGAATTTATTTATGTAGATACAGGAGCCATGTATCGCGCCATGGCGCTGCATCTTTTAAGACAAAATATTGCACCAGGAGAAGAAGACAAAATGGACGCTGCCTGTGAAAATGCAGAAATTTCCATTGTATATGAGGACGGTGCCCAGCAGGTATTGTTAAACGGAGAAAATGTAACTGCCTCTCTTCGGAAGGAAGAGGTGGGAAATATGGCATCTGTCAGCTCTGCAAGACCCAGAATAAGAGAAAAGCTGGTAGAGCTTCAACGTGTACTGGCAGCAAAGGCAGACGTGGTTATGGACGGAAGGGATATCGGAACCTGTGTGCTTCCTGATGCTGATGTCAAGATTTATCTCACAGCCAGCGCCCATACCAGAGCTTTACGCAGATGCCGGGAACTGGAGGAAAAAGGGATTTCCTGTGTTTTAGAGGAAATAGAAGCAGACATCAATGACAGAGATCACAGGGATATGACAAGAGAAATTTCCCCCCTTCGCCAGGCAGAGGACGCCATACTGGTAGATTCTTCTCAGATGACCATTGAGGAGGTCAAAGCAGAGATTATTCGTCTGTACCGGGAAAGTCGGAAATAATGCCAAAAGAAAGTGGGAAAAGCGTATGGAAGTAAAGGTTGCAAAAACAGCCGGTTTTTGTTTTGGAGTAAAGCGGGCAGTAGAAAAGGCTTATGAGGTGGCAGAGCAAAGGCAGGGAGAAGTTTATACCTATGGTCCTATTATCCACAATGAAGAAGTGGTGGCAGATCTGGCGAACAAAGGCGTTCAGGTGCTGGAAACAGAAAATGAACTGCGGAAACTGGAAAAAGGAACCGTGATTATCCGTTCCCATGGAGTGCCGAAATACATTTATGAACTTCTGAAGGAAAAGCATTTGGACTATGTGGACGTTACCTGTCCTTTTGTTCTAAAAATTCACAGAATTGTGGAAGAAGAGAGCAAAAAGGGCAGACATATTGTAATTGTGGGAAATGCAGAACACCCGGAGGTGGCAGGAATTAAAGGCTGGTGCCGGGGCGACTGTACGGTGTTAAAAACCAAGGAAGAGGCCAGAAATTTCCTGGAAAAAGGCTATGAAAAGGTGTGTGTTGTGTCCCAGACGACATTTAATTACAATAATTTTCAAGAAATAGTTGAAATTTTGAGCGAAAAGCGTTATGATAGGCTTGTTATAAATACGATTTGTAATGCAACACAAGACAGACAGTCTGAAGCAGAAGAAATCGCTAAGCAAGTAGATACCATGATTGTCGTGGGAGGAAAGCATAGCTCCAATACTCAGAAGCTATATGAAATTTGTAAAAGCGAATGTGAAAATACTTATTATATACAGACACTTGCTGACTTGGATTCTGATAGTTTCCGATCCGTTCAATGTGTAGGTATTACAGCAGGGGCTTCAACCCCAAATAAAATAATTGAGGAGGTTTCAAAACATGTCAGAATTAAGTTTTGAACAAATGCTGGAAGAAACATTTAAAACAATCAGGAATGGAGAGGTAGTCGAAGGTACAGTTATCGATGTGAAAGAAGACCAGATTATTCTTAACATTGATTATAAAGCTGACGGCATTATTACCAGAAGCGAATATTCTAATGACCAGAACTTAGACCTCAGAACCGTTGCACAGCCAGGTGATACTATGGAGGCAAAAGTCCTGAAATTAAATGATGGAGATGGACAGGTTCTCTTAACATATAAGAGATTGGCTGCTGACAAAGGAAATAAGCGACTGGAAGAAGCATTTGAAAATAAAGAAGTATTGACAGCAAAAGTAAATCAGGTATTAGACGGGGGATTAAGCGTACTTGTAGAAGAAGCAAGAGTATTTATCCCTGCAAGTTTGGTTTCTGATACTTATGAAAAAGACCTGACAAAATATCAGGATCAGGAAATTGAATTTGTAATCACAGAGTTCAACCCAAGAAGACGCCGTGTAATCGGTGACAGAAAACAGCTTCTTGTAGCAAAGAAAGAAGAACTGAAGAAAGAACTTTTCGAAAAAATCCATGCAGGCGATGTAGTGGAAGGAACGATTAAAAACGTAACAGACTTTGGTGCATTCATTGACCTTGGTGGCGCTGACGGACTTCTTCACATTTCTGAAATGTCATGGGGAAGAGTTGAAAATCCGAAAAAAGTATTTAAAGCAGGGGATAAGATTACTGTTCTGATTAAAGAAATCAATGGAGATAAAATTGCATTAAGCCTGAAATTCGAGGATCAGAATCCATGGTTGCATGCAGCTGAAAAATATGCAGTAGGAAATGTGGTAGAAGGTAAAATTGCCCGTATGACAGATTTCGGTGCATTTATCGAGTTAGAGCCAGGTGTAGACGCTCTGCTTCATGTATCCCAGATTTCCAGAGCTCATGTAGAAAAACCATCTGATGTATTAAAGGTAGGACAGGTTGTTTCTGCAAAGGTTGTTGATTTCAACGAAGAAGAAAAGAAAATCAGCCTGAGCATGAAAGTTCTTGAACCAGCTCAGGAAGAAGAAGCAGTAGAAGAATAAGACAAGTGTAAGTCCTTAAAAAACAGCCCTCACTTTTTAGTGATGGCTGTTTTTAAAATTCCATGAATAAAAGAATACAGAGCCTGTGGGGAGGAAGTTTCAAAAGGCCAGAGTGCATATCGCTCCCTGGAGGTATACTGTTCCTGTAAAAGTGGAAGACTGGGAGAACCGGGGGCATATACAAAACATCCGGATACTTTTTTACAGCAGTTGTGTGCCTTTGCTTTTTCTCTCCGGCTTTTGTCCAGAAACTGTGCCACACTTTTATGTACGGCTTCCTCTTCGTAGGGAAGATAGTAATAATTCTGATAATCAGGATAATAGTATTTTAGTGTGCCTTCATAGAGAGGCATTTTTATTTTTACTTTATGGTTTCGCACAGTAATGTAACAAAAGGGCAGAGAAGCAGAAAGAAGGGCGCTAACCGAGTGATTGAGTTGCAGCGTAAACAAGAGTTTCCGAAGCGGAGTTCCGTTTAAGTCTGTTTCTGTCACTTCTTCTGTCTGTTCTATAGTATATTCCTGATTTAAAAGCTGTCGGAGATTTCCGAGATTCAGGAGAGAAATCATGCCTTTCAGGTCATCGCTGTTGTGCAGGAGAAGGAGTCGCAAAAGCTCCTTGCTGGGAGATTTTACATAGTTTTGATAAAATTTTATCATTTCCTTGCCGGATAACTGGTCTTTTCTGGGATAGGAAACCAGGGATTCAAAGTCCTTTTGTCTGTGTCCCGGCATTTGCCTGAAAAAGCAGGGCATACGCAAAAGCTCCCGATATAAATCAATCTGTTCCATTTTTTCAAAAGAAGGAGTTACCTGAAGTTTTTGGCTTCTGTGTAGAAGATAAGGGATGTCAAAGGAGCTTCCGTTAAAGTGTATCAGGTATTTTCTGGAGGAAGCAATACAGTAAAATGCCTCTAAAAGGCGGATTTCTTCCTTATCTTCCCCACTTTCTGCCAAAAGCTGGCACAGCTCAAAATCCTTGCTGTTTTCTTTTTGAAAAAGCATTCCAATCAGAAAGACCCGGCTGTTTTTGGGGCTGAGCCCTGTGGTTTCAATATCAAAAAAGAGAAAATCAGCAGGATTGGAATCCGGAGAAAAAAAACCGGATTTTAACTCTGGTGATAATGTACAGAGAATTTGTGTATTTGTTATCATTTTAACAAAATCCTTTCAAATTGTTCTTGAAATAGTACGAAAAATTACTAAAAAATTCTAGTGATTTTTGCAAAATAATGTTATATTATATAACGAAGGAGAAAAGCATGAATATTACAATTGCAGGAGTATCTCTATATTATATCATAAGCTGGTTTTTTATCTACAGCTTTTTAGGCTGGGTATGGGAATCTGCTTATGTGTCCGTGAAAAAAGGGAAGCCGGTGAACAGAGGGTTTATTAACGGTCCTCTGTGTACGATTTACGGTGCAGGTGCAGTCAGCGTATATCTGATTATGAAGCCCTTTGCTGGAAATCTGCTGATTCTCTATGTGGGCGGTGTGTTCACTGCTACGCTTCTGGAGCTGGTAACTGGCTGGCTTATGGAACGAATCTTCCATACCAGATGGTGGGATTACAGCAGGCAGAAATTTAATTTTCACGGATACATATGCCTGGGGGCTTCTCTGGGCTGGGGTGTATTCACCATACTGCTGTTTCATGTTTTCCAGCCTTTTGTTTCCTGGCTTACAGGACTGTATCCGAAATCTGTGGGAACAGTGGCGCTTTGCATTGTTGTGGTTTTGTATATTATTGATTTTGCTACATCAGCAGCTGCAGCATTCGGACTCAGCAAGACCTTTGCAGGAGTGGAGGATATGCTGGAGGATCTCACCGCTTATCTGCATACAACCAGGGTTTACGAAACAAGGGAGGAAATCAGAGAAAAGCTGGAATCTGCCCGAAATTATCGCCATGTACAGGATTCTCTGGCATGGCTGTCTGACAGAAGGCAGGAGGTTTTGGAACATTTTGAGAACCTGGTGCAGGACAGAAGACTTTTGGATGCAGAGAACTATATGGAACGGAAGCAGGAGTTGGAACAGCGTTTTGATGAATTTGTAAAAAAATATACAGATATTCGAAAAAAACAGAATGGAATCAGGAATCGTATGGTCTGCGCGTATCCTGAGCTGAAGAACCAATTCAGAACTTACAGAGAAAAACATGAGAAAAAGCAGACAAAGTGACAGTATGAGCATAATCAGAGGTGTCTGGTTATCCATAAATAAAGGAGGGACAAAATATGGCGTTTTTAACCTTTAAGGGTGGTGTTCACCCTTACGATGGAAAAGAACTGTCCAAAGAAAAGCCTGTTCGGGAATATCTCCCCGGCAAAGAGTTGGTATATCCACTTTCTCAACACATCGGCGCACCGGCGCAGCCGATTGTAAAGAAAGGAGATCATGTACTGGCAGGCCAGAAAATTGCAGAAATGGGAGGCTTTGTTTCTGCACCTGTTCATGCTTCTGTATCAGGAGTTGTGAAGGAAATTAAAAAAGTCAGAAATAATGTAGGCGCTATGGTAGATGCCATTGTGATTGAAAACGATGAAAAATACGAAACCGTTACATTTTCCCCAGCCTCATCTCTGGAGGCTCTTACAAAGGAAGAGATTGTATCCAGAATCAAGGAGGGCGGTGTAGTTGGTATGGGAGGCGCAGGCTTTCCTACCCATGTAAAGCTTTCTCCAAAAGAACCGGATAAGATTGAATATGTGCTGGTAAACGGTGCAGAATGTGAGCCTTATCTGACTTCTGACTATCGCCGTATATTAGAGCAGCCGGAATGGATTATCAAAGGGCTGAAGTGTATTTTAAAGTTGTTTGACAATGCAAAGGGCTATATCTGTATTGAAGATAACAAGCCTGACTGTATTGCAAAAATCAGCGAATTGGTAAAAGAGGAACCAAGGATTGAGGTCAGTACCTTAAAAACCAAATATCCTCAGGGCGCAGAGCGATGCCTGATTGCGGCAGTCAGCGGAAGAGAAATCAATTCTTCCATGCTTCCTGCAGATGCTGGCTGCGTAGTAGATAACGTAGATACCGTCTGTGCGGTTTACCGGGCTGTTATGAAGGGTGAGCCTGTTATGGACCGAATTGTCACCATAACAGGAGATGCAGTGGCAGAGCCGTGTAATTTAAAGGCGCGCACAGGTACGTCTTTTGCTGAGCTTTTAGAAGCAGCCGGAGGACTGAAGGGTTCTGCAGAAAAGATTATTTCCGGCGGTCCTATGATGGGGTTTGCCATGTTTGATTATCATGTGCCTGTAGTAAAGACTTCCTCTGCTCTTTTGTGCATGACAAAGGACGAGGTTTCTGCCAATGAGCCTACAGCGTGCATTAACTGCGGAAGATGCGTCACAGCCTGTCCGGCGCGGTTGATTCCGTCCAGACTGGCAACTTATTCAGAGCATGGACAGGAGGAACTGTTTGTAAAATATCATGGTATGGAGTGTGTGGAGTGCGGCTGCTGCAGCTTTGCCTGTCCGGCAAAACGTCCGCTGACCCAGTCTATGCGTTCCATGAGAAAAATGGTTCTGGCTAACCGCAGAAAACCCAAGTAGGAGGAGAAAATCATGAGTGACTTGTTACATGTTTCATCTTCCCCTCATGTAAGGTCGAAGGTGGATACCAGCAGCATTATGCTGACTGTATTTCTGGCATTGATGCCAGCAGCATTGGTGGGAATTTATAATTTTGGACCAAATGCTCTTTTGCTGATTCTGATATCTATTGCCGTATCCGTGGCAACAGAAGCAGTTTATGAAAAAATTGTACATAAGAAACTGACAATCAAAGACTTCAGTGCAGCCGTTACCGGTCTTTTGCTGGCTCTGAACCTGCCTCCAAATGCCCCATGGTGGATTCCGGTTATCGGCAGTGTGTTTGCAATTTTAATTGTAAAGCAGCTTTTCGGCGGTCTGGGACAGAATTTTATGAACCCTGCTTTAGCTGCCAGATGTTTTCTTTTGATTTCTTTTACAGGAAGAATGACAAATTTCGCTGTGCCGGACAACGCATGGGGAAATGTTACGGATACGGTATCCGGTGCAACTCCTCTGGCAGCATTAAAGGCAGGCGAGAGCGTGGACTGGGTAAGCCTGTTTTTCGGTAATGTGCAGGGAACCATTGGGGAAACCTCAGCCCTTGCAATTCTAATCGGTGCAGCCATTCTTCTGGTAAGAGGCATTATTGATCTGCGGATTCCGCTGACTTATATCGGTACCTTTGCCGTATTTGTTCTTTTGTTTGGAGGACATGGACTGGATTTGAATTATCTGCTTTGCCATCTCTTTGGCGGCGGTCTGATGCTGGGTGCATGGTTTATGGCAACCGATTATGTAACGACACCGATTACCAAAAGAGGACAGCTTGTATACGGTGTCTGTCTTGGTATTTTTACCGGACTTTTCCGTATTTTCGGCGGTTCTGCAGAGGGTGTTTCCTATGCCATTATTTTCTGTAACCTGTTAGTGCCGTTAATTGAACGTTTTACAATGCCGGCAGCTTTCGGAATGGGAGGGAAAAAAGCATGAAAAAGAACACCATTTTAAAAGATGCCCTGGTACTGACACTGATTACCCTGGCAGCAGGAGGGCTTCTGGGGCTGGTCTATGAGGTGACAAAAGATCCCATTGCCCAGCAGGCAGAAAAAGAAAAACAGGAAGCCTATAAGGCTGTATTTCAAGATGCGGATTCCTTTGAAGTCTGTGTGGAAGCGGAAGATGCAGAGATTGCAGCTTATCTTTCAGAAAATGGTTTCCAGGCGCAGAGCGTCAATGAGGTTATGGAGGCAAAGGACGCTTCCGGAGAAACGATTGGCTATGCTATTAACATGACAACCTCAGAAGGTTACGGCGGCGACATCAGCTTTTCCATGGGTGTGACGCTGGAAGGAACCTTAAATGGCATTTCCATTCTGGATATCAATGAAACAGCCGGTCTTGGTATGAATGCCACAAAAGAGGAATTTAAAGGTCAGTTTGCTGATAAACAGGCCGAGTCCTTTGAGGTGACAAAAACAGGCGCAGCGGCAGAGAATGAAATCAATGCCATAAGCGGCGCGACCATTACCTCAAAAGCTGTAACAGGTGGAGTTAATGCAGGACTTTGCGCTTTTGAATATGTAAAGGAGGGAGAATAAGATGAAAGCAAATTCAGCAGGTGAGCGTCTTTACAACGGTATCATCAAAGAAAACCCGACTTTCGTTCTGGTGCTGGGTATGTGTCCTACGCTGGCAGTTACCACAGCGGCTATAAACGGAATCGGCATGGGGCTTACCACCACTGTGGTGCTGGCTCTTTCTAACCTTTTCATTTCACTCCTGAGAAATGTGATTCCTGACAAGGTGCGTATGCCGGCCTATATTGTAATTGTTGCATCTTTTGTAACCATGGTGCAGCTTCTTTTACAGGGCTTTATTCCTGCCCTTTACGATGCCCTCGGAATTTATATTCCTCTGATTGTAGTAAACTGTATTATTCTGGGAAGAGCGGAATCCTATGCTTCCAAAAACGGTCCGGTTTCCTCTATTTTTGACGGGATCGGTATGGGACTTGGATTTACTCTGTCCATTACCATTTTAGCAGCTTTTCGTGAACTTATTGGGGCAGGAACTGTATTTGGATTTCAGGTGATGCCTTCTGCCTATGAACCGGCGACCATCTTTATTTTAGCGCCTGGCGCATTCTTTGTACTGGCATTTCTGGCAGCAATCCGTGCAAAAATGCAGGATAAAAAGCCAAAAGAAGAGCAGAAACCGGTACATTGTATGGAGGGCGGCTGTGCTTCCTGTGGAAATGAAGGCTGCAGCGGAAAATTTTATGACAATCGGGTGAAAAAGTAAGGGGGACAGAACATGAAAGAATTACTTATTATAGCAGTAGGAGCAGCCGTGGTAAACAATGTTGTTCTGAGCCAGTTCCTCGGTCTTTGCCCCTTCTTCGGCGTATCTAAGAAGATTGAAACAGCGGCAGGTATGGGAGGCGCGGTTATTTTCGTTATTACCCTGTCTTCACTGGTAACCAGTCTGATTTATCAGTTTATTTTAACGCCGCTTCATATGGAGTATATGCAGACCATTGTGTTTATTCTGGTTATTGCAGCTCTGGTACAGTTTGTGGAAATGTTTTTAAAGAAGTCTATGCCTGCGCTCTATCAGAGCCTGGGTGTATACCTTCCTCTGATTACTACAAACTGTGCAGTTTTAGGTGTTGCTGTTATTAATGTACAGAAATCCTACAACGTATTGCAGGGAACCGTAAATGGTTTTGCAACAGCTCTTGGCTTTACCATTGCCATTGTGCTTATGGCGGGTCTTCGTGAAAAAATGGAATACAACGATGTTCCGAAATATTTCCAGGGCTTTCCTATGGTACTTCTGACAGCAGGTTTAATGGCCATTGCGTTTTTCGGTTTTTCAGGAATTATATAAGGAGGCATAGACTATGATAACAGGTATTATCATTGCGGCAGTCCTGGTAGGGGGCGTAGGTCTTTTTATCGGACTTTTCCTGGGAGTTGCCGGAAAGAAATTTGCAGTAGAAGTAGATGAAAAGGAAGTACAGGTAAGAGAAGAACTGCCGGGAAATAACTGCGGCGGCTGCGGTTATCCGGGCTGTGACGGTCTGGCGGCAGCCATTGCCAAGGGTGAGGCTCCAGTGAATGCCTGTCCGGTAGGCGGTCCTGCAGCAGCGGCAAAGATTGCGGCAATTATGGGACAGGAAGCAGGCGAGGCAGTGCGTATGACAGCCTTTGTAAAATGTGCAGGGGATTGTGAAAAGGCAGGAAAGAGCTATGAATATACAGGAGTGCAGGATTGTAAAATGGCGGCGCTTATGCAGAACGGAGGTTCCAAAACCTGTTCATACGGCTGTCTGGGTTATGGTTCCTGTGTAAAAGCATGTGCTTTTGACGCCATTCATATTGTAAATGGCATTGCTGTGGTAGACAAAGAAAAATGTAAAGCCTGCGGCAAATGTGTGACAGAGTGTCCGAAAAAGCTCATTGAGCTGATTCCTTATAATCAGAAACAGGCAGTGTCCTGTAATTCTAAGGATAAAGGAAAAGCAGTGATGAATGCATGTCAGGTGGGCTGCATTGGCTGTAAGAAATGCGAAAAGGAATGCCCAAAGGGGGCTATTACCGTAGTGGACAATGTGGCACATATTGACTCTGAAAAATGTGTGAACTGCGGTATCTGCAAAAAGACATGTCCGAGAAATATTATTAAGTAGAAAATATACAGCAAAAGAGTTGTTCTTCGGAACAGCTCTTTTTTGCGAACACATATTTGCATTTTTTCCTTTCCTGTGATAAGATAAAACCCAATGAATCAGACAGGAGAGCTTTATGAAGAAAAAAGATGGCGTTTTGATAGGTGGAATTTTGCTTCTTGCCCTTCTTTGCTGGCTGGTGCCAAAGGGACAGCGCTTTTTTGATAAGAACAGACAAACAGAAGTTAAAATTACCGTAGGCGGAGAGGTGTACGGCACCTATTCCTTAGAAGACGACAGGATTATTGAGATTCAGGATACCAATATCTGTGAAATCAAAGATAAAACGGTGAAGATGACAGAGGCAAGCTGCCCGGATCATGTGTGTATTCGCCAGGGAATTATTGATGAGCGAGGAGAAACTATTGTGTGTCTGCCCAATAAGGTGGTTGTAGAGATTGCAGCAAAGGACAACGCTGCACAGGGGCTTGACGCTGTTGTAAAATAAAAGGAGAGAGAACGATTAATATAAAAACAGGAAAAACAGCATGGCTGGGGCTTATGGCAGCCCTTGCCATTATTTTCGGATATGTAGAAATGCTTTTGCCTGTGTTTGTCACAATCCCGGGCATGAAGTTGGGACTGGCAAACCTGGTAACGGTCTTTGTGCTGTATACTTACAGAACAAAAGAGGCGGCTATTATTTCTCTTATCCGTATTGTGGTTATTGGGTTTCTTTTTGCCAACCTGTTTTCGATTTTGTACAGTCTGGCAGGGGCAGCGCTGAGCCTTTTGTGTATGGCAGGAGCAAAGCGCTTTCTCGGATTTTCTGTGGTAGGCGTCAGTATTTTAGGAGGCGTGACACATAATCTGGGGCAATTGATTGTAGCTGCTCTTGTGGTAGAAAATGGAAACGTATTTTACTATTTTCCGGCGCTTCTGATTTCCGGTCTGGTAACTGGAGCCCTTATCGGAATTGTGGCAGGGGAAATCTTAAAGAGAACAGCAGGAAGGAAGCATGTATGATAGCATATATAAAAGGTACAGTAGAGGAAATTTTAGAGGACAGAATTATTTTGGAAGCTCAGAACATGGGGTATAATATTTTTATGCCCATGGCAAGTGTGGATTCTGTTCTGTATGCAGGCAAGGAAGCAAAAATATATACTTATTTAAATGTAAGGGAAGATGCCATGCAGCTTTTTGGATTTCTTACAAGAGATGATTTGAATACCTTTAAGCTGCTTTTAAGTGTAAACGGTATTGGTCCTAAAGCAGCCCTTGGAATCCTCTCCGGGCTATCTGCAGACGAGCTGCGCTTTGCAGTGCTGGCAGATGATGTAAAGACCATATCCAAGGCTCCGGGTATTGGAAAAAAGACAGCGCAGAAGCTGATTCTGGAGTTGAAGGACAAGCTGGATCTGCAGGAAGCATTCCAGTTAAAGAGTCAGCATGTACAGGAGGCGGACAGCGACCTGGCAGATTTGTCTGATATGAGAAAGGAGGCCGTAGAGGCGCTTGCCGCTCTCGGTTATTCCGGGGCAGATGCCCTGCGGGCAGTAAAAAAGGTGGAGCTTACAGCAGATATGAATGTAGAGGCGCTTTTGAAGGCAGCTTTAAAAAACATGTTCTAAGAGGCGGAGAAGATCATGGAAAAGAGAATTATTACAACCGATGTCATGGAAGAAGATTTGCGGACAGAGGGAAATTTGCGCCCTCAGTTTCTGGCTGATTATATTGGACAGGAAAAAGCAAAGAGCAATTTGAAAATTTATATTGAAGCAGCAAAGCAAAGAGGCGATGCCCTGGATCATGTGCTTTTTTACGGACCTCCGGGTCTTGGAAAAACCACACTTGCAGGAATTATTGCCAATGAAATGGGTGTACATATGAAGGTTACCAGTGGACCTGCCATTGAAAAACCGGGAGAAATGGCGGCTATTTTAAATAACCTGCAGGAAAATGATGTGCTGTTTGTAGATGAAATCCACAGGCTGAACCGTCAGGTGGAGGAAGTGCTGTATCCGGCCATGGAAGATTATGCCATTGATATTATGATTGGAAAGGGGGCAACTGCCCGCTCTATTCGCCTGGATTTGCCGAAATTCACCCTGGTAGGGGCAACAACAAGGGCAGGGCTTCTGACCGCGCCCTTGCGGGATCGTTTTGGCGTGGTACACCATCTGGAATTCTATACAGAGGAGGAGCTGCAGACCATTATTCTCCATTCTGCAAAAGTGTTGGGCGTGGAAACAGACAGGGACGGCGCTCTGGAGATGGCAAAGCGCTCCAGAGGAACCCCGCGTCTTGCCAACCGGTTGTTAAAGAGGGTGCGGGATTTTGCACAGGTAAAGTACAACGGGAAAATTACAAAAGAAGTGGCGGATTTTGCCCTGGATTTGCTGGAGGTGGACAAGTATGGCTTAGATCAGACGGACCGTCTGCTTTTAACCACCATTATTGAGAGGTTCTCAGGCGGCCCTGTGGGGCTGGATACTCTGGCCGCAGCAGTGGGAGAGGACGCGGGAACCATTGAAGATGTGTATGAACCTTATCTGATTAAAAACGGTTTTCTGCTGCGGACTCCAAGGGGAAGAGCTGTGACAGAGCTGACGTATCATCATCTGGGAATAAATTAATGGTTGTTTTTCCCGAAAATTCGATTATAATAAACATAGGAATGTAGAAAAGGCAGGAGGAACCAGATGGCAGTGAAGAATACAACCCAGGTACTGATTGGCGGTAAAATCATTACCTTGAGCGGTTATGAGAGCGAAGAATACCTGCAAAAGGTTGCAAATTATATGAACAATAAAATGACTGAGTTGGGTCAGATTCCGGGATACAGCAGACAGGCGCAGGAAACCAGACATACGCTTTTAAGCCTGAACATTGCAGACGACTATTTCAAGGCAAAAAGACAGGCCGAGATGTTTGAGGAAGAGTTGGAAGCAAAGGATCGGGAAATGTATGACTTAAAACATGATCTGATTAACGGTCAGGTGGAGCTTGAACGGCTACAGAAGGACGGAGAGGAAAAAACTGTGGAAATAAGTTCTTTGCAGGCAAAGATAGAGGAGCTGGAACAGGAGCTGGACGAGCTTTTAAAAGAATAAAACAGGGAAAGCTGGAAGGGGTGGGCATTTTTGTTTCGCCCCTTTGTATTTTACAGGAAAGGAACAATATGAGAGCAGAATTATTAGCGCCGGCAGGCTCTTATGAGGGGCTGCAGGCTGTGATACAGGCAGGGGCTGATGCTGTGTATATTGGCGGAACTATGTTCGGCGCCCGTGCCTATGCCAAAAATCCTGAAAAAGAGGAGATGCTGGAGGCCATTGATTATGCCCACGTGCATGGAAAGCAGATTTACCTTACCGTGAATACGCTTTTGAAAAATCAGGAGCTGTATGGAGAGTTGTACGACTTTCTGGCGCCTTATTATGAGCAAGGTGTGGACGCAGTGATTGTACAGGACTTGGGTGTGCTTTCCTTTATAAAGAGAGAATTTCCCAATCTGGAACTTCATGCCAGTACGCAGATGGCAATTACAGGTCCAAAGAGTGCCGGACTGTTAAAGGAAGCCGGAGTTTCCAGGATTGTTACGGCAAGGGAGCTTTCTTTAAAGGAAATTCGTTGTATTTATGAGGAAACCGGGGTGGAGATAGAGAGCTTTGTCCATGGCGCTCTTTGTTACTGTTATTCCGGTATGTGTCTTTTCAGCAGCCTGCTGGGCGGCAGAAGCGGAAACAGGGGACGGTGCGCCCAGCCCTGCCGCCTGCCCTATACGGCTTTAGAGAAGGGAAACCGGATAAGCAGGCAGGAGCAGTCCTATCTTTTAAGCCCAAAGGATATGTGTACCATAGATATTCTGCCGGAAATTCTGGAGGCAAGGGTTTATTCCCTGAAAATTGAGGGCAGAATGAAGAAGCCGGAGTATGCAGCAGGGGTAACTGCCATATACCGGAAATACCTGGATTTGTATTTAAAAGGAAACCGTGCTTATGAGGTAGAACAGGCAGACAGGCAGGAACTTCTGGATTTGTATCAAAGAGATGGGTTTCATAAGGGGTATTATTATACCCACAATGGTGGGGAAATGATTGCCTCCTTTAACGAAAAGGAGCAGAATCGCAAACAGAATAAGGTGGGAAAGCGAAACGAGGTTCTTTTTGAAAGACTGAAAAAGCAATATCTGGACACAAAAAAACAAGAAAAAATTAATGGAAATTTAATCCTGTTTGCAGATACACCTGCTATACTGGATTTAGATTTTCAAGATGTCCATGTGCAGGTGCAGGGCGATGTGGTAGAAAAGGCGCAGAAACGGCCTTTACTTGCTGAACGGGTACGCCAGCAGATGGAAAAGACAGGACAGACGCCCTTTGTATTTGATACACTGGAGATTCTCACAGACGAAGCGGGCTTTCTGCCCATGCAGAGTCTGAATGAACTAAGACGCAGGGGGCTTTCTAAGCTGCAGCAGCAGTATCTGACCCGATATCGAAGAGAACATCTAAAGAGAAAAGGGACAGAGGAGCCTTTTGAAAAAAGAGTAAAAGAACAAAAAACAGAGCCTCTTAAGCTGTATGTGTCTGTAGAAGAAAAGAAGCAGTGGCAGACTGCCCTGAAACAGAAGGAAGTAACGGGAATCTACTGCAGCATGTCCATGCTTGAACAAAATCGTTTCCTACAGGACGCCCTTCTTCTGGCAGAGGAAACCCACAGGGCAGGAAAAGAAATTTATCTGACGCTTCCTTATATGCTTCGGGAAGGAAAAATGGACGGTATGGAACCTGCAATAAAAGAGCTTGCACAAAAAACAGAAGGATTTCTGGCGAGAAATCTGGAAGAGCTGGGATATTTAAAGGAGCTGGGACTTTTGGAAAAGACAGTTACAGATTTCTCGGTATACAGCTTTAATAATGAAGCAGAGGCTTTTCTTGAAAATCTGAAGGTAAAGAGAACCACCATGCCTTTGGAGTTAAATGGCAGTGAAATCCGCCACAGGTATCATGAAAACAGTGAAATGATTGTGTACGGCTTTTATCCCATGATGGTTTCTGCCCAGTGTGTGAAAAAGACCTGCGGGCGCTGCGACCGTAAATCAGGGGAAGTGCAGTTAAAGGACAGATACGGACAGGAGTTTACAACAAAGTGCTTCTGTGATTTCTGCTACAATGTGATTTACAACAGTATTCCCACAGGGCTTCTGGAAGAAGCAGAGCAGATTAAAAATCTGAATTTTCCGGCAGTGCGTATGAATTTTACAAAAGAAACACCGGAGCGTATGCGGGAGCTTTTGGAAGTATTTGCAGAGGCGTATCTGACAGAGGGAAAAAACAGGAAAAAGAAAGACACGGAGAAACTGTCCGGATTCACAAAGGGACATTTTAAACGTGGCGTAGAGTAGGTGAAAAAGTGCTTAATATTATTATTGAACTTTCAAAATATCTGATTTTGATACTGATTGCGCTCTATACTTTTGAGAGCTTTACAGTATTTAAGTATGAAGATGACTATGACAAACGGTATATTTTAAGAAAACAGCTTCTGTTAATTATATTTATGGATTTTACCGCTTTTCTGGTGATTTTTCTGAAGGAGGAAAAGCTGGAAATCCTGTATCTGTTTGGGGCATTACTTTTGTATCTTTTGCTGGTGCAGGGGCTTTATCGCCTGTGCTATAAGAAGGCATCCATCCTTCTTTTGAATCATATGTGCATGTTGCTGTCCATTGGTTTTATTATGCTGACCAGGCTGTCACCGGATTCAGCGAAACGGCAGTTTCTGATTGTAGCGGTGGCTACGGTGATTGCCATGATTGTCCCTATTCTGATTAAGAAAATGTACTTTCTGAAAATGTGGACCTGGTTTTATGCAGCAGCAGGTCTGGGGCTTTTGCTGATTGTGCTTTTGTTCGGAGCCAATGTAAACGGTGCGAAAATCAATATTAATCTGGGGTTTTTTGTGTTCCAGCCCTCAGAATTTGTAAAGATTATTTTTGTATTTTTTGTTGCCAGCAGACTGTATAAAAAGAGCGCCCAGTTCAAAGACCATGTGATTACCACCATTGTGGCGGCCGTGCATGTACTGGTGCTGGTGCTTTCCAGGGATTTGGGAAGTGCAGTGGTATTTTTTATTACTTATGTGGTCATGCTTTATGTGGCAACTAAAAAGCCTTTTTACCTGGTGGCAGGACTGGGAAGCGGATCTTTGGCAGCCGTGATTGCCTATTTCCTCTTTTCCCATGTGCGGCAGAGAGTTGTGGCATGGAAGGCACCCTTTTCTGTATATGAAAACGAAGGGTATCAGATTGTACAGGGGCTTTTTGCCATTGGAGCAGGAGGCTGGTTTGGTCTGGGGCTTTGTCAGGGTTCTCCGGAAATGATTCCCTTTGTAAAGCAGGACTATATGTTTGCAGCAATCTGTGAAGAATTGGGAGGATTATTTGCCATTTGTATGATTCTTATCTGTATGAGTATGTTCCTTCTGGTAGTCAATATATCTCTGCGGATTAAAAAACGTTTCTATAAACTTATTGCCCTGGGTCTGGGTACAGAATATGCATTTCAGGTATTCCTTACCATCGGAGGTGTGAGCAAATTTATTCCTATGACGGGTATCACTCTTCCTCTGGTGAGCTATGGAGGAAGTTCTGCGCTCAGCACCATTATTATGCTGGCGATTATTCAGGGTCTGTATATTTTAAGAGAAGACGAGGACGAGGAAGTTGAAAGACAAAGATAGAAAAAGTACAAAACAGCGTCAGAAAGAAGAACAGAGAACACAGAAAAGGAAAAGAAAGGCAAAACGTGCCAGAAACAGGGAATATACCATTATCAGCTATTTCTTTGTAGTGATTTTTATTTCCCTGATAGGCTATATGGTATATTTTAATGTGGCAAAACGGGAAGAGGTAAACAGCAGCCCTTACAATACCCGCCAGAATCAGATGGAGGATCGGATTTTAAGAGGCGGCATCTATTCTGCAGACGGACTGGTGCTGGCAAATACCGAAACTGATGAGGCTGGAAATGAAACTCGTGTATATCCATATGGAAATATGTTTGCTCATGTGGTAGGCTATGACAGCCATGGAAAAAACGGGATTGAGGCTCTTGCCAATTTTTCTCTTATGACTTCGCACAACAATTATATTGACCAGGTACAAAATGAAATTCTGGAAAAGAAAAATCCGGGTGATAATGTGATTACCACTTTAAACACCAGGCTGCAGGAGGTTGCTTACAATGCACTGGGGGGCTATAATGGAGCTGTGGTTGTACTAAATCCCAAGACAGGGGCTGTGCTGGCATCTGTCAGCAAGCCGGATTTTAATCCCAATACGCTAAGTGCGGACTGGGAGTATCTGGTCAGTGATTCCAGTAACAGCAGCCTTCTAAACAGGGCAACCCAGGGGGCGTATCCTCCGGGATCCGTTTTTAAAGTTGTAGACGCCCTTGCTTATCTGAGGCAAAACGGAACGATTGATAACTTTTCCTATAACTGTAGTGGCAGCATTACCGTAGATGGGCATACCATTCCCTGTTTTGGCGGAGAAGTACACGGAACAGAGGACTTTACTACTGCTTTTGCAGAGTCCTGTAACACAGCCTTTACCCAGATGGGACTTGACCTGGGCGGCAGCAATCTGCAGAAAACCGCAGAGGACTTGCTGTTTAACAAAAAACTGCCTATTCCCATTGAATATGCCAAGAGTAAATTTGAACTTGGAAGCACACCGGGCAACCCGCTGTTAATGCAGACTTCCATTGGACAGGGGAATACTCTGGTATCCCCTATGCATATGGCTTTGATTACCAGCGCTATTGCTAATAACGGGAAGCTGATGCAGCCTTACTACATTGAGCGCGTAGAAACAGTAAACGGTACAACGGTAAAAAGTACAAAGCCGTCTGTGTATAAGGAACTGATGACAGAGAGTGAAGCCAATACCTTGAAAACACTTATGGCAGAGGTGGTAAACAGAGGGACCGGTACACAGCTTTCCGGAGAAAGTTATTCTGCAGCAGGAAAGACAGGTTCAGCAGAATATTACGGCTCGGACGGAAGTATTAAGACGCATTCCTGGTTTATCGGTTTTTCCAATGTGGAGAATCCGGATTTGGCGATAGCTGTGATTGCAGAGGGTGCAGGAACCGGAAGCACGGTGGCTGTACCGGTGGCTCATGAAATTTTCAATGCTTTTTATTATGGTTAAGCTGGTTGTTGCACTTGTCTGAAAAAAGAGGTATACTACCAATAAAGAAACACAACGCAGGCACCAAAGGGTGCTTTAAGCAGGAGGATTTGCAAAATGATTGAAGCAACAAGCTGTGGCGGAGTGGTAATATATCGGGGAAAAATACTGACCTTGTATAAGTCCTACAAGCATAAATATGAAGGCTGGGTGCTGCCAAAGGGAACGGTAGAGGAAGGCGAGGACTATAAGGACACAGCGCTGCGAGAGGTAAAGGAAGAAGCCGGAGTGACAGCAACCATTATGAAATATGTGGGAAAAAGCCAGTATAGTTTTTGTATACCGGAGGATACTGTAGAAAAAGAGGTATATTGGTATCTCATGTCTGCGGGAAGTTATTTTAGCAGACCCCAGAAAGAAGAATACTTTGTGGATTCCGGTTTCTACAAATTTCACGAGGCTTACCACCTTTTACGCTTTTCGAATGAAAAGCAGATTTTGGAAAAAGCTTACAATGAATACCTGGATTTGAAAAAAGCAAATCTGTGGGGAAACCGGAAGTATTTTTGATCCGGTTCATTGAGGACGCTGTAACAGGTACGGGGCTGCCCATGGACTGCACAAGGAAGAGTGCGCGGTTCGCGGGGCAGCCCTTTTGATATCTGTATGGGAAGGAGGAAGCATGATGTTGGAACAGATGGATCTTACGAAGAAACTGTCAAAGGAAGCCTACCGGGAAAAGATAGAGGAATTGGAGGATACACTTGCTGCTTTGCAGAGAAGCTGCAGGAATCTGAACATTCCGGTCATACTTGTTTTTGAGGCTGGACGCTTCCGGAAAAGGGGTACATAAACCGTCTGATTCACCCTCTTGATCCAAGAGGCTTTCAGGTGTTTGCCATAAAGGAGGAGAGTGAGGAGGAAAAAAGGTATCCCTTCCTGCGCCGATTCTGGATAAAAACTCCGGAAAGAGGACGGATTGCTATTTTTGATACAAGCTGGTACCGCAGACTTTCTGTGGAGCGATTTGAAAAAAAGGTGTCCGGTAAGGAGTTTTCGGAGGATTGTCAGGAAATCCGGGACTTTGAGAGAACCCTTACTGATGACGGCAATGTGTTGATGAAATTTTTTCTTTACATCAGCAGAGAGGAACAGAGAAGGCGGTTTGACAAAATGCGTTCTTCCAGGGAAACTGCCTGGAAGGTCACCAAAGCAGATGAGAAGCGCAACAAATCCTATGAAAAATACAAGGCCATGAATGAGGAAATGCTGGAAAAAACAGAAACCGCCTATGCGCCCTGGGTGATTGTAGAGGCGGAAGACAGAAGATTTGCTACAGTTAAAATTTATACAGAAGTGATTCGTCGTCTGAAGGAGGCTATTGCAAAAAAAGAAAAAGGAGCTGTGCAAAAAGCAGTCAGGAAAGAAACATCAGAAAAGCTGCTGGTATCTTCTGTTTTAAACAAGGTAGATTTATCTCTTTCCTATACACAGAAAGAGTATAAAGAAAAACTGAAAAAGCTTCAGAAACGCATGGAGCTTTTGCATAGTGAGATTTACCGGAGAAGAATTCCTGTGGTATTGGGCTTTGAAGGCTGGGACGCAGCGGGAAAGGGCGGCGCAATTAAGCGTCTGACAGAGCCCATGGATCCAAGAGGCTATGTGGTAAACCCAACGGCAGCCCCGGACGCAGCAGAAAAAATCCATCATTATCTCTGGAGATTCTGGAGAAACATGCCAAAAACAGGGCATATTGCAATTTTTGACAGAACCTGGTATGGAAGAGTTATGGTGGAGCGTATTGAAGATTTTTGTACAAAAGAGGAATGGCAGAGAGCTTACAGGGAAATCAATGAAATGGAAGCCTCCCTGGTTCATGCCGGAGCCATTGTGTTGAAATTCTGGCTGCAGATTGATAAGGACGAACAGAAAAGGCGGTTTCAGGACAGAATGGAAAATCCGGCAAAGCAGTGGAAAATTACAGAAGAGGACTGGAGAAACCGGGAAAAATGGGAATTTTATGAAGAAGCGGTCAATGAAATGATTATCCGCACTTCTACTTCCATGGCACCCTGGATTATTGTAGAGGGAAATGACAAATATTATGCCAGGGTCAAGGTTCTGGAAACTGTGGTTAGAACTTTGGAAGAACGGCTGGAAAAGGAAAAAAAGAAAGAATAAGGATTCAGGGTAAGAGGATTTATGTTAAACTGGTATAAGAAGCTGTATGTTGGCGATAATGCAAAGAGAAAGAAAAAGCAGTTGATTCGGAAAATCAATAGGGGTGCAGGTGTTCTTGATACTTATCTCATTACACTGGCATCAAATCCTGAGAATCAGTTGGATATTTTTTCAGCCAACGAGTTGAAACAAAAAGCCAGAAGGAAGAGCTGTCCCATCATTATAGGACTCTCTTGCGGCTATATGGAGGCTTTGGAGATGACAAAAAGGCTGGTGGAGGAAGCATATGCACAGACAGGCACTGCCCAGGTGCGGCAGTGGCTGGAGCAGCAGATAAGAGAGGAGAGCGGCAGGTGACATTATGATAGTGCTACATATCTTATTGATAATATTAAAGCTTCTGGGAATCCTGCTGCTGGTTATTTTCGGTTTGCTGCTGTTGGTTCTTCTATCAATGCTCCTTTGTCCTGTGGGATACAGACTGCAGGGGACAAAGAGTCAGGAGGGCTGTCAGGGAACTGTGATGGTATATTGGCTTTTTCATCTCATATCTGTAAAAGGCTTTTCTGAAGGAAGGGAGAAAAAACAGGGATTTTCTGTAAGAATTTTCGGGATTCCTCTGGAAAAGCTGCAGGGCTTTCTGAAAAAGAGAGAAAACCGAAAGAAGCAGCAGCTTTCAAAAAAAACGCAGGAGGAGTTATCCGACGTTGTATCAGAAAAAGAAGAACGGCAGCGTTTGCCAAAGGAAAAGGAAATTGCAGTACCTTCAGACCATGAAGAAGAGCCTGAGAAAGAAGAAAATTCTAAACCTCAGGATTCTGTTAGGGAAAGGAAAGCCTCTGTTTTCAAAAGGCTTATGGGTTTACCGAAGACAGCGGTCGCTTTTTTGAAAAAGCTGTGTCAGATTCCGGGAAGGGTTTTTAAGGCTCTGGGAAATTTCCGATTAACATGGAAGAAAATCTGTGCTAAAATAAAATCTGTAAAAGAATTGTGGGGTTCAGAACCATTTCAAAGAAGCCGGATTCTGTTTTTGGCAGAACTGAAAAAGCTTTTTCGCCGTATACGGCCAAAAAAAGTAGAGGGATATGTGAAGTTTGGCTTTGAAGACCCCTGTCTTACCGGAGAGCTTTTGGGCGGTCTAGGCATATTTTATCCCTTATATGGGAAACACTTTACCATAGAGCCTTATTTTGATCAGAGAATTTTCCAGGGAGAACTTCTGGTAAGAGGACGAATTTACGGGATTCATTTTGTGCTTCTGGTATGGAACTTGTTCAGAAACCGGGATATTCGATATTTAGTGAAAAGGATAAAAACATATATTTAAGGAGGAAGCAGATATGGCTGCAGAAAATAATTTTCAGTCTACAGTAGAATCACTGTTTAAAGGGATGGACAGCTTTATTACTACAAAAACTGTAGTGGGAGAGGCAATTACCGTGGGAGATACCATTATTCTGCCTCTGGTAGATGTTTCTTTTGGCGTGGGAGCAGGCGCTTTTTCAGAAGAAAAGAAAAACAATGGCGGCGGCGGTATGGGAGGAAAGATTTCTCCAAGCGCAGTACTGGTGATTTCCAATGGAGTGACAAAGCTGGTAAACATTAAAAATCAGGACGGACTTACCAAAATCCTGGATATGGTGCCGGATTTCCTGAATAAGTTTACAGAGGGAAAGAAAGAGGCAGAGGTTGTAATCCATACAGAGGAGAAAACAGAGCCGGAAGTACAGGAAGCAGAGTAGAAAAAGAATAGAAAAGGAGCAGTTTTGCATATACTGATAGGGAGAAGGCAAAGGAGAACAGAGTATGAACCGGGTATGCGGGTTATTCCTGTTTGCATTTGGAATGGGACTGTTTATTGCTTTGATTTTTCCTAAGACACTGTTTATGGTAGTTGTGGCAGCGTTATGTCTGTTGGTAGGATATAATCTGTTCTGCGCCTGCCGGTAAAGTAAATCCGTGTTTCAGCAAATGAATTGAAATAGACAGGGGTGTGGCGCATAATCCGGGGATTTTGTGCCGCACCCCTGATGGTTTCTGTCTGTTTTATTATTCTTTATAAGCATAATAAAACAGACCCTGTCTTTCGACAAGGTCTGTCAACGTGTCAATCAGTATTAAGCTCTTTCTACTTTACCACTTCTTAAACAGGAAGTACAAACGTACATTTTCTTTGCATTTCCATTGTCTGTTTTTACTCTTACAGATTTGATGTTGGATTTCCACATTTTGTTGGATCTTCTATGAGAATGGCTCACGCTGATTCCAAAATGAGCACCTTTTTCACAAATTGCGCACTTTGCCATGGTAGCACCTCCTTAAATATATAATAAGTCCGTGTAACAAACTCACAACACTGACTATTTTAGCAGATGAAAGGCAGTTTTGCAAGTGAAATTATAAAAAATTTAAATTATTATTTCGTTTTTGGGAAAGATATGATAGAATACATATATAAAAAAGTATGGAGGTATCCGTGCATGAATGGATTTGTTGATACAGGATTAGGAAAAATTACGATTGATACAGATGTGATTGCCACTTATGCGGGCAGCGTAGCAGTGGAATGTTTTGGAATTGTAGGTATGGCTGCCGTAAGCATGAAGGATGGACTTGTAAAATTATTAAAGAGGGACAGCTTAAGACATGGAATTAATGTAACCATTGCGGACAACCGCATTACCCTGGACTTTCATGTGATTGTTGCTTATGGGGTCAGTATTTCAGCAGTTTCTGACAATTTAATCAGTAACGTGAAGTACAAAGTAGAAGAATTTACAGGCCTGACTATAGAGAAGATCAATATCCTTGTAGAAGGCGTAAGAGTAATTGATTAATAAGGAGGAAACTTGTTTTGAATACCAATACCGTTGATGCGAAGATGCTTGGCAGAATGTTCCTTTCCGGGGCAAAAAATCTGGAGGCGAAAAAAGAGTGGATTAATGAATTAAACGTTTTTCCGGTTCCTGACGGAGATACAGGAACTAATATGACTCTGACCATTATGTCAGCAGCATCAGAAGTAAGCGCACTGTCAGATTCCAGTATGAAAGCTTTAGCAAAAGCGATTTCTTCCGGTTCCTTAAGAGGGGCAAGAGGAAACTCCGGTGTTATTCTTTCTCAGCTTTTAAGAGGCTTTACAAAAGTGATTGAACACCATGATACAGTAGATGCAGCTACCTTTGCCAGAGCTTTTGAAAAAGGTGTGGAAACCGCATATAAGGCAGTTATGAAGCCAAAAGAGGGAACTATTCTGACAGTTGCCAGAGGCGCAGCAGAAAAAGCGTTGGAAATTGCAGGAGAAAGTGAAAGCCTGGAGGCCTTTTTTACAGATGTGATTGCAGAGGCTGAGCTGGTGCTTTCCAGAACCCCGGATATGCTTCCGGTACTGAAGGAAGCAGGTGTGGTGGATTCCGGTGGACAGGGTCTTCTGGAAGTATTAAAAGGTGCTTTTGACGGTTATATGGGCAAAGAAATTGATTTGAATTTTGAAAAGCCCAAAACAGCAGCAATGACAAAGCCGGTATCTGCAGAAGAAAGCAATATTAAATTTGGATACTGTACAGAGTTTATTATTATGCTGGAAAAGCAGTTTACAGATAAGGACGAGCATGCGTTCAAGGAATATCTCATGTCTATCGGGGATTCTCTGGTGGTTGTGGCAGACGATGAAATCGTTAAGGTCCATGTACATACCAATGATCCTGGAAAGGCAATTCAGAGGGCGTTGACGTATGGACAGTTATCCAACATGAAAATTGATAATATGCGTCTGGAGCATCATGAAAAAGTAATCAAGGAAGCTGAAAAGATGGCGGCACAGCAGGCAGCTCTGGAGCCGGAGAAAGAGGTTGGCTTTATTTCCGTATCCGTGGGAGAAGGAATGGGTGAAATCTTTAAAGAATTGGGTGCAGATTACCTGATTGAAGGCGGACAGACCATGAACCCAAGTACAGAAGATGTTCTGCAGGCCATTGACCGGGTTCGTGCAAAGAATATTTTCATTTTCCCGAACAACAAGAATATTATTCTGGCAGCAAATCAGGCCAGAGATTTGACAGAGGATAAGAATATTATTGTCATTCCTACAAAAACCATTCCTCAGGGAATTACTGCATTGATTTCCTATGTGCCGGATAAAACCGTGGAACAGAACACAGAGGAAATGTTGGAAGCAGTACAGAATGTGAAGACAGGACAGATTACCTATGCGGTTCGTGATACAAGAATTGATGACAAAGATATCCGTCAGGGAGATATTATGGGAATTGGCGACCATGGTCTTTTGGCTGTGGGACCGGGAATCGAGGATATCACAGTAGCTGCACTGCAGGAAATGGTTGATGAAGACTCTGAAATTATCAGTGTTTATTATGGACAGGAGGTATCTGAAGAGGACGCAGAGCATCTGGAGGAACGTCTGAGCGAGCTGTATCCTGACTTTGATATTGAAATTCATAACGGCGGACAGCCGATTTACTACTATGTAGTATCTGTGGAATAGAGATTTACGGCAGGCGTGGGAGCGCATAATAATAAAAATAAGGTTGCTGTACAGGTGCTGTGGCAGACACAGAGGTGCAGCAGCCTTTTTTTACAGAAAACTGTATTTTTACAGAGGAGGAGCCTTTTTGGGAAGGGATTGAATAGAAGCGAAAGGGAAAAGGGAGGCAGGAAACAGGAAATGAAAGAGCAGGACAGCGTACGGAGTATCAAAGGAATCGGGGAAAAGACAGAAAAGCTTCTGGCAAAATTGGGGATTTTTACGGTAGGAGATTTTCTCAGATACTATCCCAGAGATTATGATGAGTACAGAGAGCCGATTGCCGTATCAGAGGCAGAACCCGGGAAAAAGGCGGCTGTTTTCGGGCGAATTACCGGCAGAGTGGGTATGAGTAATACGGGCAGAAAAACGGTGGTAACTGCTACAATAAAGGACGAGAAAAGCAGTCTGCAGCTTATCTGGTACAATATGCCCTTTTTGCGGAATACGCTTCAGGCAGGCGGATTTTATATTTTTCGGGGGACAGTCGTCAAAAAAGGGGCGCGATTGATTATGGAACACCCGGAAATTTTTAAAAGAGAGGATTATGAAGGGCTTCTTTACACGCTGTATCCTATATATACTCTGACAAAGGGACTGACCAATAAGTTTATGGTAAAAACCATGCATCAGATTTTGGAAAACCGGGAAATTACTGCGGAGTATCTTCCGGAAGAATACAGGAATCATTACCGGCTGGCAGAATATAATTATGCGCTGTCGCACATTCATTTTCCAAAAGATAAAAAAGATTTGGTTGTGGGACGCAGAAGACTGGTTTTTGATGAATTTTTATTTTTTATTCTGTCTGTGCGCATGATGAAGGAAAAAAATATGGAGTCGCAAAATACTTTTTCCATAAAACCGGTGTGGGAAACAGAAAAGCTTATAGAGAGTCTGCCGTATCCTCTGACTCATGCACAGAGGAGAGTATGGAACGAAATTGAAACCAATATGACAGGACATACTCTGATGTCCAGGCTGGTACAGGGTGATGTGGGAAGCGGAAAGACGATTATTGCCTTTCTTTCTATGATACTGGCAGCAGCTAATGGATATCAGGCAGCTCTTATGGTACCTACAGAAGTTTTGGCAAGGCAGCATTATGAAGAATTGTGCAGGCTGGTGCAACAGCAGAGCTTTCCTTTTGAAACTGTGCTTCTGACCGGTTCTCAGACTGCAAAGGAGAAGCGGGAGCGTTATGAAAAAATTGCGCAGGGAAAGGCACAACTTATTATAGGAACCCATGCGTTGATACAGGAAAAGGTGATATACGAAAATCTGGCGCTTGTCATTACAGATGAGCAGCATCGTTTTGGAGTGAATCAAAGAGAGGATTTGTCTAAAAAAGGAGTCAGACCTCATGTGCTGGTTATGAGTGCAACGCCGATTCCCAGAACTTTGGCTATTATCCTTTATGGGGATTTGGATATTTCTGTCATGGATCAGCTGCCTGCAAAAAGACTTCCCATTAAAAACTGTGTGGTGGATACCTCTTACAGGCCAACTGCCTACCGTTTTATTGAGAAGCAGGTGCAGCAGGGACGGCAGGTCTATGTTATTTGTCCCATGGTAGAGGAAAGCGAGGGATTAGAGGCGGAAAATGTCTTAGACTACAGCAGAAAGCTTCAGGAAGCCCTGCCAGGTGATATCCGGGTAGCTTATCTTCACGGGAGAATGAAAGCAGCAGAAAAAAATGAAATCATGGAGAAATTTGCAGACAACGAAATTCAGGTGCTGGTATCTACCACAGTCATTGAAGTAGGTGTCAATGTACCAAACGCTACAGTTATGATGGTGGAAAATGCCGAGCGGTTTGGCCTGGCACAGCTTCATCAGCTCAGAGGACGGGTAGGTAGAGGTGAGCATCAGTCCTACTGTATTTTTGTCCAGGGAGGAAAGGACGCAGAAACAAAGGAGCGTCTGGAAATTCTGGTAAAGTCCAACGATGGATTTTTTATTGCAGGGGAAGATTTAAGACTGAGGGGACCGGGAGATTTGTTTGGAATCCGGCAAAGCGGTCTTCTGGAGTTTCGGCTTGCAGATATCTTCCAGGATTCCGAAATTTTAAAGGATGCCAGCCAGGCAGCAGGAGCAATCCTGGATTTGGACAGAGATTTATCCCTTCCTCAGAACGAAAGGCTGAGAAGCTGTCTGTTGTCTTATGCCAGAGAGCGTATGGAAATGCCGGGGTTGTAGGAAAAATTGCTTTGATATAAAAAATATTTTCCATAAAACTTGCAAGTTTTTGGAAAAAGAGTTATCATAGACGGGACATTGAAAGTTGCAAGAAACAAAGGAGGAGAGAAAATGTCAGTCAGAAAGACAACTACAAAGGCTGCAGCAGAAGCTGTTGCTGCAAAGACGACTCCAGCGAAGACAGAAGAAACAAAAACAGAAACAGTTGCTAAGAAAACAACAGTAAAAAGAGGAGCTGCCAAGAAAGAGGCTGCTGCAAAAAAAGCAACTGCCACAAAGCCAACTGCAAAGGCTGTTGTAAAGGAAACTGTATTCTTACAGTTTGCAGGCAAGGAGTATGACATGGAAGTCATTAAAACAAATGTGAAGACAGCATGGGCAGCAGAAACAGGCAAAAAGGAAAGCGACATCAAGGACGTACAGATTTATGTGAAACCGGAAGAAAGCGCTGCTTACTATGTGGTAAACGGTGAATTCGTAGAAGGCGGAAGAAAAATAGACTTATAAAACAGACGAAGGCAACAGGAGAGAACTTCTTTTATGGCAGAGAAATAAAAGGGGTTCTTTTTTTCTGCTCTTCATTAAGAAGCTGCTGTTCAATGGAAAGGACATTGGGAAAGATAAGAGAGGAATTTCCATGGCGGAGTTGTTCTAAAACCTCTCTGGAATATTTCAGAATCTGCTTCTGCGTTTTTTGGGAAATGCACACAGGCTTTTGACTGGCAGCGTCCATGTACTGCATGGTAACATAGCGCCGGGTGACAGGACACATATTCTGTATCAGAAAGGCTTTTTCGTGACCTAAAACTTCACCGAATACAAGGGTGTTGCATCGGTGATACCGGGCAAGCTTGCTTTTGTAAACTTTTCGGAATTTAGCGACCTGAGAGGAAAAGGGAATCAGCCAGTATACTTCCGGGTGCTGTCTGTCCTGAAAGGCACAGTAGCAGGGGCGGTTGTGGGTCTGTCCATCCGTAGATTCTTTGTTTTTCATCAGATACCTGTCCGGAAATTTTTGAAAATATTCATCAGAAATGAAATAAAAATAATGATTTGTCATAGATTCTCCTAAGATTTGATTGATTTGATATGATTTTGGATATGCTTTAAGAAATGGCTGTATTTGAGCCTGGTAATGTTTTTATTGCGTACCAGGGAGCAACGAACATTTGAACCCGGGTATCTTTTCGTTGCATACCGGGAAGCAACAGACATTTGAGAAGAAAACATATGTTTTCTATGTTTTTTATCATACTCCTGGAAAAGGAAAATGTCCAGAGGAATCTTGAAAAAATATGCACAAAAAAGAGGACCTGTAAAAAGCCCTCTTTTCCGTAAATGACAGAAGTATTTAGAACTGCTGTGTAGAACCTGTGCCGCTCATCTGTCTTTCCTGTGCTTCAATCATTTTTTTCACCATATAACCGCCTACGGAACCGTTCTGTTTGGAAGTCAGGTTTCCGTTGTAGCCGTCTGTAAGGGGTACACCCAGTTCATTGGCAACTTCGTATTTGAAACGGTTCAATGCACCTTTTGCTTCTGGTACGGCTGCTCTGTTTGAAGAAGAATTGTTGTTAGACATTTTTAGTTCCTCCTTTGGAATGTGATTTTGTGTTACAATGCTATTATGTGAATTTTAAAAAATTTTACCCTAGAAGTTCTTTCAAGTTTTGACAAATTCTGAGAATTGTATTACAATATGAAATCGAGTTTCAAAATCAGAGTGATTATCATGCAAGAGAACATTTGGTTTTGTAAAAAGTGTATAAATGATGAAAAAATAATTGCAAAAACTTGGTGTTTTTGCTATAATAACTCTGGGTAACAGTACCAGGTGATACAGATGCCGATATTGTTATTATTATAAAAAATAAGGATTGATGTAGATGAACGTTGGGATTATAGCACATAACAGTAAGAAAGCCCTGATCGAAGATTTTTGCATTGCCTATAAAAATATACTGGCAAAGCACGAAATCTATGCAACCGGGACTACAGGAAGGCGTATTGAAGAGGCTGCCAACCTCCGTGTCCATAAATTCCTTCCGGGAAGTATGGGCGGAGATAAGCAGTTTACAGAAATGATTGAGCGCGGTGATATTGATATGGTAATCTTTTTTTACAATCCGGCGATGATAGACGCAAAAGAACCGGACGTATATCAGATTTCCAGATACTGCGACCAGTACAACATTCCCATTGCAACCAATATTGCAACGGCAGAGTCCCTGATACTGGGACTGGATCAGGGCGATTTGGATTATCGTCTGAATCGCTAAAAGCTATATACGAAAAAGGATAAAATATATGAGAGTAATTGCAGGCAGCGCAAAGAGTATGCCACTTAAGACCATTCCGGGGCTGGAAACCCGTCCCACCACAGACCGCATTAAGGAAACCCTGTTTAATATGCTTCAGCCTTATCTGTGCCAGTGCAGATTCCTGGATATTTTCGCAGGTAGTGGAGGAATTGGAATTGAGGCGTTAAGCAGAGGCGCGGATTTTTGTGCTTTTATCGAAAAAAACAGAAGGGCAGCAGCCGTGATAGAGGAAAATCTGCGTTTTACCAGACTTTCCTCTAAAGCGCAGGTATACTGTCAGGAGGTATTCACCGCTCTTTCTTCTATTTCAAAGGAAGAGCCTTTTGATTGTATTTTCATGGATCCGCCATATGATAAAGGACTGGAAAGACAGGTGTTGGAGGTCTTAAAGGACGCCTCCTGTATAGATGAAAATACGCGGCTTGTTGTGGAAGCCTCCCTTTCTACAGAATTTGATTATCTGGAGGAATACGGATTTTTAAAAGAGAAGGTAAAACGGTATAAGACCAATCAGCATGTTTTTATAAGAAAGGCACCAAAATGACAAGAGCGATTTATCCGGGCAGCTTTGACCCGGCAACGTATGGACATTTAGATATTATAAAAAGAGCAGCAGCGCTTTTTGATGAGGTAATTGTGGCAGTTTTGAATAATTCTGCAAAAAGTCCGTTGTTTTCTGTAGCGGAACGTGTTAATATATTAGAGTATATAACGAAAGAGATAGCAAATGTAAAGGTGCAGTCTTTCGACGGTTTGTCCGTTAATTTCGCACGAAGCTGTGAGGCCAAGGTGATTATCCGTGGTTTGCGTGCGATTACAGATTTTGAATACGAGCTGCAGATGGCTCAGACAAACCGGGTATTGGCAACAGATATAGACACCATGTTTTTGACAACCAGTCTGCAGTACGCATATCTGAGTTCCACCACAGTAAAAGAGGCAGCTTATTTCGGTGCGGATATTTCCAAATTTGTGCCGGATTATGTGAAGGAAAAGGTGGAGGAAAAGTACAGAAACAGACATTCGGAAGAATAGAATGAGGACACGATAAGGAGAATGAAGAAATGAGCAGCAGAATTGAACAGATTATTGAAGAGATTGAAGAATATGTAGAGAGCTGTAAATATCAGCCTTTATCCACAACAAAGATTATTGTGAATAAAGAAGAAATCGAAGAGCTTTTAAGAGAACTGCGTCTGAAAACTCCTGATGAAATCAAAAGATACCAGAAGATCATCAGCAACAAGGAAGCGATTCTGCAGGACGCACAGGCAAAGGCAGACAATATCATTGAAGATACCAAGAAGCAGGTACAGGAAATGGTAAAAGAGTCTGAGGTTATGCAGCAGGCATATGCACAGGCAAACGAAACTGTAAATAGCGCAAACCAGCAGGCACAGGCAATCATTGATGCAGCCACAAACGATGCAAATAATTTGCGCCTGAGCGCAGTTTCCTATACGGATGAAATGATGGCAAATATGGGACAGATTGCATCTTCTATGTTAGAAGATGCAGCGGCAAAATACAATGAGTTTGTTCGTGCCCTGCAGGCATCTGTAGATGTAATCAAACAGAACCGCGCAGAGCTTTCTCCTCAGCTTGCACAGGGCAGCAGCACTCCTGTACAGGAAACAGAAAATGCAGCGCCCTCTCCTGCACAGGCAGAATCCTATGAGCCAGACGATTTTGATGATGATTTAGACGATGACTTTGATGATTTTGACTAAGAAAAGGGTGATTATCAGGGTGAAAAAAGAGCAACAGATTTTTCCTTTTAAATAAGGCAGGAGGGAAAGGTCTGTGCCGGACAGCATGGATTTCGTCTGTGCTGCCACGCAGAAGCCGCCAAAGGAGGTAAAGGACAGGGACAGTACATACTGCACAGGAAAAGAAAGACTGCTTGTGGAAAGCGCAGAAAGTCCTGTGGTGATTTCCATAAGTCCCAGAACAGGATACCGAACCCAGGGAGTTGCAGGCAGGGCTTTTTTTAAGAAAACCTGGAAAATAGAAAACAGGATAATATATCCGCCCAGCTTGGTGATGGATAGAAAACCATTCAGAATAGAGGCATCTAGGGCTTCTCCAAAGGACAGAGAGCCAGATGCCTTTTTTGCGCTTTTTTCAGACAGGTTTATAGGGGAGGAAGGCATACAGTCTGTCTGTAATTCCCGCTTTTGGGAAGAAGGACGGAAAAAGAGAGAGGTAAGGAAAGAGGACAGGTAGAGGATTACGCAGGTGAGAAAGGCTAAATCCTCCCTTTGCAGAATACCCACACAAAGATAGGTAAGGAGAAAGGCAGGACCGGGATAATTGGAAAACGTGAGCAGATAATCTGCCTCCTGTCTGGAAACAGAGCCTTTTCGGTACAGGTCTGCCGTGGTTTTGGCACCCATGGGATAGCCGCAGAGAATTCCCATAAAAAGAGCGTAGGCGCCTTGGGGAGAAAGCTGAAGGAGCCTGCGCCAGATATGCTCTCCTTTTGTGAGCAGAGGGTCTAAAAGTCCCATATGTAAAATCAGAGAGGACAGAATAAGAAAAGGCAGCATGGAAGGAAGAAGCGTATAAAACCAGAGCATCAGTCCTGCCTTTGCTCCTGCCAGAGACTGTTGAGGAAAGAACAGTAAAAGAGAAAAGAAAAGCAGGACAGAGAGAAATGCGAGTATGCGTTTCATATAAGCCTTACCCCATGAAAGATGATTTGTTTTACTATATGAAAGAAAAAAGCCGACTATGTGAGAATCCGGAATGGGACTTGCTATTTGATGCGGAATGTGTAAAAATGGAACATAGAAAACAGCAGGAGGTAACAGAAATGGCAGTTTTGGAAAATTTAGAGCCAAAGAGAGTTTTTTATTATTTTGAGGAACTGACAAAGATTCCTCACGGTTCAGGCAATACAAAAGCAATCAGTGACTATCTGGCAGACTTTGCCAAAGAAAAGGGGCTTCGCTGTATTCAGGACAAAAGCAACAATGTTGTAATTTTTAAAGAGGCGTCCAAAGGATACGAAAATGCCCCTACTGTAATGCTGCAGGGGCATATGGATATGGTATGCGAGAAAAAGCCGGAGAGCAACCATGATTTTACAAAGGATCCTCTTCGCCTTGGCATTGATGGGGATTTTATCTATGCAGAGGATACAACCCTGGGAGGCGATGATGGCATTGCTGTGGCTTATGCCCTGGCAATTTTAGAGGACAATACTCTGCAGCACCCGGCTTTAGAGGTAGTAATTACTGTAGATGAAGAAATCGGGCTTCTGGGTGCGGCAGCGCTTGATACTGCGCCTTTAAAGGCAAAATATCTGCTGAATCTGGATTCAGAGGAAGAGGGATATCTGTGGGCTGGCTGTGCAGGGGGCATGACGGCTGTATCAAAGCTTCCGGTAAAATATCAGGAGTATACAGAGAAAAAATGGAAAATTACGGTTTCCGGTCTTATGGGCGGTCATTCCGGTGCAGAGATTGACAAAAACCGTGCAAACGCTACCATACTGCTTGCCAGATTTCTCCATGAGGGAAAGGAAAAGGCAGAGTATGCCCTGGCTGAGCTTTGCGGAGGACAGAAAGACAATGCCATTCCAAGAAAGGCAGAGGCTCTGGTACTTGCAGGCGAAGAGGACGGAAAGACTTTGTGTGCATATGCAGAGAGTTTTACAGAAACACTGAGAAAAGAATATACAGGCAGTGACGAGGGGATTACCGTAACTGTGGAAGCAGCAGGGGAAGGAACAGAACCCGTGCTGCATCCCGTAAGCCAGGAAAAGGTTCTGTTTTTCCTTCTGCATTATCCAAACGGAATTCAGAAGATGTGTGGATTTATTGAGAATCTGGTGGAAACTTCCTGTAATCTGGGCGTTACCTGTCTGACACCTGAGGCTCTGTACGGAACAGCCAGTGTACGAAGCTCTGTAGGAAGCGCAAAACAGGCTCTGGCAGATAAAATTGCGTATCTGACCGAATTTTTAGGCGGCAGTTTTGATACAGAAGGAGATTATCCGGCATGGGAATACTGTCAGGATTCTGCCCTTCGTCCTGTTATGGTAGAAGTGTTTAAGGAAATGTACGGAAAAGATCCAGAGGTCAAGGTGATTCATGCAGGTCTGGAATGCGGTCTGTTTTATGAAAAGATTCCGGGACTGGACTGTGTATCCTTAGGACCTGATATGGAAAGTATCCATACCACAGAAGAAAAACTTTCTATTTCCTCTGTAGAAAGGGTATGGAAATATCTTCTGGAAGTATTAAAAAGAATAAAATAAAAAGAGTCATAAATTCCTCCGTAGGCACATAGAATGATATGTATGGGTAAGAACTGTGGGCAGACGGGGGGATTTTTTTGCGAAAATGGCTGCTATGGCTGTGCTTTTGCCTTTTTTTGAACTGCCAGATAACCGGAGCTTTAAGGGAATCGGTTTCCCTGCAGGAGCTGCGGGACAAGGGGCTTCCTACAGAGAGATTTGAACAGTTGAAAATTTCTCCAGAAGAGATGCAGCTTTACGGAAACTTTTGGGAGGATTTGCAATGTTTCCCCGTGGCAGGGAGAAAAGGGGAACAGAGTCAGCAGTTTTTCTTTGAAAATTCCTGGTATCAGAAACGGAATTTTGGAGGCGAACGGTTTCATGAAGGCTGCGATATTTTCGGGAAGGAAGAAAAAAGCGGATATTATCCTGTTCTCAGCATTACGGACGGCGTAGTAGAGCAGATTGGCTGGCTGCCTCTGGGGGGATATCGCATGGGAATCCGCAGTCCAGGAGGCGGATATTTTTATTATGCACATCTGTCCTCTTATGCCGGGGATTTTGAAAAGGGAGAAAAAGTAAAAGCCGGAGAGGTACTGGGTTTTCTGGGAGATACGGGATATGGAGAGGAAGGAACCAGGGGGAAATTTCCACCGCATCTGCATTTGGGTATCTATGTACAGACACCAAAAGAAAAGGAGCATGCTTTAAATCCGTATCCGGTACTGCAGTTTTTACAGAACAGGCAGAAAAATTTTTTCTATTAAAAAGAAAAAAAATATGCTATACTTTATGGATATAGTTAAGGAGTAAGGTTTTATGGAAATACGTTTATGGCGCGAATTGCTGATTCCCTATGAGCTTGCGGTGAAAGAGCTGGTTATGAAATTTAATCAGTTGAAGAAAGAACACAGGGAAAAGGATTTATATTCTCCCATTGAGCAGGTAACAGGCAGAGTCAAATCAATTAACAGTATTCTGGAAAAAATGCAGAAGAAGAGCATCTCCTGGGACGAACTGGAGGAGAAAGTGGAGGATATTGCGGGGGTCCGCATTATCTGTCAGTTTTATGAGGATATTGAAAAGGTGGCAGAACTGATCCGCAGGCGCAGCGACATGCAGGTGCTGGAGGAAAAGGATTATGTGACCCATATGAAGCAAAGCGGATACCGCAGCTATCACATGATTATTCTGTATGCCACAGAAACTCTGGAGGGACGAAAGGAAATCCGGGCAGAGATTCAGATTCGCACACTGGCAATGAATTTCTGGGCAACTATTGAACATTCCCTGCAGTATAAGTACAAAGGAAATATGCCCGTACATCTGACAAAAAGACTGAGTCGGGCAGCAGATTCTATACTGCAGTTGGACGCAGAAATGTCTTCCGTGCGGAATGAGGTTATGGACGCACAGAATTCCATGTTGCATCAGTCCAATCTGGTGGCAGACATTTTAAATATAATATAGAAAATCTGTATCACTATTCCAATAAACGGGAAGTGGCAAAAATACAGGAGGAATTTTACCGCATTTACAGAGCCGGGGATTTGGAACAACTGGAAAGGTTTCATAAGGAACTGGATATTCTGGCAGAAGGGTATCGGGCACAGGCTCTTACATATGAAGAGATAGAGGAAAATTAGCACATATGATAAGATTACCGAAGGATTACGAACAAGAGATGCGCACACTTTTGGGCGAAGCGTTTAAGGAGTATGAAAAGACTTACGAACAGCCGGTTCGCCAGGGGCTGCGTTTGAATACAGGAAAGCTTACAAAAGAAAAGTGGGAAGCACTGGCTCCTTTTGGAAGAGAACAGATTCCCTGGATAGAGAATGGATATTATACAGATGACGCGAAGGAGCTGGCACCCTCCAGACACCCTTATTATTTTGCAGGGCTGTATTATCTGCAGGAGCCAAGCGCCATGACCCCGGCCAGCCGTCTTCCTATACAAGAAGGGGACTATGTGCTGGATTTGTGTGCAGCACCGGGAGGAAAAGCAACGGAGCTTGGCGCAAGACTGAAGGGAACCGGGTTTCTTCTTGCCAATGATATCAGCAACAGCCGGGCAAAGGCATTGCTTAAGAATCTGGAACTTGCAGGTCTGTCCAATATTTATGTGACAAGTGAAGACCCCAAAAGGCTTACCGGAAAATTCCCGTCATTTTTTGATAAAATTTTAATTGATGCTCCCTGTTCCGGGGAGGGCATGTTTCATAAAGAGCCGAAAATGGCAGAGTACTGGGAAGAAAAACCCCCTGCATATTATGCCGGGATTCAGAAGGAACTGATTTGTCAGGGGGCGCAGATGTTAAGGCCGGGAGGCATGCTTTTATATTCCACCTGTACCTTTTCCAAAAAGGAAAAACGAAGAGGTGATTGCCTATCTTCTGGAATCCTGTCCGGATATGGAAGTGATGCAGCCAAAATGGTATGAAGGCTTTACAAAAGGTTTTCCTCTGGCACATGCTTCCGAGGAAATAAACAGACAGCTGTCCCTCTGTATCCGTATTTTTCCTCATAAGATGCCGGGAGAGGGACACTTTGCCGCTCTTCTGAGAAAAAAAGGAGAAAAAGCCCAGAAGGAAAAAACAAAGGCAGAGAAAAAGAGCGCCACAGAGCTTCCTAAGGAGGCAGAAGAGTTTTTAAGGTTGGTGTCTCTGGACTTTTCTGAAGGAAGCTTTTATACAGAAAAGGACAGACTGTATTTTCTGCCGGGAACGGTCAGGCTTCCGAAGCTTCGCTATTTAAGAACCGGACTGTTTTTAGGGGAAAGCAGGAAAAAACGCTTTGAACCCAGCCAGGCGCTTGCCATGGCGCTGTCACCAGATACCTTTGCTTCCTGTATCTGTCTTTCCTCTGATGATGTGCGGACTGTGAAATATTTAAAGGGAGAAACCATAGAAGTATCTGATTTAAAGCCTGCCAAAGAAAAGGGCTGGCAGCTTGTATGTGTGGACGGCTTTGCTCTGGGCTTTGGCAAGCTGGAGCGTGGAATTTTGAAAAATAAGTATTATGCAGGGTGGAGATTACAGTAATGGGAAAAATCAGACTGGATAAATATCTGGCAGACATGGGTATTGGAACACGATCGCAGGTCAAGCAGCAAATCCGAAAAGGCGGAATTTCCGTAAACGGAGTGTGCGTCAAAAGCCCGGAGTACAAGATTGATACAGAAAAAGATCAGGTGGAAGTACAGGGGAAAAGCCTTTGCTACGAAGCCTTTGAATATTACATGTTGAATAAACCAAAGGGCGTGGTGTCTGCCACAGAGGATAAGTGGGAGAAAACAGTGTTGGATTTGCTTGTTTCCAAAAAGAGAAAGGATTTGTTTCCGGTGGGACGTCTGGACAAGGATACCGAGGGACTGCTTTTGATTACCAATGACGGTATGCTGGCGCATGAGCTTCTGGCTCCTAAAAAACATGTGGATAAGACGTATTTTGTAAAGCTTGCAAAGCCTGTTTCAGAAGGGGATTTGAAACAGCTGGAAAGGGGCGTGGACATCGGAGAGAAAGAAAAGACCATGCCTGCAGAGGCAAGAAGACACGGACAGGAACCAAAAGAAGTGTTTCTGACGATTCGGGAGGGAAAGTTTCATCAGGTAAAGCGAATGTTTCAGGCAGTGGACAACGACGTGGTGTATTTAAAACGTCTGTCCATGGGCAGTCTGGAACTGGACGAGAGGTTAGCTCCGGGAGAGTACCGGGCTTTAACACAGGAAGAAACAGAAAGGTTGAAAGAACATGCTTGAGAAGATAAAAGCCGTTATTTTTGATTTGGACGGTACACTGGTGGATTCTATGTGGCTGTGGAAGACCATTGATATGGAGTATTTGTCTGAAAAGGGCGTTGCAGTCCCTGAGGATTTGGATACCTTTCAGGAGGAGCTGGAAGGTATGGGTTTTACAGAAACCGCCATGTTTTTTAAGGAGCGGTTTCAGATAGAGGATTCTTTGGAAGAGATTAAGGATACCTGGCTTCGTATGTCCAGGGATAAATATTGTAATGAGGTATCTTTAAAGCCAGGAGCACTGGAATTTTTAAAGGAATTAAAGCAGCGGGGAATTTCCGTGGGAATCAGTTCCAGCAACAGCAGAGAGCTGATTACGGAAGTTTTACGGGCGCATAAAATAGAGGATTATTTTGATTGTATTACTACCTGCTGTGAAGTGCCGAAAAGCAAGCCTGCCCCTGATGTGTATTTAAAAACGGCAAAAGGTCTGCATGCAGAGCCGCAGAAATGTCTGGTTTTTGAGGATGTACCCCTGGGAATTCTGGCAGGGAAAAATGCAGGTATGAAGGTCTGTGCCATAGAGGACGCTTACAGCAAAAAACAGGAAAAGCAGAAACGGGAGCTGGCAGACTGGTATGTGCTGGATTATTTTGAAGTTCTGGAAAGAGAAGGACAAAAAGGAGCGTGTGTATGAGCAGAGGATTTTTGCCGGTAACCAGGAAGGAACTGGAGGAAAAGGGCATCTGGCAGCCGGATTTTGTCTATATCAGCGGAGATGCCTATGTAGATCACCCCTCTTTTGGCGCTGCAATTATCACCCGGCTTTTGGAAAGTCAGGGATATTCGGTGGGCGTTATTGCCCAGCCGGACTGGAGGAAAAAGGAGAGCATTGCCGTGTTTGGAGAGCCGAGGCTGGGATTTCTGGTTTCTGCGGGAAATATGGATTCCATGGTGAACCACTATACCGTGGCAAAAAAACACAGGAAACAGGACGCCTATTCCCCGGGAGGCCAGATGGGGCTGCGACCGGACAGGGCTGTGACGGTTTACGGAAATCTCATTCGTCAGACGTATAAGGACACCCCGGTAATTCTGGGTGGCATTGAGGCTTCTCTCCGGAGAATGGCTCATTATGATTACTGGTCAGATACTATGAAACGTTCCGTGCTTCTGGATTCCGGAGCAGATTTGATTTCCTACGGAATGGGAGAACACAGCATTTTGCAGATTGCCCAGGCGTTAGATAAGGGGATTCCTGTAAGCTCTGTTACCTTTGTGCCAGGAACGGTTTACAAAACAAAGGAGGCACCTAAAAAAGGGATTGTGCTGCCTTCTTATGAGGAACTTCTGGCTTCCAGGAAAGCTTATGCAGAGAGCTTCCGGACACAGTATGAAAATACAGACCCCTATACAGGACAGGTATTGGCAGAGTCTTACGGAAGCCGTGGTTTTGTGGTACAGAATCCTCCGGCCAAGCCGCTGACTCAAAAGGAAATGGACCGGGTATATGACCTGCCTTATATGCGAACCAGTCACCCTATGTATGAAAAGCAGGGAAAAATTCCTGCAATGGAGGAGATTCAGTTTAGTATTACCAGCAATCGTGGTTGTTTTGGGGGCTGCAATTTTTGTGCCCTGGCCTTTCATCAGGGCAGAATCGTGCAGACCAGAAGTCACACATCTATCCTAAAAGAAGCAGAGAGTTATAAGGAACAGCCGGACTTTAAGGGATATATTCACGATGTAGGCGGTCCCACCGCAGATTTTCGTCACCCGTCCTGCAAAAAGCAGATGACAAAGGGTATCTGTACCAATCGGCAGTGTTTGTTTCCAAAGCCCTGTAAAAATCTGGAGGCAGACCATGAGGATTATCTGGAGCTGCTTCGGAAGCTGCGGAAGCTGCCGGGGATAAAGAAAGTGTTTATCCGTTCCGGGATTCGTTTTGATTATGTAAATGCAGACCCTTCTCCTGTGTTTTTGCAGGAGCTGGCAAAATATCATGTCAGTGGACAGTTAAGAGTGGCTCCAGAACATGTGTCCGACCAGGTGCTTTATTATATGGGAAAGCCAGAGCATCAGGTTTATGAGGAATTTTTAAAGAAATTTCAGAGGGCAAATGAAGAATCCGGGAAAAAACAGTTTGTGGTTCCCTATCTCATGTCCTCTCACCCGGGCTGTACCCTTGCGGAAGCGGTTAAGCTGGCAGAATATGTGCGGGATATGGGCTTTATGCCGGAGCAGGTGCAGGATTTCTATCCTACGCCTTCTACCATGTCTACCTGTATGTATTATACGGGAATTGACCCGAGAACCGGGAAAGAGGTATACGTTCCCAAAAGTACAAAGGAAAAAGCCATGCAGAGAGCTCTTTTACAGTATAAAAATCCAGAAAACTATAATCTGGTAAAAGAGGCTCTTTTAAAATGCGGAAGAAAGGATTTAATCGGCTTTGACAAGAAGTGCCTGATTCGACCGCGAGGCGGACAGAAGCAGGACAGAGAAAAGGCTTCGGATTTCAAAAGGCAGGGAACAGAAAAAAAGGACAGAAGCAGAAAGAAGAAGTCTATAAGAAATGTGCATAAAAAGAAAACTGGAAAAAGGTGATGACATGAGAAAAAACATTGCCATAGTGACCGGAGCCTCCTGCGGTATGGGACGGGAATTTGTCCGGCAGCTTGCCAAAAAAGAGCCTTGTATAGAGGAAATATGGGCAGTTGCCAGGAACAGGACAGCTTTGGAGGCGCTGCAAAGAGAAGTTTCCAGTGTGCGGATTTTTTCCACAGATATGACAAAGCAGGCGTCTTTTGACAGTCTGAAGCTGGTTTTAGAAAAGGAAAAGCCGCATATTTCCTGGCTGGTGTGCAGTGCAGGAGCAGGGACGCAAAAAGAAGTGGCAAAAACCGAGTGCCGGGATTTGGAAAATATGATTCAGCTTAACTGTACGGCGCTCACCCTGATGACAAGGCTTTGCCTTCCCTATTGCAGGAATGGACAGATTCTTCTGCTTGCCAGTGGCGCTGCCTTTGTGCCGCAGCCTGGCTTTGCCGTGTACGCGGCGTCAAAGGCCTATGTGTTAAGCTTTGCCAGAGCCCTGAGGCGGGAACTGAAGGGGCAGGTGCGGGTGACAGCCGTGTGTCCCGGTCCTGTAGACACTCCGTTTCTGGACAAAATGGGTGGAAGAGAGCATATGCCTGCTTTTAAAAAGCCTTTTATTGCTTCTCCTCATAGTGTTGTAAGGAAAGCCATAAAGGACGGGAAGAAAGGCAGGGAGCTTTCGGTATACGGCATTTCTATGAGGGTGACGCAGATTTTCTGTAAGCTTCTTCCCCACAGAATCATGATAAACATCATGTATAAGAGCAAAAGAGGAGTGGATAGAGCATGAGTAAGACAAAGAAAAAAATCCAGAAAGGGGATTACGGATATATTAAAAGCCAGCAGAAAAAGCGGACACTGTATACCATACTGGCCTTTATTGCGCCTTTGCTGGTATTTTTTACAGGTTTATATATACACAGAACCAGAAATACGGTGTTTACCGTTGTGGCGGTTGTGGCCTGTCTGCCTGCCTGTAAGTTTGCAGTGGGCATGATTATGATGTATATGCAAAAGCCCATGAAGCAGGAAGACTATGAGCAGATTGAAAAGCATAAGAAAGGACTGACTTGTTCCTATGAGCTGGTTATTTCTGCTTATGAAAAACAGTCCTTTGTGGATTCTATTGCTGTGTGCGGCAACACGGTTGTAGGATATACCAGCAGGACAAAGACAGACACTGCCTTTGTAGAAAAGCACATTCAGGATATTCTTCGTCAGAACGGATTTTATGTGAGCGTGAAAATTTTTACAAGGCTGAATGATTATACAACCCGGCTGGATTCCATGTGGGAGCACAGAGAGTCTTTGGAAAAGGATATTAAATTCCGTCCCGATCCGTCAGAGCCGGAGCTTACGAGAAACGGGAAAATTATGCGTGTGATTCAGGCAATTTCCCTTTAGGAGAAAGTATGAAGCAATTAGTTATAAAAGAAATGGAAAGCGGACAGAGGTTGGATAAGTTCCTGGGAAAATATTTAAAGGAAGCGCCAAAAAGTTTTATTTATAAAATGCTTCGCAAGAAAAACATTACCTTAAACGGAAAAAAGGCAGACGGAAGTGAAAAGCTGCAGAAAGAAGACGTGGTGAAACTTTTTCTTTCTGAGGAAACCCTGGAAAAATTCTGCGGAACAGTGAAGCAGGGAGAAAAAACAGCCCTTGATATTGTCTATGAAGACGATCAGGTGCTTTTTATCAATAAACCGGTGGGTATGCTGTCCCAAAAGGCAGAAAAAGAGGACGTATCCCTGGTAGAATATCTGACCGGGTATCTGCTGGATACGGGAAGTCTGACAGAGGAGGATTTGCGTACCTTTCGTCCGGGTGTGTGCAATCGCCTGGATCGGAATACCAGTGGTCTGGTGGCAGCAGGAAAAACCGTTCAGGGACTGCAGGCGCTGTCCCAGTGCTTTCAGGAGCGAAGCATGCACAAGTTTTATCTGACTCTGGTAAAGGGTGAGGTGAGGAAAGCTGCCTATATCCGGGGATATCTCTGGAAAGATGAAAAGAGAAACCGTGTTGTCCTTTGCAGAGAGAAAAGGCAGGGAAGCCTGCCCATTGAAACAAAATATGAGCCCCTAGCTGTCTCAGAAACCGGAGATACCCTTTTAAAGGTACAGCTTCTTACAGGGCGCTCTCACCAGATCCGCAGCCATTTGGCGGGAGAGGGACACCCGGTTATCGGGGATTTTAAGTACGGAGATGCAAAAGTGAATGAAGTGTATCGAAGGAAATATGGAGTACAGCATCAGCTTTTGCATGCATGGAAGCTGGAATTTTCCCAAATGGAAGGCGCTTTAGAAAAGCTGTCAGGAAGGGATGTGACAGCGCCTGTGCCAAAGCTGTTTCAAGACGTATTAAAGGGGATAAAGATAGAGGAGATGAAGCGATGAGTAAACCATTTAAGGGAAAATCCCTGTGGAAGGAACTGTGGGAGTATGTGAAAATGATTCTTTTTGTTGTCATTGTGGTTTTAATCGTAGATAATTTCCTGTTGATTAATGCAGTGATTCCTTCAGAATCTATGGAAGAAACCATTATGACAGGGGATCGGATATTCGGAAACCGTCTGGCTTATCTGTTTGAGGAACCGGAGCGATTTGACATTGTAATTTTTAAATATCCGGACGATGAAAGCCAGAGATTTATTAAAAGAGTCATTGGACTTCCCGGAGAAACTGTGGAAATCCGTGAAGGAAAAGTGTATATTGACGGCTCGGAAACTCCTCTTGATGACAGTTTTACCCCGGAAACACCGGTGGGAGATTATGGTCCTTACACCGTGCCGGAAGGGTGTTATTTTATGTTAGGGGATAACCGGAATAATTCCAAGGATTCCCGTATGTGGGACAATCCCTATGTGAAAAAAGAAAAAATACTGGGAAAAGCAGTGCTTCGGTATTTTCCGGGTATTGAGGTTCTCAAGTAGAAAGGCGGCAGTATGGCAACATGGAGTTCCAGAGGGCTTCGCGGTTCTACCCTGGAGGAGCTGATTAACCGCACCTGTCAGCAGTATCGGGAGAAAAGGCTGGCGCTGATTCAAAAGGTGCCTACGCCTATTACTCCGGTTCGCATTGATCAGAGCAGCAGACACATTACCCTGGCTTATTTTGACCAAAAAAGTACGGTGGACTATATCGGGGCTGTACAGGGGATTCCGGTCTGTTTTGATGCAAAGGAATGCAACAGCGACAATTTTCCCCTGCAGAATATTCATGCCCACCAGGTGGAGTTTATGAAGGATTTTGAAGCCCAGGAGGGAATCGCCTTTCTGATTCTCTATTTTGCACACAGGGACAAAATCTATTACATGCCCTTTGAGCAGATGTATGGTTTCTGGCAGCGGGGACAAAATGGGGGATTAAAGCATTTTAAATACAGTGAGCTTGCTCCTCAGTGGTTTTTAAAAAGAACGGGGAGTGTGATGGTTCCTTTTTTAGAGGGAATCCAGATGGATTTGGAGAAACGAGAAGGAGATTTGGAAAAAAAGAAGAATTGACACCCGAAAAACTTTATGCTAAAATTTCGTAAAAAGTGAATTTTTTAACAAGCTGGATAAAGCAGTTTTGCATAACAGGCGGGAAAGGAGTGGACACATGAAGGGCAGAAGACGGATACTGACGTGGACATTTCTTTTCATGCTTCTTTTTGTGCAGACTGCTTTTGTTGGTACGCAGGAGAAAATATTTCTGCAGGTAATCCCAAAGGGACTGGAACAGCAGACCGGGGAAAGAGAACAGACGCTGACGCAGAAAAAAGCCAAGTTGCTTTTCCAGATAGTGAAAAAAGGAAAAACCACGACTTCTTCCTGGAAGCAGCAGCCCATCTGGCAGCAGACCGGGGGAAAAAGAGAAGGAAATGAGGACTGTGGTTACAGAATCCGGGAATACAGACGTCCCGGAAGAAAAGCAACCGGCGCTATGCAAAGTGGGTTACGGGCGCCTCCCAAGAAACAGGACATTACAGAAAGACTTACAGAACAGAAAAGGAGTACAAACGTATGAGAAATACCCACAGAGATAAGATTGTAGTCGTAGGAGCCGGAAATGTAGGAGAAGCTATTGCCTATACCTTAATGGTAAGAGTGCAGGCAAATGATATTGTCCTGATTGATGTAAATGAAGACCGGGCAAAGGGAGCAGCCATTGATATTGCCCATGGAACCAGCTTTCATAAGCAGGTCTGGGTAAGGCAGGGCGGCTATGAGGAGTGCAGGGACGCGCAGATTATTATTATCACAGCCGGAATTGCCAGAAAACCGGGGCAGACCCGTCTGGAGCTGGCAAAAACCAATGTATCTATTGTAAAGAGCATTACGGAAAATATTATGAAATATGCAGAAAACCCTCTGATTTTGGTAGTTTCCAATCCAGCAGATATTACCACCATGGCAGTTTTGGAAACCTCCGGACTTCCTGCAAATCGGGTAATCGGAAGCGGAACCTCTCTGGATACAGCCAGACTGCGTTATAACTTAAGCGCCAGACTTCATGTGAATGTAGAGGATATTCAGGCATATATCGTAGGAGAACACGGGGACAGTCAGGTGGCAGTTTTCAGTTCTGCAACGGTGGGCGGCTTTCCTTTAGAGGAATATGCCAGCCAGACAGGGGTTGTTCTGGATAAAGAAGAACTGGCAGAACATACCAAAAACGGCGGTGCAGAAATCATCGGCTTAAAGGGCGCAACCTTTTACGGTGTGGCAATGGCAGTTTCCACTATTGTAGAAACCATTATGAAAGACGACAGCGCTATTCTTCCGGTGGCACACAGGCTGGACGACAGCTTTGGAGCATGGGCAGGAGCCGTGGTATCTCTTCCTTGCCGGGTAGGCTGGGAAGGTGTTGAGGCAGCTTTTCAGATACCCATGAATGAGGAAGAAGAAAAAGCCATGAACCATTCCGTGGAGCTTTTGAAGGAGTTCTGGGTTCAGGTAAAAGAACAGTAAAACATAAAATACACATAGAAAAGGAGATTAAAACCATGGACAAAAAAGAATTTGCATTAAAACAGCATGAGCAGTGGAAGGGAAAAATTGAGGTTATCAGCAGAGCAGAAATCAGCACCCCGGAGGAATTGTCTGTTGCCTATACACCGGGAGTTGCAGAGCCTTGTCTGAAGATTTCAGAAGATGTGGATTTATCCTATAAATACACACGCCGCGGCAATATGGTAGCTGTTGTTACAGACGGTACTGCAGTTCTGGGGCTTGGAGATATCGGACCGGAAGCCGGTATGCCGGTTATGGAAGGAAAGTGCGCGCTGTTTAAAACCTTTGGCGACGTAGACGCGTTTCCTCTGTGCGTACGTTCCAAAGATGTAGATGAAATTGTAAAAACCGTAAGCCTTTTAGCAGGCAGCTTTGGCGGCGTAAACCTGGAGGATATTTCTGCGCCCAGATGTTTTGAAATCGAAAGAAAATTAAAGGAATGCTGTGATATTCCCATTTTCCACGACGACCAGCACGGAACAGCAGTGGTAACAGCAGCGGCTTTGATTAATGCCCTGAAGCTTACAGGTAAGAAATTAGATGAAATCAAGGTGGTAACTTCCGGCGCGGGTGCAGCAGGAATTGCCATTATTAAGTTGTTAGTCAGCCTGGGACTGAAAAACGTGGTAATGTGCGACAGACAGGGCGCTATTTATAAAGGCCGCGAAAATTTAAATGCTGAGAAGCAGGAAATGGCAGAAATCTGCAATCAGAACATGGAAAAAGGCACTCTGGAAGAGGTATTAAAGGGTGCTGACGTCTTTATCGGCGTATCTGCTCCTGGAACCGTAACAGAGGAAATGGTCAGAAATATGGCAGAAAATCCAATTCTCTTCCCAATGGCAAATCCTACACCGGAAATCATGCCGGAGCTGGCAAAAAATGCTGGCGCGGCTGTTGTGGGAACCGGAAGAAGTGATTTCCCGAACCAGATTAATAACGTTCTGGCATTTCCGGGCATCTTCCGCGGCGCTTTAGACGTTCGTGCAAAAGATATCAATGACGAGATGAAGGTGGCTGCTGCCTACGCTATCGCAGATTTAGTGGAAGAGGATAAATTATCTCCGGATTACATTATTCCGAATCCATTTGACAAGAGAGTGGCTCCTGCTGTGGCAAAGGCTGTGGCAGAGGCAGCAAAGAAAACAGGCGTAGCGAGAATTTAATATCCAGGCAAAGAAAAAGGACTGTCGCATGAAGCATCTATCAGGGGATATTTCTGATTGCTGTTTTCTGCGGCAGCTTTTTTTGAATTTTTTGATTTTACCTAAAATTTTCTGTATTTTCCCTTTTTACTGTGATAAGATAGACCTATAAAAATGCCTAATGGGCAACTTCAGGGGAGGAACACTATGGAAAAACTGAATTACCGCCGTACCTTTTTTATCGGCCTTGCATTTCTGTCAATCTGTGCCTTTTGGCAGATGTATGACAATCTGATTCCTTTGATTTTGCAGAATACCTTTTATCTGAATGAAACTTTTACAGGAATGATTATGGCAGCCGACAATGTGCTGGCTGTATTTTTACTTCCCTTTTTCGGGACACTTTCTGATAAGGTGAATACACCTCTTGGAAAGAGAACGCCTTTTATTCTGGCCGGAACCTGTGTATCCATCGTGTTCCTTTTGCTGCTCCCGGTGGCTGACCGTACAGAAAATTTTGTTATGTTTGTGGCCTGTCTGGCAATTTTGCTGGTTTCCATGGGCTTTTACCGTTCGCCTGCTGTTGCTCTGATGCCGGATTTGACGCCAAAGCATTTAAGAAGCAAAGCAAATGCTGTAATCAATTTGATGGGAGCCATAGGCGGTGTATATACTCTTTTGCTTATCAGCTTTTTGGTAAAGGGCGGCAGGCGGCCGGATTATACAGGGGTATTTGCAGGCGTTGCTCTGATTATGGCAGCAGCTGTTTTGTTTTTGCTGTTTACTGTGAAGGAGAAAAAGCTGGCTGCACAGATTGCGGCAGAGGAAATACAGGAGGAGAAGGTGCTGGGAGAAAAAGTGGCAGACCGTACCAGCCAACTTCCGAAAGCTGTGAAGAAAAGTTTGTATATGATACTGATTTCCATTTTTTTCTGGTTTACAGCTTATAATGCAGTAACGACCGCCTTTTCCAGATATGCGGTAAAGGTCTGGAAATTAGAAGGCGGCGGCTTTGCAGACTGCCTGATGGTAGCCACTGTGGCAGCGATTTTCAGTTATATTCCTATTGGAATCCTTTCAGAAAAATTCGGGAGAAAGAAATGTATTCAGGGCGGTCTGGTTCTTTTGCTTATCAGCTACCTGGCAGCAGCATTTTTTCCGGTCTATCACCCGGCAATCAATGTAGGATTTGTGCTGATTGGCATGGGCTGGGCATCGGTCAGCGTCAATTCCCTTCCCATGGTAGTGGAAATCTGCTCTCTGGGAGATGTGGGAAAGTATACGGGTGTGTATTATACCTTTTCCATGGCAGCACAGATTTTTACTCCGGTATTTTCCGGATTTTTGATGCAGCATATTTCTTATAAGATACTTTTCCCTTATGCCTGTATTTTTACCTGTCTGGCTATGATTACCATGAGTATGGTACACCATGGGGACAGCAGGCCAAAGGAGAAAAAAAGCATGTTAGAGCATTTTGATGTGGAGGATTAGTTATGAACGGAAAGAAAATAGCAGGATATGCAGGTCTGGGGTATCTGGCGCTTGTCATGCCCAGAATATTTCAAAGACCCAAAAGGAGCCGGGAAATTTATTATGCACACAGAGGACTTCACAACAATGCAGGCAATGCGCCTGAAAATTCCCTTGCAGCCTTTGAAAAGGCAGTGAAGGCAGGATATGGGATTGAACTGGACGTGCAGCTTACAAAAGACAATCAGGTGGTTGTAACCCATGATTTTCATCTGCGGAGAAACTGTAATGTACAAAAAGAGGTGAATCAATGTACTTATGAGGAACTGCAGAGGTATCCCATCTTTTTTTCAAAGGAGAGAATTCCTCTTCTGGAAGATGTCTTAAAGGTGGTGGACGGAAAAGTCCCTCTGATTATTGAGTTGAAGTATAAGGATAAAAGTGATATCTGTGCAAAGACGGACGAAATTTTGCAAAATTACCGGGGAGAATATTGTATTGAATCCTTTTATCCCCAGGTGCTTTTGTGGTATCGAAAAAACAGACCGCAGATATGCAGAGGGCAGCTTTCTATGAATTATCAGAAGGAAGAAGGCTGGCACAGCCCTCAGTATTATATTATGCGGCATCTGCTTTTGAACTTTCTCACCAAACCGGATTTTATTGCCTATGACTGCAGAAGTGCACATGGGATATCTCTGTGGATTTGCAGACATCTCTTTGGCTGTCCGGCATTTGCGTGGACAGTAAAGAGCAGGCAGCAGCTGGAGCGCTGCAGAGGGCAGTTTGATGCCTGGATTTTCGAGGGCTTTCGGCCAGATAAAAAACAGGAGTAGAGAAAATGGCAAAAAAAGTATATGCAGTAAAAAAAGGAAAGACCACAGGGATTTTTCTGACCTGGGAGGAATGTAAAAAAAATGTACACGGTTTTCCGGGTGCGCAGTATAAAAGTTTTCCCACTCTGCAGGAAGCAGAATCCTATCTGACAGGGAATGAGGCGAATTTGCCGCTGACAGAGGAAGAAGAGGCAGAGGGCTGCACGGCTTATGTGGACGGAAGCTTTGACAATGTAAAGCAAGGCTATTCTTACGGCTGTATCCTTTTGTGGCAGGGAAAACGTATAGAGATGAGCAAGGCCTTTTACGGAGGCGAAGACGTGAGCATGCGAAATGTGGCAGGGGAGCTGGAAGGAGCTATGGCTGCCATGACATATTGCGAGGAACATGAAATTCCTCTTTTGCATTTGTACTATGATTACCAGGGAATTGAATCCTGGGCCACCGGGGAATGGAAGCGCAACAAACCTGGAACTGTTCGATATAAGCAGTATTTTGACAGCCTGAAAAAGGTACGCGTTGTTTTTCATAAGGTAAAAGGACACAGCGGAGTAGAACTCAATGAGGCAGTGGATCTTCTGGCAAAAGCAGCGCTTGGAATTTGTTAGAACCCTTGGAAAGTAAAAAGAAGGGAGGAATTGGGAGATGGTAAGCCAGAAGGTGCAAATTCATCATCTCCTGCACAGAGTATGGCGATTTTTAAAGGTGCCATATTCTATTTCCTCCGTATTTTGTTTTTATTGTAAATCCAACGTCTTTGTGGCAATTTTGCGGCAGAAGGTCTGGTCATGCTCTACAAAAATCATAGCAGGTGTAAATTCCAGCAGAAGTTCTTCTATCTGCATACGGGAATAAATATCAATAAAATTTAAAGGTTCGTCCCACACATATAAATGCGCCTGTTCACAAAGGCTTTTTGCAATCAGAACTTTCTTTTTTTGTCCTTCTGACAAAAGCTGCATATCCATTTGAAGCTGTGTGCGTTCAAAGTCCAGTTTTCGCAGAATGGTTTTGAAAAGACTTTCCTCTATATGATATTGAAGGGCAAAGTCGGAAAGACTTCCCTTTAAAAAAGAGGTGTTCTGGGGAACATAGGAAATAAGCAGATTAGAATCTGCACAAAAAGTTCCGGTGTGGGGGATTTCTGCGCCTGTGAGGAGCTTTAAAAGGCTGCTCTTTCCGCTGCCGTTTTTCCCCGAAGAGCCAATCGGTCTTTTTTCAGTTTTTGTGTTTTGGCGGTTTCAAAATCCTGTTGGCGTTTGAAATTAGTAAGCCAGGAGGAGAATATTGGTTTTGCAAAAGCTTCAAAAAGGTTGTTTTTCCCCTGCCGTTTCTTCCTACAAATCCCAGCTTCCAGTCTGTATCAAATTGAAAACTGACATCTTCAAAAATATTTTCAGAACCGGAAGGGTAGGAAAAGGTGAGATTTTCTACTTTTACCATGGACATGGTCAGTTCCTCCTTTATAGAACAAAATGAGCTGCAGGAAATGAAAATCCGGCAGCTCATTTTATGGTACAAAAGCTATGTCCTCTGGAAGAAGACACAGACAATATCTGTATAAAAGGAGAAAAAGACGAATATTTTCCTGCAGCAGAGCGCAAAAATGCCAAATGGATAGTTGCGCGTAAGTAGTAAATTGTTATCTGCAAGAAAAAATAATCATCTTTTCACCTCTTTCGGTTCATGATAGAAAAACTGTAGCATAGATTTGGAAAATAGTCAAAGGAAAAATCAAAATTTTCTTGACATAGATAGATAGCCGATATATTATATAGTTAATCTATATATAGATAGTCTATATAATGTTTTACAGGAGGTGTATTATGGCAGTCAGTAAAAATTTGGTGTCCGGAAGTATGAGTATGTTGCTTTTGAAGCTGTTGTCAGAAAAGGATATGTATGGATATGAGATGATTTCTACTCTCAGACAGCGTTCTCAGAATGTGTTTGAATTAAAGGCGGGCACACTTTATCCTCTTTTACATGCCATGGAGGAGAAAAATCTTCTCAGGGCTTATGAACAGGAAATACAGGGCAAGGTGCGGAAGTATTACAGCATTACCCGGGAGGGAAGAAAGCAGCTTTTAGAGAAAAAAGAAGAGTGGAAAGAATATGCACAGGCAGTAACCAGCGTTTTGCGATTGGAGGGGTGAAAATGGAAGAATATTTACAGAAGGTGTTGGAACAGATACGCTGCAAGCAGGCAAAAAAGTTGGTGGAAGCAGAGTTGCGCGGACATTTGGAGGAACAGATTGCAGAAAATATTTCTTCAGGCATGAATCGGGAAGAGGCAGTTTATGCAGCGGTACAGGATATGGGGAATCCGGTGGAAACAGGAGTTTCTTTAGACGCCTTGCATAAGCCGCAGATATGCTGGTTCATGGTAGTGATGATTGGAATTATCAGTCTTTTGGGAATCGGAGTGCAGACTGTGATAGGAATGCAGAACCGGGACTTGGGGAGCAGTTATATTTTTAAGCACGTTTTCTGTGTATTGGGCGGATTTTGTCTGATGCTTTTTATATACAGACTGGACTATAGTTTTTTAGGAAAACATGCCAGGATTCTGGCTTTGACTGGCGGAGTGCTTTGGATTTTATCCAGATTGTTTTTTTCTGTGAGTATCAATGGCACAAATCGTTGGATAAGCTTACCGGGACTGGGGACAATTTCGATTTCCGCTCTTTTATATTTAGCAATTCCGCTGTATGCAGGTATTTTATATCAATATTACGGGCAGGGAAGAGCAGGGGTTTTGAAATGTATTTTGTGGCTTTTACTTCCTGTGGTGTTGGCTTTTTATTTGCCCAATCTTTTCCAGGCGTTTTTTCTGTTTCTGGTACAGAGCTGTCTTTTAACGGCAGCAATATGCAAAGGCTGGTTTTCTGTAAAGAAGGGAGTATTTTTGGGGGGCTTTTGGGGTATCGCCTTGTTATTGCCGGTGGTTTTCCTGGGACTGGGAATCCGTCTGCACTGGTTTGCCTCTTATCAGACAGAACGAATCCTGCACTATATAAATTCCATATCTCTGGGTTTTGTACAGACAACCGGTCAGGAAAATCCGGCCTATCACAATGATCTGGTATTTGGCTTTTTAGGAACCAGCTATGGGATTATGGCAGCAATTTTGGTGGCAGCCCTTCTTCTGGCATTGTCTATGAAAGGTCTGCATATGGCAAGAAAGCAGAAAAATGAGCTGGGGACTATGGTAGGGTATGCCGGAGGGCTGTTTTTCCTTTTTATGACCTTGCTGAATATCCTGATGTCTGTGGGGATTTTGCCGGGAGCGTCAAGCTTTTTGCCTTTGATTTCTTCCGGAGGTTCCAATCTTTTTCTGTCCTATATGGTGTTGGGGCTGCTGCTCAGTGTTTACCGGTATCAGAATCTTTTGCCGACAGACAGGAAAAAACTGCGTAAGACTTCCGGATTGTTGGAAACATAACCTGTTTTTATAAAATGACAGGCGGCTTTTGCAAATCATGTGTAAAAGCAGTCTGTTTTTTTATATTTAACACAGATTGATACAGGTTGGAAACAAAAATGTCTTTTTCAAACACAGGGACTTCTTCCTTTGGCAGAAGTCTTTTGTAATCGGCTGCTTTTGTAAGCAAGGGCAGAGAGGCACTTTTCTGCACAGTTTTTAAAAATCCGGAAGCATTTTTGTTGAATCCCAGCAATCGGACATAGCCGGGCGTGCGGGAAGGCAAATCTGCGGAAATGTCCAAAAGCACATGCAACAGCGCCCGATTGATTCTGGTACGGGTAAGCTCCTTTGTCTTTAAAAGAGCTGCAAACTGGGAAAAGGAGCGAAACTCATTTAAGCAGTTCAAAATCCGCTGTGCAAGTTCCGGGGACATGTCTGCAGCCTGACATAAGGTCTGGGGCGTACTGCTCATCAACTTATATTTTAAGAGAAGAGAAAAATCGTCTTCCGTTAAAAAATCTTCTTTTGAAAAATTCCGGGAAAAAGCAGCTACGGCTTCCGGCTGCACCTGTTTCCAAAGGGCGGATAAAGAGAAGTCAAAGGAGTCGGACGTTGCCTGCCCAAATTCGGTTTGGGATGGTTTGGCAAGGGTCTGACGAATGGCAGAGGCGCTGGGGTAGCTGTCTGTCAGTTTCTGGGCATGGTAGCTGCTGCCTTCCCGTTTTACTGTTATAGGTTCTATGGCGCTGTTAAGAGAGAGCAGCGCCTTACAGTATTCAATTCCCAGAATGTTGTTAGGCGAATCTAAAAAGTGTTCGTCCCTGCTAAGGGAAGACTGTTTTTGGTAGCAGACAAGAAGGGCCGCTTTTCGGGCAGAGGGAAAAGAAAGACCGGATTTCAGATGTTCTTTTAAAGTATTCTGAAAGGCTGTCGGCTCTTCCACGAGGATTTTGGCGGTTTCCATACAGGGTGTTATGGTTCCTTCTTCACTGCCAAAGCAAAGGGCATCAATACAGCCGAGAGCATGAAAAATCCCCACCGCGCCTCTGGCAAAGTATTCTGCACTGGAAGAGGCATAAAAGGAGGGAAGTTCCAGCACAATATCCGCGCCGCCTAAAAGCGCCATTTTCGCCCTTGTGTGTTTGGGGAGAATGGCAGGAGCGCCGCGCTGGACAAAGTCACCGCTTAACAGAACCACTGTACAGTCTGCATTGGCCAATTCTTTTGCTTTTTTTATATGATAGGCATGTCCCCTGTGAAAAGGATTATATTCTGCAATAATTCCAACGATTTTTTTCATAAGAGAGTCCTTTCTGCCCTATGACGGGATTGCGCCGTGTGGTTACAGGCTGATTTTTCGTATGTCTTGATTATATATTAGAAAACCATGAGTGTAAATAGAAGTATACGGAGAATGAATGCAAGAGGGAAAATACGAACAAAAGTTTGTCAATAAAAAGTACTTGACAGCTATGGAATCTTGTTGTATGATAACCAAGGTGATTGCGAATGGAAAAATTTGTAGAGCAGACTTTGCTGTATGATTTCTATGGAGAGCTTCTGACAGCCCACCAGAGAAGAATCTACGAAGATGTGGTTTTAAATGACTACTCCTTGAGTGAAGTGGCAGACGAGCTGGGCATCAGCCGTCAGGGCGTGCATGATAATATCAAGCGCTGCAACAAGGCTTTGCAGGATTATGAGGCAAAGCTGCATCTGGTAGAAAAGTTTGTGAATATTAAAGAAAAGGTCCATCGTATTCACAGGCTGAGCAGAGAATGTGAAAATCTTAGCAGACAGGAACTGGTTTCCCAGGTGGAAAGTATTTCTCAGGAAATCTTAGAGGAGTTATAACACATGGCATTTGAGAGCTTAACAGACAAACTTCAGAATGTATTTAAGAATTTAAGAAAAAAAGGCCGTTTGACCGAAGCCGATGTAAAGGCTGCTTTAAAGGAAGTAAAAATGGCGCTTCTGGAAGCAGACGTCAGCTTTAAGGTTGTAAAGCAGTTTATGAAAGCTGTGCAGGAGCGGGCTATTGGACAGGACGTTATGTCTGGTCTGAATCCGGGGCAAATGGTTATTAAGATTGTAAATGAAGAACTTGTCCGCTTAATGGGAAGTGAAACAACAGAGATTGCCTTAAAGCCAGGCAATGAAGTCACTGTTTTGATGATGGTAGGGCTTCAGGGTGCAGGTAAGACCACAACTACTGCGAAGCTGGCAGGAAAGCTGAAATCCAAAGGAAGAAAGCCTCTTCTGGTTGCCTGTGATGTTTACCGCCCCGCTGCAATTAAGCAGCTTCAGGTAAACGGCGAAAAACAGGGTGTGGAGGTGTTTTCCATGGGAGATAAAAACAGTCCTGTGGATATTGCCAAAGCAGCTTATGAGCATGCCAGGAATGAAAAGTACAATGTTCTGATTTTGGACACGGCAGGACGCCTTCATATTGATGAAGATATGATGAAGGAGCTTGCTGATATCAAGGAAGCTTTGACCGTGGATCAGACTATTTTGGTAGTTGATGCCATGACCGGACAGGACGCGGTAAATGTAGCGGAAACCTTTGGAGAAAAGGTAGGCATTGATGGTGTAATCCTTACCAAAATGGATGGCGATACCCGAGGCGGTGCAGCGCTTTCCATAAAGGCTATCAGCGGAAAACCCATTTTATATGTAGGTATGGGCGAAAAGCTTTCCGATTTAGAGCAGTTTTACCCAGAGCGCATGGCTTCCCGTATTTTAGGTATGGGTGATGTCATGAGCCTGATTGAAAAAGCCCAGGCAAATTTAGACGAGGAAAAAGCCAGGGAAATGGAACAGAAATTCCGCAAAAATTCCTTTGGTTTTGACGATTATCTGGAAAGTATGAATCAGATGAAAAACATGGGCGGGTTGTCCAGTGTGCTGAGTATGCTTCCCGGCGTTGGTTCTCAGATAAAGGATTTGGACAGCATGGTAGATGAAAAGGATATGGCAAGAAAAGAAGCGATTATCCTGTCCATGACTCCGAGGGAGCGTTCTCACCCGGAGATTTTAAGTCCTTCCAGAAAAAACCGGATTGCAAAGGGTGCAGGCGTTGATGTGGCGGAAGTCAACCGTATGGTAAAGCAGTTTGAGCAGGCAAAGAAAATGATGAAGCAGATGCCCGGATTAATGGGCGGCAAAGGTGGTAAAAGAGGAAAATTTAAACTTCCCTTTTAACATATATGAAACTTTATGAAAAAACCAGGAGGTGAAAGAAATGGCAGTAAAAATCAGATTAAGAAGAATGGGACAGAAGAAAGCTCCTTTCTATAGAATCATTGTTGCAGATTCCAAATCCCCAAGAGATGGAAGATTCATCGAAGAGATTGGAACATATGACCCAACTCAGGAACCAAGCGTATACAAAGTAGACGAGGAAGCAGCTAAAAAATGGCTTGCAAACGGCGCACAGCCAACAGAGGTTGTTGCTAAAATCTTCAAACTGGCTGGTATCGAAAAATAATCCGGAGGTGATTTGTAATGAAAGAATTAGTAGAAGTAATTGCAAAATCTCTTGTGGATTCTCCTGAAGAAGTCGTTGTGACGGAAACAGAAGAAAATGACGCTGTTCTTTTGGAACTTAAGGTTGCACCTGCTGATATGGGTAAGGTAATCGGTCGTCAGGGTCGCATTGCCAAGGCTATCCGTACTGTTGTGAAAGCAGCTTCCTCCAAAAGTGAGAAAAAAGTAGTTGTAGATATTTTACAGTAATAACAACCAGGAAAGGGGTTGTCGCATTTTAAGGTGTGACAGCCCCCTTTTTGCTTTTCTGGGAAATAAAGGAGCATATGGAAATGGAAGATTTATTGCAGGTAGGTGTGATTACCACCACACATGGCATCAGGGGCGAGGTTAAAGTCTACCCCACCACAGATGACGCACACAGATTTGATTACCTGGAAAGTGTGCTTTTGGATACGGGAAAAGAATTGTGCGAGCTGGAAATTGAGAGAGTGAAGTATTTCAAGCAGTTTGTCATTCTCAAATTCCGTGATGTGGACGATATTAATGAGATAGAGCCCTATAAGGGAAAGAGCCTGTATGTGACCAGAGAATTTGCAGTACCTCTTAAGAAAAATGAATATTACATTGCAGATTTGATTGGCATGGAGGTCTTTTTAGAGGACGGTACTCTTTTCGGGGAATTAAAGGACGTGATGGAAACAGGCGCCAATGATGTGTATGTCATTTACACAACAGAGAAAAAAGAGGTGTTGGTTCCTGCTATTAAGGACTGTATCAAAGAAGTAGATGTGGAGTATGGAAAAATGACCATTCATCTGCTAAAGGGTTTATGCTAGGAGGAGAGAAATGAAATATCATGTACTGACGCTGTTTCCGGAAATGATTGAAAGTACAGTAAGTACCAGCATTACGGGAAGAGCTTTAAAGAGCGGAAAAATTTCTCTTCATACGGTGAATATTCGTGATTTTTCAGACAATAAGCACATGCGTGTAGATGATTATCCTTATGGCGGAGGCGCAGGCATGGTCATGCAGGCAGAGCCGGTCTATCGAGCGTATGAGTCTGTGAGAAGGGATTCTCTGGCAGCCAGCCGGGGAAAAAAGCCGCGGTGTATTTATCTTACCCCACAGGGGCAGGTATTCCGCCAGACTATGGTAGAGGAACTGGCAATGGAGGAGGAACTGATTTTCCTTTGCGGACATTATGAAGGCATTGATGAGCGAGTGCTGGAAGAAGTGGTGACAGATTATGTATCTATTGGAGATTATGTGCTGACCGGAGGCGAGCTGGCAGCCTCTGTTATGATTGACGCCATTTCCAGATTTGTGCCAGGAGTTTTAAACAATGAAGAATCCTCTCAGTTTGAATCCATGCAGGATAATCTGCTGGAATATCCCCATTACACCAGACCAGAGGAATGGAGAGGGAAAAAGGTTCCCTCTGTGCTGCTTGCAGGAGATCACAGAAAGATTGAAGCATGGCGTCTGGAGCAGTCTGTGATTCGGACAAGGGAACGCAGACCGGATTTGCTCTCTAAAAGCAGAAAAGTTACAGCCGCTTATTTCAGCCCCACAGAGGGGACAAAAAAGGCAGCAGAGATGCTTATGAGCTGCCTGACCCAGAATCCGGTATATTTGGATTTAACCAGACGGAAATTCAGAAAACAAAAGCATATGTTTGGAGAACAGGAGCTTTTGGTGGCAGCAGCCCCTGTGTATGGAGGACAGCTTCCGCGGGTAGAAGGGGGCATCTTTTCTTCTCTTCGAGGAAACGGGACACCCTGTATTTTAATGGCTGCTTACGGAAACCGCCATTATGATGATACGCTGGCACAGATGAAGGAACTTCTTTCGAAACAGGGCTTTGTTTGCATTGGCGCCATTGCCCCGGTGATTCCTCATATCTATGCCCCAAAGCTGGGAGCGGGAAGACCGGGGGAAAAGGATTTAGAAGTATTCCGGAAATTTGCTGTAGCAATCAAGAAAAAGCTGGAGCAGGCAGAAGAAAATGGCCTTTTGGAGGCAGAGATGCCGGGAAATCCGTTTCCAGAGCCAAAGACCATGAAGCCAGTGGGTAAGGCTTTTGATGCAGAAGCATGTACAGGTTGTAAGGTCTGTGTGCAGAAATGTCCGGTAAATGCCATTTCTATGGAAACACTGGAAATTGACCAGGAGAAATGTTTAAATTGTATGCGTTGTGTTCGAGTCTGTCCGGAGCAGGCAAGAACTTTTGATGCATCTTCTGTCTGCGCATATCTGGAAGACAATTACAGCCAGCCAAGGGAAGTGGAATATTTTATCTGAAAAATTGTGCAGGAAAGGAAAAAGCCTTGACAACAGGAAACAGGCATAGTATAATCAAACCTGTTGTAAAAAGAGATGGTCCTCTGATGCTGATTGCATTAAGAACGTCCAAAATAAAAGGAGAAAAATCATGAACGAAATTATCAAAAACATTGAAGCTGCTCAGATGAAAGCTGAAGCACCGGAATTTAACGTAGGTGACACTGTAAGAGTTCACGGAAAAATCAAAGAAGGAAACCGTGAAAGAATCCAGATTTTTGAAGGTGTTGTGCTGAAAAAACAGGGTGGAAGCAACCGTGAAACTTTCACAGTAAGAAAAACTTCCAACGGAATCGGCGTTGAAAAAACATGGCCATTACATTCCCCTAACGTAGAAAAAGTAGAAGTGATCAGACGCGGTAAAGTAAGACGTGCGAAACTGAATTACTTAAGACAGCGTGTAGGTAAAGCAGCTAAGGTAAAAGAGTTAGTTAAATAATAACGTGAAGGACAGAGGGTGTTGCACAGGTGGCACCCTCTGTTTCTTTCATCACATAGTTATATGAGGACAAGGTGACAGGATTGAGCAAAAAGAAGAAAAAGAACAGAGATGAGCAAAGAGAGCTGGCACTGGAGTTTATTAAAAGCGAAAGGGGACGCTGTGTGTTTGGCTGGGTGTTTCAGATTACAGTGGTGCTTGCTCTTGCAGCAGTGACGGCAATCTTCTTTTTTCAGAGCATCAGCATGCAGGAGAGCAGTATGGAACCCACTTTTCAGACGGGAGAGCGCTTTTTTGTCAATAAGGTATCCTATAAGCTGGGAGATCCCAAGCGGGGAGATGTGATTGCCTTTACTAAGGACGGAAAGGACAACGCTGCCGTGCATATCAAACGGGTTATCGGGCTTCCCGGAGAAACCGTGCAGATTAAAGACGGACAGGTATATATCGACGGAAAGCTGCATAAGGAAAGCGGGAAATTTGCTCAGATAAGCAACCCTGGACTGGCAGATGAGGGAGTGAAGCTGAAAAAGGACGAATATTTTGTTCTGGGGGATAACCGGAACAACAGTGAGGACAGCCGATTTGCAGAAGTGAAAAACGTGCAGAAGAAATACATTGAGGGAAAGCTCTGGTTCCGCATAGCGCCCTTTGACCGTATGGGATTTTTAAAAAACTGACAAAAAAGAGAGGACAAGTATGAATTATCAATGGTATCCTGGACATATGACAAAAGCAAAGCGTATGATGCAGGAAAATATAAAACTGATCGACCTGATTATTGAGGTGGTAGATGCAAGAATTCCCCTTTCCAGCAGGAATCCGGATATTGATGAATTGGGGAAAAATAAGGCAAGACTGATTCTTTTAAATAAAGCGGATCTGGCAGATGAACGGGAAAACGAGAAGTGGGCAGCGTATTTTCAGGAAAAGGGCTATTATACTGTAAAACTCAACGCCAAAAGCGGAGCAGGGATTAAAAATGTTCTGCCTGTGGTTATGGAAGCCTGTAAGGAAAAGCTGGAGAGAGATAGAAAAAGAGGCATTAAAAACCGTCCCATTCGCGCCATGGTGGTAGGGATTCCCAATGTAGGAAAGTCTACTTTTATTAATGCGTTTGCAGGAAAGGCCTGCACAAAAACAGGAAATAAACCAGGTGTTACAAAGGGAAAGCAGTGGATTCGTATTAATAAAAACGTGGAACTTTTAGATACGCCGGGAATTCTCTGGCCCAAGTTTGAAGACCAGAGCGTTGGAGCAAAACTGGCTATGGTAGGATCTATTAAAGATGAAATTTTAAATCTGGAAGAGCTGTCCTTAGAACTTCTGGGCTGTCTGCATGAATTTTACGCCGGAATTTTGGAAAAGAGATATGAGATTACAGAATCTGAGGATCGGGTTTCCATGCTAACCCAGATTGCAGAGAATCGGAAGTGTATCCAGAAAGGAAATGAGCTGGATTACGGAAAGGCTGCCAACCTTTTCCTGGAGGAGTTCCGAAACGGAAAAATCGGGAGAATTACACTGGAAAGACCTTAAGGAGTACCATAGATGAAAAGTATTCAGGAAATAAGAAATGAATTTAAAATTGCGCCGGAGGAAGAGCTTCCGGCGCTTTGCGCCCTTTACAGAAAAGATGAGAGAAAAGGAATTCAAAATCTGCTGGTACAGGCTGAAAAGCGGATTTTAAGCCTGGAAAAGGAAAAACAGCGGATAGAGGGCATGTGCGCATATGAGAAGGAGTATGAGCATCTGGGTTATATCTGCGGCATAGATGAGGTGGGCAGAGGCCCCTTTGCCGGTCCGGTTGTGGCAGGGGCTGTGGTTTTGCCCAGGGACTGCCGGATTTTGTATATCAATGATTCCAAACAGCTTTCAGAGAAGAAAAGAGAAGAACTATATGAGGAAATTATGGACAAGGCAGTGGCAGCAGAGGTGGGATACGCTTCTCCGGCCAGAATTGATGAGATCAATATTCTGCAGGCAACCTACGAGGCTATGCGGGAGGCTGTTGCAAAGCTGCCTATAAAGCCACAGATTCTTTTGAATGATGCCGTAACCATTCCAGGTATTTCCATTCCTCAGGTACCTATTATAAAAGGCGATGCAAAGAGTATTTCCATTGCAGCCGCCAGTATTGTAGCAAAGGTTACCAGGGACAGGCTTATGCGGGAATATGACAAAATTATGCCTCAGTATGGGTTTGCATCCAACAAAGGATACGGTTCTGGGGCTCATATAGAAGCTCTTAAAAAATACGGTCCCACGCCCATTCACAGACGTTCGTTTATTCACAATGTTCTGGGAGAAAAGGTATGACGCAAAAGGCGAAAAAGGAATCCAAAAGAGCAGTAGGCACCTTTTATGAAGAAGCGGCTGTCCGGTATTTAAAAGATCAGGGATATGAGATTTTGTGCCGAAATTTTTCCTGTAGACAGGGAGAGATTGATATTGTGGCAAGAGAGGGGGAATATCTGTGTTTTGTGGAAGTAAAATACCGCAGCACAGAAGGTTTTGGGGACGGTCTTGCGGCTGTGGACAGGAAAAAGCAGCAGCGGATTTCAAGAACAGCCCTTTACTATCTTACAAAGCAGGGATATGGTATGGAAACACCTTGTCGCTTTGACGTGGTAGGCATTACCCCCAAGGGTGTGAAACTGATAAAAAATGCATTTGAATTCAGAGGATAGAGAGATGGAATTAAGAGAAAAAAATGGTGTTTCCTTTCTGGCATATCCGGTATTTGAGAAACTGTCCGGATTTTACCATGGATTTTCCACCAGAAAGGGCGGAGTCAGCAAAGGGGTTTATACTTCTATGAATCTGAGCTTTACCAGAGGAGACAGAGAAGCGGACGTTATGGAAAATTACAGAAGGATTGCGAAAGCCATAGGATTTCCCGTAGAGAGCCTGGTATGCGCAGACCAGACCCATACAACCAATATTCGTATTGTGACAGAAGAAGACCGGGGCAAGGGAGTTACAAGAGAAAGAGATTACAGAAACATAGACGGCCTTGTGACAAATGTTTCGGGGATAACCCTGACAACCTTTTATGCAGACTGTGTCCCCTTATTTTTTATTGATCCGGTAAATCGTGCCATAGGGCTTTCGCATTCCGGCTGGAGAGGCACGGTAGGGCGGATAGGAGCCAAAACTCTGGAGATTATGGAAAAAGAATACGGAACAAGGGCAAAAGACGTTTATGCGACCATAGGCCCTTCTATCTGCCAGGACTGCTATGAGGTCAGTGGGGACGTGGCAGAGCAGTTTATACAGGAATTTCTGGCAGGAGGAGAGGACAGAAGTCTGGTGTATCAAAAGGAGAACGGCAAGTATCAGCTCAATCTCTGGAGAGCCAATGAGCTTGTATTGCAAGAGGCAGGAATCTCTTCAGAACATATAAGCCTTCCCGGAATTTGTACCTGCTGTAATCCCGAACTGCTGTTTTCCCACAGGGCAAGCAAAGGCAGAAGGGGAAATCTCTGTGCCTTTCTTGGAATAAAGAATCAATAGGATAAATGCATAAAATTTAACAGGCGAGATAAGGCAATATTACATAAATATTACGAAAAGTTAAAAAAATACTATGCTTCTTTGAATTTCTGTGTTATAATCAGTTCCGTTAGTGAAAAGGAGCTTTGATTATATGAAGAAAAAAACAAGTACAAGCCTGCTTTTGGGTGTGTTGGCGGCCAGTCTGGTTGCAACCCCTTGTTACGGTTCTGCTACTCAGAAAAAGATTTCAGCAGCACAGAATACGCAGCAGGAAAACCAGAAACAGTTAGACAATACCCAGGGGAGAATCAGCAGCTTGGAATCCAAGAAAAATGATTTAGAAGGGTACTTGAAAGAGTTGAATCAACAGCTTAGTGAATTAGGGGGAGAATTTACAGGAGATTCAGACTCAGTCAGAGGAAAAACAGACAGAGCTTGAAAAGCTGGAAAAAGAGCTTGTAAAGGCTCAGGAAAAGGAAGACGAGCAGTACGAAAGTATGAAGCTTCGGATCCAATATATGTATGAAAACTCAGATAATTCTTATATGATGCTTTTGTTAGAGGCGGACAGCTTCACAGATTTCTTAAGTCAGGCAGAAAACATGACAGAAATGACAAAGTATGACAGAAAGATGCTGGAAGAGTACAAGAAAACCACAGAAGAAATCAAAGAAAAAGAGAATAGCATTAAAAAAGAACAGAAGAAACTGGAAAATCTGAAGCAGGAAAGTCTGGAAAAACAGGATGAGGTTGCAGTCGTGGTGAAAAGTACCAGAGGCCAGATTGAAACCTATGAAAGTCAGATTTCTGCAGAACAGAGCAGCGCGAAAGCGTTGCTGGGTAAGATTGAACAGCAGAAAAATAACATTGACCATTTGATTAAACTGCAAAAGGACGAAGAGGCAGCACAGATTCTGGCACAGCAGAAAGAGGAGGCTTCCGGACCGTCCCAGGACAATTCCGGCGTCGTGCAGCAGCCTGTACAGCCAAGTGCACCGGAAGCAGAGGATAACAGCCAGAATTCTCAGCCGGAAGAAGCGCCTGCACCTCAAGAGCAGCCTGAGAATAATCAGAGTGAATCTCAGAACAATTCCAATGGAAATTATCTTGGGAGATTTACCCTGACAGGCTATTGTAACTGTGAAAAGTGCGGTGGACATGAAAGCGGACTGACAGCCAGCGGAACCACACCGGTACCGGGAAGAACCGTTGCCATGGGAGGCGTTCCTTTTGGTACAAAGCTGCTGATTAACGGAAATGTATACACTGTAGAGGACAGAGGTGTTCCATATGGGCATGTGGATATTTTCTTTAACAGCCATGAAGAGGCGCTGCAGTTTGGAAGAGGTACTGCAGATGTTTATCAGGTAAATTAAAACATACATAAGGGCATTTGTTGCAGAGGAAGAATTCCTTAAACAAATGCCCTGCATTTTTGCTTTGAAGTGAAAAAAAGACCTTGGCCCTTGGCGTATGGAAAACAGGGGAGATTTTTCCGTACGCCGGTGCAAAGGTCTTTTTTCAGAAATCAGTCCATTAACATCTTTTCAGTAAACGGTTGATTTTGTCTGTGGTGCGGCGAACCTTTTCTACAGACAGGTCATGGTTTAAGATATCCATGATGCTTGCCAGATACTTGCTCATATCCGCTTCCAGATAATAAGGACGTTTTAAAAGCTCCGGATTGCGGTAGTTCAGGTTTGTAGTGATGACACGGTAGATGTATTCGTTCTCATAATATTCATCGAATTTTTCCAGTCCGTCTGTAAACAAGCCAAAAGTTGTGCAGACAATGACGCGCTTTGCTTTGCGGTCCTTTAATTTCTTTGCAACGTCTAACATGCTTTCTCCAGAGGAAATCATATCATCAATGACAATGACGTCTTTTCCTTCCACAGAATCTCCTAAAAAACTCATGAGCAACAATGGGATTCCTGCCGTTTACAACAGTCGAATAGTCACGGCGTTTATAGAACATACCCATGTCCACACCTAAAATGTTGGAGAAGTATACCGCTCTTTGCATAGCGCCTTCGTCCGGGCTGATAATCATCAGATGCTCATTGTCAATTTTGAAATCCTCAATAGAAGCGCACAGAGTTTTCAAAAACTGATAAGTAGGCATGAAGTTATCAAAGCCTGACAGAGGAATGGCATTCTGCATACGAGGGTCATGGGCGTCAAAGGTAATGATGTTGCTTACACCCATACCTACCAGCTCCTGCAAAGCCAGAGCGCAGTCAAGGGATTCCCGTTTGCTTCTCTTATGCTGACGGCTTTCGTACAGGAACGGCATAATCACATTAATGCGGTGTGCCTTTCCGGCTGCAGTAGCGATAATTCGTTTTAAATCCTGATAATGATCGTCCGGTGACATGTGATTTACATGACCGCACATGTTATAAGTTAAGCTGTGGTTGCACACGTCTACCATAACAAACATGTCCGCGCCGCGAATGGATTCGTGAATCACACCCTTTGCTTCTCCTGAGCCAAATCGCGGACATTTGCAATCAACTAAAAAGGTGTTCTCAGCATACCCACGGAAATTCAGACCGGACTGATTGTGGGAATTTAATTCTTTACGAAACTGTACCAGATGAGCGTCTACCTGTGATGCCAGATGAGAGCAGCTTTCCAAAGCGGCAATTTTAATTGGTGCAACAGGTATGGACTTTTCCAGCAAACTGATATTAACCATAGTAACCTCCATTTTCGGTTTTTTGCATATTTTAATTAAATTTAACATAATTACACAATAAGTTATAACATTCGACACATACAACCGTCAAGGAAAATTATTGCTTTTTTCCTGTAATATTGGTATTATAAGAAATAACGGGCATTTGCTAGGAGGAAAGAAATGAAAAACAGCCGACATAAAATCAGCCGGGTAAAGGAAGGGAGCATTGCCTGGGAGCTGGAGCTGCAGCCGGGAGATGAGCTGCTTTCCATTAACGGACAACCCATAGAAGATGTGTTTGATTACCATTACCTGGTGAACGATGAATATATAGAGCTTTTGGTGCAGAAGCCAAATGGAGAAGAATGGGAACTGGAGGTTGAAAAGGAATTTGAGGAAGACCTGGGACTGGAATTTGAAAACAGTCTGATGGACGAATACCGTTCCTGCAGAAACAAATGTGTTTTCTGCTTTATTGACCAGATGCCTCCGGGAATGCGGGAAACCCTTTATTTTAAAGATGATGACTCCCGTCTTTCCTTTCTCCAGGGGAATTATGTGACCCTGACTAATATGAGTGACCATGATATTGACCGAATTATTCACTATCATCTGGCGCCTATTAATATTTCCTTTCAGACAACAAATCCCAGGCTTCGCTGTGAAATGCTGCACAACCGTTTTGCGGGAGATGTTTTCCCAAAAGTACAGCGGCTTTTTGAGGCAGGGATAGAGATGAACGGACAGATTGTCCTTTGCAAGGGGTTAAATGACAAAGAGGAGCTGGAGCGCAGTATTGCGGATCTTACCGGATATCTGCCCCATTTAAAAAGTGTTTCTGTGGTTCCTGTGGGACTGAGCAAATACAGGGACGGGCTTTATCCTTTAGAACCCTTTACAAAGGAAGATGCAGCACAGGTGATTGACACCATTGAAGCATGGCAGAAAAAGCTGTATCCCGAATATGGGCTGCATTTTATCCATGCCAGCGATGAATGGTATCTGCTGGCGGGAAGAGAGCTTCCTGAGGAAGAAAGATATGATGGCTACTTACAGCTTGAAAACGGTGTGGGCATGCTCAGACTTTTAGACGAGGAGGTTCGGGAAGCCTTAAAGGAGCGAAAGGGAGATGAACGAAAGAGAACCATCTCTTTTGCCACAGGACGCCTTGCCTATCCATGCATTATGGGATATGCAAAAGAGATTCAAAAAAAATATCCCAACATGGATATCAAAGGCTATGAAATCCGCAACGATTTCTTTGGAGAGAGCATTACGGTATCCGGACTTCTTACAGGTCAGGACATTCTGGCTCAGTTAAAGGGACAGGAACTGGGAGAATATCTGCTTCTGCCCTGCAATCTTTTGAGAAGCGGAGAGGAAATCTTTTTAGACGATAAAACCGTAGAAGAGATAGAACAGGAACTGGGAGTTCCTGTGAAAATTGTAGAAGAGAGCGGCGCTGATTTTGTGACCGCGGTTTTGGAACAGGAAACAGAGAGAACACATAAAAGGAGAACAATGTATGAGCAAACCGATTGTAGCAATAGTTGGCAGGCCTAATGTAGGAAAATCTACTCTTTTTAATGCGCTGGCAGGAGAGAGAATTTCTATTGTAAAGGATACGCCCGGAGTGACAAGGGATAGAATTTATGCGGAAGTGACTTGGCTTGACAAGACTTTTACCATGATAGATACCGGCGGTATTGAACCGGAAAGTAAGGATATTATTTTGTCCCAGATGAGAGAGCAGGCACAGATTGCCATTGATACGGCTGACGTGATTATTTTTATGACAGATGTAAGGCAGGGGCTGGTGGACGCAGACGCTAAAGTAGCAGATATGCTGCGGAGAAGTAACAAGCCGGTGGTTTTAGTGGTAAATAAGGTGGACAGTTTCCAGAAATTTATGATGGACATCTATGAATTTTACAACCTGGGAATCGGAGAGCCGGTGCCTATTTCCGCTGCTTCCATGCTGGGACTCGGCGATATGCTGGAAAAGGTTGTGGAGCATTTTGACGAACATGCGGGAGAGGAAGAGGAAAGCGACATTCCGAAAATTGCCGTGGTTGGAAAGCCAAATGTAGGAAAATCCTCCCTTATTAATAAGATTCTGGGAGAGGATCGTGTAATTGTTTCCAACATTGCCGGCACTACCAGAGATGCCATTGACACTCTTGTGGAATACAATGGCAAAGAATACACATTTATCGATACAGCAGGACTGCGTCGGAAAAATAAGATTAAGGAAGAGCTGGAGCGCTATAGCATTATCCGTACTGTAACGGCAGTAGAGCGGGCAGATGTGGTGGTTATGATGATTGACGCCACAGAAGGCGTGACCGAGCAGGACGCCAAAATCGCAGGAATTGCCCATGACAGAGGAAAAGGTGTTGTCATTGCTGTAAACAAATGGGACGCCATTGAGAAAAATGACAAAACCATTTACAAATTCACAAATAAGGTGCGGGAAACTCTTTCTTACATGCCTTATGCGGAAATTATGTTTATTTCCGCTCAGACGGGACAGAGAATTCCGAAGTTGTTTGAAACCATTGATATGGTGCTGGAAAATCAGACCCTGCGGATTCAGACCGGTGTGTTAAATGAAATTGTTACAGAGGCCATTGCCATGCAGCAGCCGCCTTCTGATAAAGGCAAGCGCCTGAAAATTTTCTACACCACACAGGTAGCTGTAAAGCCGCCTACCTTTGTAATTTTTGTAAATGACAAGGAACTGATGCACTTTTCCTATACAAGATACCTGGAAAATAAAATCAGAGAGGCCTTTGGATTTAAGGGGACTTCCCTGAAATTTATTATCCGTGAGCGTAAAGAAGGAGAATAAAAAGAAATGTTGTTGCGTATGATTTGTCTGGCAGTAGGATATGTATGCGGACTGTTTCAGACCTCCTATATCTATGGAAAAAAACAGGGGATTGATATCCGGGAACACGGAAGCGGAAATGCAGGAAGTACCAATGCTTTGCGTACTATGGGGAAAAAGGCGGGTGCCCTGACTCTTTTAGGGGACTGCTTAAAATGTGTGGCAGCCATCTGGATGATCCGTCTGATTTTTGCCTCCCATGCAGGAGAGGATTTGCTTTTGCTAGAACTTTATGCAGGGGCAGGCTGTATTTTAGGACATAATTTTCCTTTTTATCTGAAGTTTAAAGGCGGAAAGGGAATTGCAGCATCTGTAGGGCTTTTACTTGCTTTTGACTGGCGGCTGTTTCTGGTGTGTGCCGTGCTGTTTTTTGCCGCATTTTTTCTGACCCATTATGTGTCCTTGGGTTCTCTTTTGGGGTATCTGGGCTTTGTGGTGGCTCTGGTGATTTTTGGGCAGATGGGAACCTATAACTGTACACAGTCGGCGCTTTATGAGATGTACGCCATAGCTGTGGGGCTGATGATTCTGGCATACTGGCGGCACAGACAGAATATTGTGCGCCTGCTTCATGGAAATGAAAACAAGATATTTCTCGGGAAAAAGAGGTGAGTGTTTTGGCTAAGGTAAGTGTATTTGGGGCAGGAAGCTGGGGAACGGCTCTTGCTATTTTGCTGACCGAAAACGGACATGATACAATTTTGTGGTCTCACAGAAAGGAACAGGCAGAGGAGCTGGCACGGGAACGGGAGCATAGGGAAAAGCTTCCGAAGGTGCTGCTTCCTGAAAAGCTGGAAATTACCGCAGACCTTGAAGCGGCCTTAAAAGAGAGGGACGTGCTGGTGCTTGCCGTACCTTCTGTAGCTGTACGCAGTACAGCAAAGAAAATGCGTCCCTATGTGAAAGAGGGACAGTTGATTGTCAATGTTGCCAAAGGGATTGAAGAGCATACCCTGACTACTCTGACAGATATGATAGAGGAAGAAATTCCCGGATCCTGTGCCTGCGTGCTGTCCGGGCCCAGTCATGCAGAAGAGGTCAGCCGGGGACTGCCCACGACCTGTGTGGTAGGGGCAAGAAGCCGGGAAACCGCAGAATATCTGCAGAATATTTTTATGAGTCCTGTTTTTCGAGTGTATATCAGCCCAGACATTCTGGGAATTGAGCTTGGCGGTGCTCTGAAAAATGTCATTGCCCTGGCGGCAGGTACCGCAGATGGACTGGGCTATGGAGATAACACAAAGGCGGCTCTGATTACCAGAGGAATTACGGAAATTTCCCGTCTGGGCATTGCTATGGGAGCAAGGGCTGACACCTTTTATGGGCTGTCAGGTATCGGGGACTTGATTGTTACCTGTGCCAGCCGTCATAGCCGGAATCGAAAAGCAGGTTTTCTCATGGGACAGGGAAGAACCATGGAAGAAGCTATGAAAGAAGTCAACATGGTGGTAGAAGGGGTGTATTCCGCAAAAGCGGGATTGGAGCTTTCCCGGAAATACGGGGTGGAAATGCCTATTATCCAGCAGGTAAATCGTGTGCTTTTTGAAGGGAAAAATCCTGCGGAGGCAGTAAAAGAACTTATGGTGAGAGATAAGAAAATAGAATCCTGGGACAGTGCCTGGGAAAAATAGAAAAAACGGAGCTCCTTTTTGGAACTCCGTTTTTATTGCTTTATTTTATGTAGGGAATCATATCTTCAGGGATTCCGGCAATCCGCTGTCCTGCGTCCATGGCTGTAATGGCTGTCATTTCTTCATCAGAAAGAGAAAAATCAAAAATCAGGCTGTTTTCCTTTAGTCGTTCCGGGTGTGTGGACTTTGGAATTACGGCAATCTGCTGCTGAACGAGCCAGCGGAGTCCTATCTGTGCCGGAGTTTTTCCGTAGCGTTTTCCGATTTCAATCATCAGAGGACTTTGCAGATAGGCGCCTCTTGCCAAAGGAGCATATGCCTGTACTGCGATGCCGTTTGCCTGGCAGTAGGAAAGCAGCTTCGGGTGATTGAACAGGGGGTGAAATTCCACCTGGTTTACAGCAGGTACAACATCGGAAACTGTTTTTAAAAGCTCTAAATCAGCAATAGAGAAATTAGAAACACCCAGAGATTTGATTTTTCCGGCTGCCTGCAATTTTTCCATCACCTTCCAGGTATCACAGAAGCACCCCGGTACCGGCCAGTGGATCATATATAAATCCACATAATCAAGCCCCAGTCTTTCCAGGCTGCGATTAAAGCTGTCCTCAATATCGCCGATGCGCTGGGCAGTGTTCCAGATTTTGGTAGTGACAAACAGTTCTTCTCTGGGAAGCCCAAGAGATTTTATGGCTTTTCCCACGCCTTCTTCATTTTTATAAAAAGAAGCAGTGTCGATTAACCGGTATCCCAAAGCTGCAGCAGAGCTTATTGCCTGCTTCAGCTCTCCGTCATCCGTTGCTTTATAAACTCCAAGTCCCAGCATGGGCATTTCTTTTGTATCATTTAGCTGAATCACATGGTTGTCAAAAGACATAAAATAACCCTCCTTAAAAACTCCCACTCAGTATACCATGAAAATGTGAAAAATGTGATACGATTTTATTAAATTCTTTTAGAAAAACAGCAGAAAGATTGTTCAAAAATATACAGAATCCGTGGGAAAAATACAGGAAAAGTGCCGTATAGCCGCAGGAATAGAAAGAAGAGAAACAACAGAGGGAACAATGCTTTTTTGCAGTTGCCAAAAGAAACTTTGGAGAAATGCACAAAACAGGGAATAGTGAAAGGCATTTTTTGAAAAGTTTTACAAGTTGGATACAGAAAAAAACATAAAATATCTTGATAAAAACATGGAAAACATGTATAATGAGGATAATTGATAAATTATTTGTCATTCATTGCGCCCAAATACAAAAACAGGCGCAGAAAGGATTGGAATATGCATTTAATTAAAGATGAAAATGGAAATGTAATTCCTCATGGAGGAGATGATCATCATCATGACCATGGTCATACTCACGAGCATTGCACAAACTGCGGCGAGGGCTGTCAGGGAAGTTGTACAGACGAAGTAGTGGCACTGCTCAATTACATGCTCTCTCACAATGAGCACCATGCAGAAGAATTGGATCAGATGGCTGAAAACCTGAAAAAAATGGGTATGGAAGATGCTGCAAAGACAATCAAAGAAGGCGTAGCGGATTTCCAGAAGGGAAATATGCGTCTGGGACTGGCTTTGACACTGGTAAAAGAACATTTAAAGGAGGCTTAATATGTGTCTTGCAACTGTTCAGAAGGAAAGTGACAATACTGTAATCTGTAAAATGGTAAGCCGTATTGATGTGGACGGAGATAAGGTAATTCTTCGGGATATTATGGGCGAAACCAAAGTGATTGAAGGCAGAATCCTTATGGTGGATTTGGCAAACAGCCTTGTGAAACTGGATTGCGAATAAGATTTTAATGGGTAATACCTTAAAATAACAAATTACAATATGCGGAGGTAGAAATTATGAAATTATCAGATGCAATGAGAGAGAAAATGCTCCTTTCTTTTGAGCTTTTCCCGCCAAAAACAGACAAGGGAATGGAAAATCTTCCGGGTACCATTGAGCATCTTTGCAAGTACAAACCGGAATATATTTCCTGTACATACGGTGCCGGCGGTACAAATGTCGGTAAAAACATGGATGTATGTAAAATGATTAAAGATGCAGGCACCATTCCTGTAACACACTTTACCTGCATCGGAAATACAGCAGAAGGAATCAAAGAACAGTTACAGAACTACCTGGACAACGGTGTAGATCACATGTTGGCTCTTCGTGGTGACCTTCCTTTCGGCTGGACAGGAACAGGCGGAGATTTTGCTTATGCAACAGATCTGGTAGCATATGTTCGTAAAGAATTCGGCGACAAAATTGAAATCGCAGTAGCAGGTTCACCGGAAGGACATATTTCCTGCCGTAGCCTGGAAGCGGATATTGCTGTTTTGAAACAGAAACAGGACAATGGCGCTGACTATATTATGACACAGCTTTGCTGGGATATGGAACAGTTCAAATACTGGTTAGATGCTATCCGCTGTGCAGGAATCACAATGCCGGTAGATGTTGGTATTATGCCTATCTTAGACCAGGCAGCTACCATCAACATGGCTCTGTCCCGCAACGCATGCGTAATGCCTCGTGAACTTTGCGAAATCATCTCCAGAAACTGGATTTTCCCGAACCCATTCGTAAAAGATCCATTTGATGCAGATGTGGAAGGTAAGAAAGAAAGATTCAGAGAAGCTGGTATTGAATATACAATCCGTCAGATTGATGAATATCGTGCATGCGGTATTGAAGGTATCCATCTGTATGCTCTGAACAAATGGAAAGATGTATCTGAAATTATTGATCGTTCAGGTCTTCGCACATTGGTATAATTTGAAACAATATAGTATAGAATTTGGGAGGTGCCCTTTATGGCGCATGTAATTGCGGTTGCCGGAAAAGGCGGCGTAGGTAAGACAACATTGACCGGGCTTATCATTCAGTACCTTGGTGAAAAGGGAAAGGGTCCGATTCTTGCAGTAGACGCAGATGCAAACTCTAACTTAAATGAGGTTCTCGGCGTGGAAGTGGAAGCAACTCTGGGTGAGGTTCGGGAAGAGGTTGCCAGGTCAGAAATGGCAAAAGACAATCCGATTCCGGCTGGAATGACCAAAGCGGATTATATGGAATATAAGTTTGATGACGCGCTGGTTGAGGACGATGATTTCGACCTTCTGGTTATGGGACGTACACAGGGGAAAGGCTGCTACTGCTTTGTAAATGGACTTTTGCAGGCGCAGTTACAGAAACTTCAAAGACATTATCCGTACATTATCGTGGATAATGAAGCGGGTATGGAGCACATCAGCAGAGGCGTACTTCCGAGTATGCAGACAGCAATTTTGGTCAGCGACTGTTCACGCAGGGGTGTGCAGGCTGTGGGAAGAATTGCAAAGCTGATTGAAGAGTGCGATATGCACCCTCAGAAGGTTGGATTGATTATTAACCGCGCACCTGGCGGAGTATTGAATGAAGGAACCAGAGAAGAAATTGAAAAACAGGGACTGGAGCTTCTGGGGGTTGTTCCTCAGGACGAAACCGTGTTTGAATATGATTGCGATGGAACTCCTACCGTAAAACTGCCGGAGGATTCACCGGTGAAAAAGGCTGTGCGGGAAATTGTTGACAAACTGGGATTTTAAAGAAAGCGAAAGCTTTTTGCCCTCTCTGTCTGGGGCAGATGCACCGGGGAGAGAGGTTTTTTTATAAAGCTGATAACCCCCTGGGGCGGATAGGGGAACAGAATCCGCCTGCTTGTTGAATGAAGCAAGCCACTTCGAAATATTTGAAAAAGAGGCGACAATAAAAGGAGGATATTCATGAGTGAATTCAGATTAACTACAGTAGAAGAATTTGAAGCTGCTACTGCGAGACTTCTGGAAACAGGCGCAAAAGTCGGCGCTGATTCCTGGCAGGCTCGTGTAAAAAATCAGACCACATTGTAAATTCGGAGAAGAAGGCATTTGCTGCCGTATTTGTACTATGGGACCATGCCGTATTACAAAAAAAGCTCCGAGAGGAATCTGCGGTTGCGACGTACACGGCATCGTAGGACGTAACTACCTGAAATTTACAGCAGGCGGAGCAGCAACACACTCTGACCACGGTCGTGAAATCTGCCATACCTTATATGAGGCATCAGCAGACGGTTGCTACAAAGTAAAAGACCCTGAAAAACTGATTCGTATCGCAAAAGAATGGGATATCGAAACAGAAGGAAAAGATATTTATGACCTGGCACATGAGGTTGCTTTGGAAGGTCTTATGGAATATGGTAAACCATTCGGAACTCAGAGATTCTTAAAGAGAGCTCCGGAATCTCAGCAGAAGCTGTGGGAAGAAAACGAACTGGCGCCTCACGCAATTGACCGTGAAGTTTCCCGTTCCTTACATATGGCTCATATGGGATGTTCTTCCAAACCGGAAGCGCTGGTAAAACAGTCTATCCGTGCGGGACTTTCTGATGGTTGGGGCGGTTCCATGATGGGAACAGAATTTTCCGATGTATTATTCGGAACACCAAAACCAGTTGAAACAGAAGCAAACCTTGGGGTTATGGTAGAAGAAAATGTAAACATTGTTGTTCACGGTCATGACCCAAGCCTTTCCGAAATGATCTGTGAAGTTGCTGACAGCCCGGAAATGATTGCATACGCAAAAGAAATGGGCGCTAAGGGAATCACAATTTCCGGTGTATGCTGTACTTCCAATGAAGTTGCAATGCGTCGTGGTATTCCAATGGCAGGTAACTTCTTACAGCAGGAAAACGTTGTACTGACAGGTGCTTGTGAAGCGATTGTTGTTGACGTACAGTGTATCTTCCCGGCATTAGGACCTTTAAGCAAATGTTTCCATACAAAATTCATCACAACTTCTCCAATTGCTCAGATGCCGGATTCTGACTTTATCCGTTTCGATGCTCACACAGCACTGGAAAAAGCTACAGAAATCGTAAAATTAGCTATTGAGAACTTTAAAAACAGAAAACCGGAATTGGTATACATTCCGCAAATGAAACAGAAGGCAACCGTTGGTTATTCTACAGAAGCTATCGTAAAAGCTCTGGACGGTGTTACAAACTCTCAGGTTGATGAACTGGGAACAACAAAACCGTTATTACAGTGTATTACATCTGGTGTACTTCGCGGTGCAGTTGCTATGGTTGGCTGTAACAACCCGAAGGTTCGTCCTGACCTTGCACACATCGAACTGATGAAGAAGCTTCTTGCAAACGATATCATTGTTATTGCTTCCGGCTGTTCTGCACAGGCTGCTGCAAAAGCAGGTCTTATGGATAAGAGAGCAAAAGATATCTGTGGTGATGGTCTGAAGAGAGTCTGTGAACTGGCTGATATTCCTCCAGTACTTCACATGGGCTCCTGCGTGGATATTTCCCGTATGCTGGTTCTGGCTGCAACTCTGGCAAAAGACTCCGGATTACGTATTTCTCAGCTTCCTGTAGTGGGATGTGCGCCTGAATGGATGTCTGAGAAAGCGGTATCTATCGGTAACTACGTTATCGGTTCCGGTCTGGATACATACCTGGGTGTTGATCCATATGCTTCAGGTTCCAGCGAAATGGTTGAAATCCTGACAAATGGTACAAGACAGTGGTGTGAAGCAGCATTTACTGTAGAAAAAGATATTGATAAATTAGGCGATGCCATGATAGCAAGAATCGAAGAGAAGAGAGCTGCCCTTGGTATCTAAGAGCGTCAAAACCGGAAGCGCCTGAAAAAGGGCTTCCGGAAACATAACTAGGAAAGGTGAATGACATGAAAATTGCAGTTACAGGAAAAGGCGGCGTAGGAAAAACAACTTTTGCGGCAACTCTTGCCCGTCTGTATGCAGAAGAAGGAAAGCATGTACTGGCAGCAGACGTGGATCCGGACGCAAATCTGGGGCTGGCGCTGGGTTTTGATGAAGAAACACTGGATTCCATTGTCCCGATTACAAAGATGAGAAAGCTCATTGAGGAGAGAACCGGAAGCGGGGCGGATAATCAGTTTTATAAGCTGAATCCTCAGGTGAGTGATATTCCGGATACTTATTCCAAAATGGTAAATGGTGTCAGACTTTTAGTCCTTGGCACTGTAGAAACCGGTGGAGGCGGCTGTGTCTGTCCGGAGCATGTAATGCTCAGAAGAATTATCAACAACCTGGTTCTTCACAGAGATGATGTGGTAATTCTGGATATGGAGGCAGGTCTGGAGCATCTGGGAAGGGGAACCACAGAATCCATGGATCAGTTCATTGTAGTCATTGAGCCGGGAGCCAGAAGTGTGCAGACTTACAAAAATGTAAAGCGTCTGGCAGAGGATTTGGGCGTCAAGCAGGTTCGTGTAGTGGCAAACAAAGTTCGGAATCAGGAGGACGAGGAATTTGTAAGAAGCCGTATTCCGGCAGAAGATCTTCTGGGCTTCATTCACTATAACACAGAGGTTATGGACGCTGACCGTCAGGGTAAATCCCCTTACGATTTCAGCAATACAGTAAAAGAAGAAATCACAAAGATTAAGAACATAATCGATCAGGGATTATGAGAATGTTAGGAGGAAAAGACATTGACATTATTTGAAACAGTATTTAGTGGAAATGACGCTGTCTATGGTTTAACTGAAGGCGCTATCAATGCAGCAATTGAACAGCACGGCGCTGACAAAGCAATCAGTTTCCCGAACACAGCATACAGCTTACCATGCTACTACGCAGTAACAGGTGTAAAAGTTGGTACATTAGGAGAATTAAAAGAAGCATTAGGTGTTGTAAAAACTCTTATGACAAGAGAGATGAGAACACATGACATCTTTATGTCCGGTGTTGCAACCGCTCTGTGCGCAGAGTTTATCGAAGTGTTGAAATACATTGACGGAGCAACTCCATACGAAGAACCATGCTACGGACATCTGGCAGATGCTGTTATCCGTGAATTGGGTGTCCCACTTGTAACAGGTGATATCCCGGGTGTTGCTGTTATTCTTGGAAAAGCTCCTACAACAGAAGATGCCGTTGCATTAGTTAAGAGCTACCAGGCACAGGGTATCCTGGTAACCTTAGTAGGTGATGTGATTGACCAGCTTGCAGAAGCAGGTATGAAGACAGGTGCAAACGTCCGTGTTATTCCATTAGGAAAAGACGTAACTTCTGTTATCCATGTAGTATCTGTTGCTTTAAGAGCAGCTCTGATCTTTGGTAATATTACACCTGGAGATGCAGGAAACTTAATGAAATACACTATGGAACGTGTCCCGGCATTCGTAAACGCATTTGCACCGTTAAACGATGTAATCGTTGCATGCGGAGCAGGCGCTATTGCTCTGGGCTTCCCGGTTATCACAAATCAGGAAGGCGTATCTGAAGTACCGAAGAGCTTAATCGTACAGACAGATGTAAGCAAATTTAATGCAACATCTCTGGAAGCTCGTGACATCAAGATTAAAATTACAAACATTGATATTCCGGTTGCATTCGCTTCTGCATTTGAAGGTGAAATTATCCGCCGCGGCGATATGCAGGTAGAATTTGACGGCTCCCGTGTAGACTGTGCGGAATTAGTACAGACTGTAGATGCATCTGAAATCGAAGACCACAAGATTACTGTTGTTGGTCCGGAAGCAGATGAAATGGAATTAGGAAGTAAAAACAGCATTGCTTATGTTGTTAAAGTTGCAGGAAAGAATATGCAGCCTGACTTTGAACCTGTTATTGAGCGTAAATTCCACAACTACATTAACTGCATCGAAGGTGTATATCATACAGGTCAGCGTGATATGCAGCGTATCCGTATCAGCAAAGATGCATTTAACGCAGGATTCCGTATTAAACATATCGGTGAAGTATTATATGCTTCTGTTAAAAATGAATTTGACGCAGTTGTTGATAAGTGTGAAGTTGTTATTTACACAGATCCGGCTGAATGTACAAGAATTCGTCATGAAGTTGCAATTCCAACATTCGACAAACGTGATGACCGTCTGAAATCTCTGACAGATGAATCTGTTGATGTTTACTACAGCTGTATTCTTTGTCAGGCATTCTCTCCATCTCACGTATGTGTTGTTACACCAGAACGTCTGGGACTTTGTGGAGCGGTTTCATGGTTAGATGCAAAAGCTACAAATGAACTTGATCCAAACGGACCTTGTCAGGTTATTACAAAAGAAAGACCAATCGATGAAAGAATCGGTGAATATGAAGACGTAAATGAAGCTGTACAGAAATTCTCTCAGGGCGCTCTGCAGGACGTATCTCTGTACTCCATTATGGAAAAACCAATGACTTCCTGCGGTTGCTTTGAATGTATTTGCGGTATCGAACCATTCTCTAATGGTGTGGTTATTACAAACCGTGAGTATGCAGGTATGACGCCTCTTGGAATGACCTTCCCTGAACTGGCTTCCATGACAGGCGGCGGTGTTCAGACTCCCGGATTTATGGGACATGGTAAACACTTTATCGGTTCCAAGAAATTCATGAAGGCAGAAGGCGGTATTGAACGTATCGTATGGATGCCGAAAGAATTAAAAGAAACAGTTGCCGAAAGAGTAAATGCTACAGCAAAAGAACTTTACGGAATTGACAACTTTACAGACATGATTGGTGATGAAACAATCGCAACAGATCCGGAAACACTGGTTGCATTCCTGACAGAAAAGAATCACCCGGCACTTTCTATGGAACCAATGATGTAATAAGAAATGCTTTATAAATCGGAAATGGGAGTTTGCCTCTGACGGGAAAACTCCCGTTTCCATATCAGAAAAAGTTGATAAAATCACTCTAAATTCCTGTGAGAGAAACAGGTATTTATTAGGTAAAATTAGGAAAGTTTTCGCCAAATATTACTGGGGAAACTTGTCAATATTACCTGTATTGTAGTATAATGTAAGCGGTGAATGCGGATTGCCATAAGTATTTGCCGGTTATAAATAATATGAAGGAGGCTAATGGAAATGCCGTTTAATCAGAAACCACAGAAATTCAATGCAAACATTAACACAGTTGAAATTGGCTGCGGGGACAAAGCAATCAAATTAGGAGGAGAATGTACTTTTCCTTTTTACACATTTGACGCACCTATGGAAAATGCACCAAAAGTAGGTGCTGAAATCTCAGATATGGGATTAGCTGAAATCCCTGGTATTCAGAAATTTTATGAAGGCGCTTCTACTATGGCTGAAATTGCAAAAAAAGCAGAAGCTATGGAAGGCGCTGACTTTGTATGCTTACGTCTGGAAGGCGGAGATCCTAACGGAGCAGACAAATCTGTTGATGAATTAATCGAGGTAGTAAAAGAAGTTGCGGAAGCAGTTACATGCCCATTAGTGGTAGAAGGCTGCAAAAATGTCGAAAAAGATTCTGAATTACTTCCAAAAGTTGCCGAAGTATTACAGGGCAAAAATGCTCTGGTTCTTTCTGCTAGAGAAGAAAACTATAAAGCAGTTGGAGCTGCTGCAGGACTTGCTTATAACCAGAAGGTTGGGGCTGAATCTGCTGTAGATATCAACCTTGCAAAACAGTTAAATGTTGTAATGACACAGTTAGGTGTTAAGGCACAGGATATTGTTATGAACGTTGGGTCTGCTGCTGTTGGATACGGTTTTGAATATGTAGTATCTACAATGGATCGTATCAAAGGCGCTGCATTATCTCAGAACGACAATATGTTACAGATGCCTATTATCACAACTGTAGCTGATGAATCCTGGAGCGTAAAAGAAGCTATGGCATCTGAAGAAGATATGCCTGAATGGGGTCCATTGGAAGACAGAGGTATCAGTATGGAAGTTCAGACAGCTGCTGCTGTATTAGCATCTGGTTCTGACGCTGTTATTCTGAAACATCCTCAGTCTGTTGCAACAATCTCAAAAATGATTAAAGAATTAATGTAATCGTAAAACAGGAGGATAAATAGAAATGGCATTAACAGGTATTCAAATCTTTAAAATGACACCAAAGAAAAACTGTAAAGAATGTGGCTGTCCTACTTGTATGGCATTTGCCATGAAGGTGGCACAGGGCGCTTTGGAAATCTCCAAATGTCCGCATATGTCTGATGAAGCGCTGGCTGAACTGTCAGAGGCTACAGCACCGCCAATGAAAACAATTAAAGTTGGTGCAGGTGAAAACGAATACAGCCTGGGTGGAGAAACTGTTTTATTCAGACATGAAAAAACATATGTAAGCAAAACCAGATATGCAGTTGCTCTTTGCACATGCATGGACGACGCAGCAGTAGATGCAAAACTGGCAGAAATCCAGAAAGTTGACTATGACCGTATCGGTGAAAGAATGCATGTTGAAATGATTTATGTAAATTATGAAGACGGCTCTGACAAAGACCGCTATGTGGAAATGGTCAAAAAAGCAGCAGCTCTTGGCAGAACTCTGGTTCTTGGCTGTAAAGATGTCGAAGTTGCAAAAGCAGCTCTGGAAGTATGCAAAGACGGCAAACCGATCTTAAACGGCGCTACAGCAGCAAACTACGCAGCAATGAGCGAAGTTGCTACAGCAGCAGGTGTTGTACTTGGTGTTGCAGGTGCTGACTTAAACGAGATCTATGATACCGTTGCAGCTCTGGAAAAAGCAGGAAACAAGAATCTGGTAATTGATGCAACAGGAGCATCTGTAAAAGAAGCATATGCAAATGCAGTACAGATTCGTCGTGCATCTGTAAAAGATCAGGACAGAACCTTTGGTTATCCGACAATTGTAAACCTGGCAGTAATTGCTCATGGTGACAGAACTCTGCAGCAGGCACTGGCTTCTCTGTTCACTGTAAAATATGGTTCTATCGTTGTTATGGAAACTCTGGATTATGCAGAAGCTCTTCCATTATTCGGTTTAAGACAGAACGTATTCACAGACCCACAGAAACCAATGAAGGTTGAACCAGGCATCTACCCATTAAACGGTGCAGATGAAAATTCTATCTGCCTGACAACAGTAGACTTTGCTCTTACATACTTTGTTGTTTCCGGTGAACTGGAACGCTCCGGCGTACCATGTAACCTGATTATCTCTGATGCAGGCGGACTTTCCGTATTAACAGCATGGGCAGCAGGTAAATTATCTTCTACATCTGTAGCAAACTACATTCAGGAAAATGTAGAAGGCAAAGTAAAATCCAGAAAACTGGTTATCCCAGGTAAAGTTGCCGTATTAAAAGGCGATATCGAAGCAAAACTTCCTGGCTGGGAAATCATTGTAGCTCCTCTGGAAGCTGTACAGTTAGTAAAATTCCTGAAAGATTTAACAGCTTAATGTTTGCATAAGACGGCTTTGGCAGGCTGACTTGCAGAAGGGAATACATCTCTTCTTTATGGAAGCGGCAGTTCTTCGGAACTGCCCGCTCTCCTGAATCTGAATCCTCTTCTGAATTCCCCGTTTTTTTGTTTGATGTATTCGTTCAAAAGGGGCAGCAGAAGTTGAATAGATAGAAAATAACAGGCTAAAAATATTAATTTATATAAAAGGAGAAGTATTATGGCTAAATTTGTTACAATTGGTGAAAGAATTCACTGTATTTCCCCATCTATCCGTAAAGCTATGGCTGAACGTGACCCGGAACCAATTTTAAAACGTGCAAAAGAGCAGTTAGATGCAGGTGCTACATACCTGGACGTAAACATCGGACCTGCTGAAAATGATGGTGAAGACTTAATGAAATGGGCTGTACAGCTGATTCAGTCTAATTTCGACAACGTTCCTCTGGCTCTGGATACAGCAAATAAAAAAGCAATCGAAGCTGGTATTTCTGTATACAACAGAAGCAAAGGAAAACCAATCGTAAACTCTGCTGATGCAGGCGGAAGAATTGAAAACATCGACCTGGCTGCAGCAAACGATGCCATCGTTATCGCTCTTTGCTCTGCAGAAGGTATTGCAGCAGACAATGACGAGCGTATGATGCACTGCCAGAACATGCTGGAAAGAGGTATGATGCTGGGTATGGAACCAACTGATTTATGGTTCGACCCGTTATTCCTGGTTGTAAAAGGTATGCAGGACAAACAGATGGAAGTTCTGGAAGCAATCAAAATGTTCAGTGATATGGGACTGAACTCTACAGGTGGTCTGTCCAATAACTCCAACGGTATGCCAAAACATATCCGTCCGATTATGGACTCTGCTTTAGTAGCTATGTGCATGATGCAGGGCTTAACTTCCGCTATTGTAAATCCTTGTGATTTAAGATTAATGGAAACAATCAAATCCTGTGATGTATTTAAAAACAATACTTTATATGCAGATTCTTACCTGGAAATCTAATCTGGTCTGCAGATAGACTATAATAAGATTCCTATTTAGGGGGTGCCACATGAAGCACAATGTTGTCTTATGGGGCAGCCCCTATATACAAGAAAGAGAAAGGCAGAGTTCCTATGTTTAAAGTGACTTTTAAATTCGGAAGCGGCGAAGATGTCACGACCTTTGCCCAGGAAGGTGAAAACCTTTTAGATGTAGCGCGCAAAACCAATGTAGCTATTGATGCCCCATGCGGCGGAAATGCATCTTGCGGGAAATGCAAGGTAAAATTAGTGGACGGAGAACTGGATTCCCCCAAAACACGGCATATTTCAGATGAGGAATATGGAAACGGCTGGAGATTGGCATGTGTAAGTAAGATTATGGGTGATGTTGCGGTAGAAGTACCCGATATAGCATCTGCTTACCGCAGCCGAATGAAAGTTGCGGATTTAAGCTCCAAAGAAGAAATTGCCATTTTTGAAAACGCAAAAAATGATTTGGAGGCAGCAGGTCTTGCCTTAACAAACAGTATGGAAATTCTGGAGATATCCATGGAGGTGCCATCTCTGGATGATACCATGCCGGACAATGAGCGTCTGGTCCGTGCCATTAAAAAACAGACAGGGGCAACTTCTGTTCGATTGCCTTATCAGGTACTGACAAAAATGGCGAGGGTATTCCGTGACAGCCATTTTGAGGTGCGCTGTGTGGCAAGAACTTCTTCTGCTGGAGATATTTTTGTCTATGACGTATATCCAAAGGACGCAGAGGTTGTTATCGGTGGTCTTGCCATTGATATTGGTACTACAACCGTGTCAGCCCTTTTAATTAATATGCTTACCGGAGAAATTATCGGAAAGGCATCTGCCGGAAACGGACAGATTCGTTATGGCGCAGATGTCATTAACCGGATTATTGAATCCATGAAGCCAGGAGGCAGCAAAAAGCTTCAGGAAGCCATTATTGAGGAAACCATTAATCCGCTTATTGAACAGATGTGTCGTGCAAGCGGTTTCCTGCCAGAACATATTTATCGTATGGCAGTTGCTGCAAATACTACCATGAATCACCTGATGGCAGGAATGGAGGGGGATCCTATTCGTATGGAGCCTTATATTCCTACCTTCTATAAAACCAATTCTCTTTTTGCCTCTGATATTGGTATTCACATTAACCGTGATGCCCATATCATTATAGCTCCTAATATCGGAAGCTATGTAGGCGGAGATATTACAGCAGGTACTCTGGTAAGTATGCTTTGGAATCGTCCGGAATTTTCCCTGTTTATTGACCTTGGTACAAATGGAGAGTTGGTATTCGGTAATTCTGATTTTATGATGAGCTGTGCATGTTCAGCAGGTCCTGCTTTTGAGGGCGGGGATATCAGCTGCGGTATGCGAGCTACAGACGGCGCTATTGAGGCATGTACCATTGACAAAAAAACCATGGATCCCTCTTACAGTGTGATTGGAAAAGAGGGAGAAAAGCCCATTGGTTTATGCGGTTCCGGTATTATTGACGTTATTGCAGAGTTATTTCGTACAGGCATTATTAATCCCAAGGGTAAATTTGTCCGGGAGGGAAAACGTGTCCGTCATGATGAATACGGTATGGGCAGCTATGTCCTGGCCTTTGAAGAAGAGGCTGGTTCTGTCAAAGACGTGGAAATTAATGAAGTGGATATTGATAACTTTATTCGTGCCAAGGGTGCGATTTTCTCAGCAATCCGTACTATGTTGGCTTCTATAGACTTTGAAGTGGAAATGATTGACGATGTCTATGTAGCAGGCGGTATCGGCAGCGGAATCAATATGGAAAATGCTGTGCGGATTGGTATGTTTCCGGATATTCCTATTGAGAAATTTCACTATATTGGCAATTCTTCTCTTGCAGGCGCATATACCATGCTGCTTTCAAGAGATGCGGAAAGAAAGTGTTATGACCTGGCGTCAAATATGACGTATCTGGAGCTGTCTACAGTGCCCTCTTATATGGACGAGTTTGTGGCATGCTGCTTTATTCCGCATACAGATACTTCTCTGTTTCCGTCCAGTGTACAGGAATCATGAGTTTTAACTATAATTATCCGAGGTGAAAGTATGAATTTTGATTATGCAAAAGACAGCAAGGAACAGCGTCCCTATGAGCATTATTTAAATGCATATAAGAGTATGAACCCAAAGGAAATCAGTGAAAGAACAGGTTTTCCTTATGATGAAGCAACCGGGAATTTCACTGTTCATCTCATGGGAAGCACTTATCTGGTTTCATTCCCGGACTATGAGATTCAGCCTGTAGAAGATACCATTGGTGTGTATCCCCTTGCAGATGCTATGAATGTGAAAATTCTGATTATCCGGTATATGGCGGAGCGATTTCAGACACCCTTCTCTGGAAAATTTATTACTTATCACGATGTTCCCTGGGGAGAGGTGTATTTCAGACAATTCCAGGGCAGATGCCTTATGCGTTTTGCTTTTTCCTATGGAAATAAGCTGGAAATGTTTGCAAAAGTAATGGAACATCTGGGAGCAGAAAAGTCCGAGGAAGGAGATTGTTCTTATAAGCTGGAGTTTATGGACAATCTGTATATTAAATTTATTCTCTGGGCAGGAGATGATGAGTTTCCTCCATCTTCTCAGATTCTGTTCTCTGATAATTTTGCTGCAAGCTTTGCAGCAGAGGATTTAGCTGTGGTGGGAGATATTTCCATCAATATGATGAAAGCAATAGAAAGAAAGCTGTCTTAAAATGTGAAGTATTGGTAGAGTAGATATTGCGCGTTAAGTGTCATGGAATGGGAAGTTGTCCATGAACGAAGGTGTCCGGGTTTCCAGGATTTTCCACGATGCAATATTGCGTCCGCTACTACATTAAGGATTTGATAAATTCTTCTCTTTGGTGTAGTAAACTACTATGCCCGTCATGAAAAGCAATGCTGCTTCAGACAGCAAAAGAGGAGGATTTATTACAAATGAAAAAGATAAATAAGGTAAAAATCATAGTATTTGCGGGACTTTTGGTCTCCATGAATATTGTATTGTCCAGAGTATTGTCCATTCCCGTGGGACCGACCATCAGGATTACGGTTTCTCAGACTCCGGTTTATCTTGCTGGTTTCTGGTTTGGACCTTTTGTGGGAGGTATCTGCGGATTTTTGGGAGATTTAATCGGAAGTCTTTTACAGGGCTATGCGCCAAATCCGTTTATTTCCATTTCTGCAATTCTCACAGGTGTTCTGCCGGGAATTGTAGCAAAGCTGTCAAAAAATCGGATAGGAGTGCCTCAGGTGCTTGGGGTAGCTGTTGTAAACGGAATTGTGGGTTCTCTGGGATTTACCTGTATTGGTCTTCACCTGTATTACGGAACCCCATGGGCTGTGCTTTATACAACCCGTACCGTACAGACAGTTTTATTAGCAATCGTCAATACGGTTCTTGTGTTTATGCTCTATAAGAGTCCATTGACTGCTTTTTTGAAAAGGAGTGTATCTGCAGACTCTGTACAGAGGAGAAAACAGCATAGAGCCATATAAAATAGAATATTAAGGGAGGTTTTAAAATGGGATTTAAATCAGACATCGAAATTGCACAGGAATGTACCATGGAGCCGATTACAAACATTGCAGAGAAAGCAGGTATTGATGACAAATATCTGGAACAGTACGGAAAGTACAAAGCAAAAATCGACTACAACTTATTAAAAGAATCCGACGCGCCAAACGGAAAATTAATCCTGGTAACAGCAATTAACCCAACACCGGCAGGAGAAGGAAAGACAACAACAACCGTTGGTCTGGCAGACGGTATGCAAAGACTTGGCAAAAAGGTTATGGTTGCTCTTCGTGAGCCTTCTCTTGGACCGGTATTCGGTGTAAAGGGCGGAGCAGCAGGCGGCGGATATGCACAGGTCGTTCCAATGGAGGACATCAACCTGCACTTCACCGGTGACTTCCATGCAATCGGCGCAGCAAACAACCTCTTAGCAGCAATGCTGGATAACCATATTTATCAGGGAAATGAATTAAACATTGACCCAAGAAAGATTACCTGGAGAAGATGTGTGGATATGAATGACCGCCAGCTCCGTTTTGTTGTAGACGGTATGGGCGGAAAGACAAACGGAATGCCAAGAGAAGACGGCTATGACATTACCGTAGCATCTGAGATCATGGCTGTTCTGTGTCTGGCAAGAGATATCACAGACTTAAAGGAAAGACTGGGACGTATTATTGTTGGTTATACATACGGAAAGGTTTCCGAACAGAAACCGGTAACTGCCCATGACTTACATGCAGAAGGCGCGATGTGCGCACTGTTAAAAGACGCCCTGAAACCAAATCTGGTACAGACTCTGGAGCATGTACCTGCAATCGTACACGGCGGACCATTCGCAAATATCGCTCATGGCTGTAACTCTGTCATTGCAACAAAGATGGCAATGAAATTAGGCGATTATGCAATCACAGAAGCAGGTTTCGGAGCTGACCTGGGAGCAGAGAAATTCCTGGATATCAAATGCCGTATGGCAGACCTGCACCCAAGCGCAGTCGTTATCGTAGCAACGGTTCGTGCATTAAAATACAATGGCGGCGTAGCGAAGGCTGACTTAAACAATGAAAACCTGGAAGCACTGGAAAAGGGACTTCCAAACCTGTTAAAACATGTAAGCAACATCAAAAACGTATACAAACTGCCATGTGTGGTTGCTATTAACGCATTCCCAACAGATACAAAGGCAGAGCTTGACCTGGTAGAGCAGAAATGTAAAGAGCTGGGCGTAAACGTAGCCCTGTCCGAAGTATGGGCAAAAGGCGGTGAAGGCGGTATTGCCCTTGCAAAAGAGGTTATCCGTCTGGTAGAAGAGCCAAATGACTTTACATTCTCCTATGAACTGGAAGGAAGCATTGAAGATAAACTGAACCAGATTGTACAGAAGGTATACGGAGGAAAGAGAGTGGTTCTGACTGCAAATGCACAGAAACAGGCAGCACAGTTAGAGGCCCTGGGCTATGGAAACTGCCCAATCTGTGTAGCGAAGACACAGTACAGCTTAACCGATGACCAGACCAAACTGGGAGCGCCTACAGATTTTGAAGTAACGGTAAGAAACTTAAAGATTTCTGCAGGTGCAGGCTTTATTGTAGCGCTGACAGGAGAAATCATGACCATGCCAGGACTTCCGAAGGTTCCGGCTGCTGAGAAGATTGATGTAGACGAAACAGGAAAGATTCACGGTTTGTTCTAAAGTTATTTCAGAACAGATACGGATTTAAGGAGGATACAACAATGGGATTTTCAACTGTACCATGTAACGAATTTGTAGAAGTGCTGGCTTCCAAAGCTCCGGTTCCGGGCGGCGGCGGCGCATCTGCTTTAGTCGGAGCAGTGGGAACTGCTCTGGGAAATATGGTAGGAAGTCTGACCGTAGGCAAGAAAAAATATGCAGAAGTAGAAGAGGAAATGTGGGAGTTAAAGAAAAAATGCGATGAACTCCAGAAAGATTTTCTTCGTCTGATTGAAAGAGATGCAGAAGTATTTGAACCTCTTTCCAAAGCATATGGTATGCCGAGAAATACAGAAGAGGAAAAGGCAGAAAAAGCGCGTGTTATGGAAATCGTGTTAAAAGATGCCTGTTCCGTTCCTATGGAAATTATGGAAAAATGCTGTGAGGCAATTGAAGTGATTGTAGAATTTGCAGCAAAAGGTTCCACTCTTGCTATTAGTGATGCAGGAGTAGGGGCAGCTTTCTGCAAAGCCGCTTTAAAAGGCGCCAGCTTAAATGTATATATCAATACAAAATCCATGGCAGACAGAGCTTATGCAGAGGAATTAAATAAAAAGGCAGATGCCATGCTGGAAAAATATACAAAGATTGCAGACGAAACCTTTGAAAGTGTATTATCCAGATTAAAATAATTACAGAAAAAGAATTATCAGGAGGACGCTGGAAATGGCAAAGAGATTACTTGGTAAAGAAGTAACAGCAGCATTAAATGAGAGAATCAAAGCAGATGTTGCTGCATTGGAAGCAAAAGGAGTAAAACCAACTCTGGGAATTATCCGTGTAGGAGAAAACGAAAGTGATATCTCCTATGAAAGAGGAGCAACAAAACGCTGCGAAACTTTAGGTGTTGCATGTGAAAAAATCTTACTTCCGGCTGATGTTACACAGGAAGAGCTTCTTGCAACTATTGAGAAAGTAAACAAAGATGACAACATTCACGGAGTATTATTATTCCGTCCTCTTCCAAAACATCTGGATCAGTCTGTGATTGAAAATGCTCTGGATCCTGCAAAAGATGTAGACTGCATGACAGACGGTTCTATGTCCGGTGTATTTACCGGAAAGAATGTAGGTTTCCCTCCATGTACACCACAGGCATGTATGGAAATTCTGGACCACTACAACATTGACTGCACAGGTAAAAAAGCAGTTGTAATCGGAAGAAGTCTGGTAGTTGGAAAACCGGCTGCTATGATGCTGATTAAGAAAAACGCAACTGTTACAGTATGCCACACAAGAACTGTTGATATGCCCTCTGTAGTAAAAGAAGCAGATATTGTGATTGTAGCTGCAGGACGTGCAGGCGTGGTAGATGACACTTATTTAAGAGAAGGTCAGGTTGTCATTGATGTAGGTATCAATGTAAACGAAGAAGGAAAACTCTGCGGAGATGTTGATTTTGAAAAAGCAGAGCCGATTGTAGAAGCAATCACTCCGGTACCGGGTGGTGTAGGAAGTGTTACCACTTCTGTATTGGTAGGTCACGTTGTAGAGGCTGCTAAGAGAAAATTTGCTTAAGAGCAAAAAGCCGTAAATATAAGCTTGAAAAGATCAGAGAAAATGCTTTGATGCAGAATCTTGTATGAAGTCTTAAAAGCTGCTGTACCAGACTGGCAATGGAATTTTCAGAAAGAAAGGTTCTGTTTGCTGAATGGCATGGCAGCTTTTTTATTGACTTTGTCTGTCAGCTTTGTGTAAATTCAGTCATGTTCTTTCGATACCAGAGGGGAAGGAAGTTTCTCTGGCATTTTGTGTTCGTCCGTTCTTGAATAGCAACGGAATCAAAAAAGGTTTTCCACAGTCTGGTATAGGAATCAGAACGGTTTTTTGATGCTTTCTATATATTCTAATTCCTGACCGGTGACAGGTGTCAGAATATAGTTTCTGTCTTTCGGGTGTACGGCGCTAAGCAGCCGGTTTTTGTCTGTGATGATCCAGTCTTCTGAAGGCATGCGGTCTTCAAAATGAGGAGCCAGAAGGGTCAGCACATTGGCCTTGGGTTCAATTACAGAAGATAAAATCTGATTTTCCAGTCTGTAAAATCGGACAAATTCCCGGAATTTGTGTGTTTCATTGTATACATTTCTCTGTAATTCAAACAAATTTTGCACCTCAGGCAAATGTAGCATATCCAAAATTTTTTTTCCATAGACAAATCCGGGTATTAAAAAACGGTAAATTATGTCCAGTTTTTTTTCATGAGAAGACAGAGTGGCAGCATAAATATACTGATAAGCACGGAAAGAAATTTTTTCCTGGACAGAATGTATAACTTTTGTTACCTTTTCTCTGTCTGTATCAATGTGTCGGTATTCACAGAACAATTCCAGGTTTCCGACAGGCTCTGTCTGAAGGCGAATATTGGAATGCCCCAGCCTGGCAGCCCAGGCATCATAAATACAGGTCATCATAGCCTCAAAATTATCAGAACAGGTAAAAATTACCATGAAAGAAACTCCTTTCTACTACAATATAGTATTCAAATCGTGTTTTAAGAAGGTTTAAAGCTGCCCGGAAACAGTTTTGCAGGTATCTTCTACAGTAGGCGGTATTTCCAGAAAATGATGGTCAAAGAGAGAAAGTTGTTCATAGCTTTGAGGGTGTTCCATCTCCCAGGAGGTTTCTTTTTCTGCGCCTGTGAGCTGCCGGGTGATAAAGTCCTCTTCTATGGGAATCCGGTACAGCATCTTTCCCTGGCAGGTGATAAAATACTGCGCCCGTTTCAGTACAACTCCCATTTTTTTCAGAGCAGAAAAATCCAGAGAACCCTGACGCCGTGCCTGAATAATCCGCCAGGCGGATTTGTTTCCGATTCCGGGAACTTTTAGTAAATCACTGTAAGAGGCACTTGAGATTTCCATGGGGAAAATGTCTAAATGCCGTAACGCCCAGTCACACTTAGGATCCAGAAGAATATTAAAGTTTGGGCGGGAAGGGCTGAGCAGGTCTTCTGCGCGAAAGCCATAATACCGCAGAAGCCAGTCTGCCTGATAAAGGCGATGCTCTCTTAAAAGAGGAGGCGCTGTATCTAAAGAAGGAAGGGCAGAATCTTCATTCAGAGGAATGTAGGCAGAAAAGAAAACTCTCTTTAAATCAAATTTCTGATACATGTGCTGTGTTACCCTCAAAAGCTCATAATCATTCTCCTTTGTGGCTCCAATTATCATCTGTGTACTTTGTCCTGCAGGGACAAAAGGACGCGAGCTGCTTTTCTGAGGAGAAGCAGGAAGAGAAGGTTCCAGAGTGTTTGTGGATAAAACTGCAGGAGAAACGGAAGCAGTTTCCAGCGCTGTCCTGTCCTGACTGGAAATATTTTGGGATTCAGCATCGGAAAAAATAGTATGTGAAAGATACTGATTTTGTCCAAATCGTTCCACGGCAGCAGATTTTCCAATAGAAAGCCGATAATCCACGATTTGCCTCTGTATTTGTGACATGGGCTTTATAATGCTCTGAGGCGTCTTTCCGGGGGCAAGGGCATGAAGGCTCTGCTCTGTAGGTAGCTCCAGATTTACGCTCATACGGTCAGCCAGATAACCGGTTCGCTCAATAATCTCAGCGTCAGCTCCCGGAACTGCTTTCGCATGGATATAGCCGCGAAAGTGGTATTTTCTGCGTAGAAGAAAAAGCGTCTGGTACATAAGCTCCATGGTATAGGTAGGATTTTTTATGACACCGGAACTTAAAAAGAGTCCTTCTATATAATTTCGTTTGTAAAACTCCATGGTAATATCGCAAAGCTCTTCAGGAGTAAAGGTCGTGCGAATCCGGTCATTGGAACGGCGGTTTATACAGTATTTACAGTCATAAATACATTCATTAGACAGCAGCACTTTCAAAAGAGAAATACACCGACCGTCCGCGGAAAAGCTGTGGCAAATGCCGGCAGCACAGGAATTACCCAGGCTGCCCTTTTTCCCTCTCCGGTCAGAACCGCTGGAGGTACAGGCAACGTCGTATTTGGCGGCATCAGATAAAATCTGTAATTTTTCTTCCAGAGAAAGGCAAAAATTTACGTTCATAAAAACACCTCTTTTTTAATGTGATCAAAACAAAATCGAACATATATTCTGGTTTTATTATAACATGTCTTTTGAAAATGTCAAGAACAAATGTTCGTGAAATTGAAAGGTATTTTTTCCCATTGTCTGTCATATAATCTAGCAATACGAGGAAAGGGGTATTTTATGGATACATATAATATTTATAAAGATATACAGGCTCGCACAAATGGAGAAATTTACATAGGCGTGGTGGGACCGGTACGTACAGGAAAATCCACCTTTGTACGCAGATTCATGGAGCTGGCGGCTCTGCCTAATATGGAGGAAAATCTGAGAAATGAAATTCGCGATCAGTTGCCCTTAAGTGGCTCCGGAAAATTAATTACAACCGTAGAACCTAAATTTATTCCCAAAGAAGCTGCCAGAATTCAGATTGGAGAGGATGTCCAGGGAAAAATACGGCTTATAGACTGTGTGGGATTTCTGGTTCCTGATGCAGCGGGAAATGTGGAGGATGGAAAGGAGAGAATGGTGAAAACACCCTGGTACAGCTATGAAATTCCTTTTCATCAAGCAGCAGAAACAGGTACCAGAAAGGTCATAGAGGAACATTCCAACATTGGGCTGGTTATTACCTGTGACGGCTCTTTTGGAGAAATTCCAAGGGAAAATTACATTGCTGCAGAAGAGAAAACTGTGGCAGAATTAAAAAAAACAGGGAAGCCTTTTCTTATTCTTTTGAATTCCCAAAAGCCTTATAAGGAGGAAACCTTAGCTCTTGCAGAGGAGTTGAAAAAGAAATATCAGGCAGGTGTTTTAAGTCTGAATTGTGAACAGCTTAGAAAGGAAGACGTATCCAGAATTATGGAGAAAATTCTCTATGAATTTCCCATTGTCCAAGTAGAATTTTATATACCGAAATGGGTAGAGATGCTGCCTGCAGACCATTATTTAAAAGAAAGTCTTCTGGCGGCTGTCAGAGAATTAATGGGGAATATGAAGTATGTAAAGGACGCTTCCAAGGAACATTTTGTAACCTCCTGTGAGTATTTAAAAGGTTTGACTTTAGAGAAAACGGACTTATCTGCCGGAAAAATTCGTGTACGGGTGGATATGGACGATACCTGGTACTATGAAATTTTAAGTGAGATGACTGGCGTCAGTATTTCTGATGAATATGAGCTGATTCATACCATGAAGGAGTTGGCAAAAATGAAAGAGGAATATGTCAAAGTAAAAGGGGCAATTTCCTCTGTTCGTGGAAAAGGATATGGGGTAGTAACTCCGGACAAAGGGGAGATAAAACTGGAAGAACCGGTTGTTATAAAACAGGGAAACAAGTATGGAGTAAAAATTAAATCCATCAGCCCTTCCATACATATGATTCGCGCAAATATTGAAACAGAAATTGCGCCTATTGTGGGAAGTGAGGAGCAGGCAAAAGACCTGATATCTTATATTAAAACCAGTGATGAAAGAAAAGAAAGTATCTGGCAGACAAATATTTTCGGCAAATCTATCGGACAGCTGGTAGAAGACGGCATTCATACAAAACTGGTTCAGATTGGAGAAGAAAGCCAGGTAAAACTTCAGGATACCATGCAGAAAATTGTCAATGACAGCAAGGGTGGGCTGGTGTGTATCATTATTTAGAGTATAAAATATCCGGGAGATTTTCATAGAAAAAGTCCGGTCAGAAGATGCAGGGATTCATGTATAAACGCATTTTCTGGCGGGGCTTTTTATGGTGTAAAGTAATTTTTATCTGCAGGGAAAATCTCGGAAAAAGATGGAAACTTTCTTTTCATAGAGAGGGTGCGGTGTTATAATGTAGAAAAGAGATTTCGGAGGTGTTTGCATGGATATTTTTCTGGTGATTTTTGATATATTTATGGCACTTATTATGTATCTGTCAGGCTTCACTTTTTATAAATCCAGGGGAAAAGGTTGCGATTTTCTAAGCGGATACAATATGCGCTCTGAAGAGGAACGGAAAAAGTATGATGAGAATGCCATGTGCCGTACTTATGGAAAGAATATGATGCTTATGGCAGCACCTTTTATTATAGGGGCAGTTCTTGATGTATTAAAGCCGGGCATGGGGTGTATACTGGCATGGATTATATGGATAATACAGTTTCTTTTTCTGATGATGAAGAGAACGAAGCTGGAGAGAGGAAGAATGAATACAGGGACACATCTTGATGAACAAAAAGCATTTGGAAAAGATAAGAAAACAGATATGTGAGGTAAGAATATGGTAGAATATCGGACATTAAGTGAGCCTGAAATAGACCGCGCATTGTTTCAAAATTTTATTCGCAGGCAGGTAGTTACAAAGTGCTGGCGCAGGGAAAAGGGAAAATGGCTCATAAAAGAAGTTCCATTTATTGATGATTGGACAGAAGAGGATTACAAAGTTTTGATAGGGTGTCTGAAGCGCACGGTTTCCACAGGAGGCGTTGTGTTTGGGGCTTTTGCGGATAAGGAACTAAAGGGCTTTGCCGCTGTTTTACCGGAGATTTTCGGCGGAGAAAATCAGTATATGGATTTAGCTGCGATTCATGTTTCCCAGGACATGAGAGGCAGTGGGATAGGCAGTTGCCTTTTAGGGAAAGCAAAGGAATGGGCAAAGGAAAAGGGCGCAAAAAAGCTTTATATTTCAGCCCATTCTGCAGTGGAGAGTCAGGCATTTTATAAAAAAATGGGATGCATGGAGGCAAAGCTTTACAAGCAGGAACATGTGGAGGCAGAACCCTTTGACTGTCAGTTAGAGGTTCTGCTATAAGGAGAAGTGCATATGTCAGATTCAAACTATGAAAAGGTTTTTAAGCAGTATCAGGAATGGTTTTTACGGGACAATCAGGAGAAAACAGCAGAAGTTCTGAAGTTGAAAATGGATTCAATGTACCTATACGTTCCCTTTTTTGGAGAACTGTGTAAGGTCAGCCGAAGGGACGGAAATATTAGAAAAGCAGATGATTCTGCCGTTTTAGTGGAGGACAGACTGACGATTATGCAGCATCTTCATTACTACAAGCAGACAGCCATGGAGAGTACAAAAAGAGTTGCTTTTCGGGAGATAAAGGAGGCCGCTGTTTTTGAAAAAGCTTATCAAAAATCTTCCTTGAAGCCTTTAGTAAGAGCTTTTTCGAATCATTTAGAAGAGCTGCGCCTGGCGGGAAAAAAGCTGCAGGGAAAAAAAGAATCGCTGGGTGATGTGAGCTTTACGCTGCAGGCGTTTCCGAGAATTTCGCTTACCTATGTTTTCTGGGACGCAGATGAGGAATTTCCGGCCTCGTCAAATATTCTTTTTGATAATCGGATCACAGATTGGACACACCCGGAAAGTGTTCCTGTGCTGGCAGAAATCGGAACCAGAAAGCTCATAGAAGCAGCGGGCGGGGATTTGACACCCTGGATAGAAAAATAGAGGGTTTACATTGACTTTTATTGTAGAAAATTATATAATAAGTACGGTTACGAATAGAAAAAAAGCTGAACATTTCCATGGAAACAGGAGAATTTCCTGTGCAAGTCCGTTACTGTAAAGCCAGATACATGAAATGTTTGGAAAGTGAAAGCGTTCTGCGGCAACCGGATACTTTCATGCAGAAGGAAAATACAGAAGCAGGAAGAATCTGTTTTTGCAAGTAAAAGAAATTCCGTTGTCTTTAAAGGACAGCGGTTTTTTTGTTCATAGGAAAATTCTGTTCTATAAAATAAAGTGAGGAAGTTATGACAGGACTGGAAGGTTATTACAGTATTAAAAACAACAAAAAGATGCATTACGGCTACACCACCGGCTCCTGTGCAGCCGGGGCAGCAAAGGCAGCAGCCTCTCTCCTTCTTTTAAAAAGAGAGGCAGATACAGAAAGTCTTATGACCCCAAAGGGAATCCTTCTTTCCCTGCCTGTTTCAGATAGGAAAAAAGGGGAGGGTTGGGCTTCCTGTGCCGTGCAGAAGGACGCGGGAGATGATCCGGACGTGACACATGGCTTAAAGATTTATGCAAAAGTAGAAAAAACAACAGCGGCCGGGATTGTGATCGACGGTGGCGCAGGTGTGGGAAGAGTTACAAAAAAGGGACTGGAGCAGCCTGTGGGGAGTGCAGCGATTAACAAGGTTCCCCGTGCTATGATACAAAAAGAAGTAGAAGAAATCTGCAGTCAGGCAGATTACGAGGGTGGTCTTCGGGTAACGATCAGTGTGCCGGAGGGAGAAAAAACTGCAGTCAGAACCTTTAATCCTCGTCTTGGGATTGAAGGCGGGATTTCCATACTGGGAACTTCCGGAATTGTGGAGCCCATGAGTGAGGCAGCCTTGATAAAAAGTATTGAAGTAGAAATGCGGCAAAAGGTAGAAAACGGCGCAAAATATCTTTTGGTAACGCCGGGAAATTACGGTGTGGCGTATATAAAAGCTCATATGGAGCTACCCTTTGAAGAAAACATGAAGTGCAGCAATTATGTGGGGGAAACCCTGGATATGGCTGTGGATATGGGAGTGGAAGGAATCCTTTTTATTTCTCATATAGGGAAATTTGTAAAGGTGGCGGCCGGGATTATGAATACCCATTCCCGCTGTGCAGACGGCAGAGCGGAAATACTGGCTGCCAATGCAGTCAGGGCAGGGATTTCCATGGAAGGCGCCAGAGAAATTCTGGATACCATTACCACGGATGAAGCCTTAGCTGTCATACAAAGAGAAGAACTTTTAAAGCCAGTTATGAAGGAATTGACAGAGAGAATTGCCTATTATCTGAGCCATAGAACCTATGGAAGACTGCTTACAGGCGCTGTTTTGTTTTCCAATGAATTCGGCTATCTGGGAGAAACAGATGAGGCAAAAAAGCTGGCAGAGTTTTTGCGGAAGCAGTATGGAAAAGTATAAAACAGGTATCAGATAAAGAGGAAGCTACAGAAGGGAGAAATAGAAAATGAATGGAAAGCTGTTTGGACTGGGGGTAGGCCCCGGAGATCCGGAATTATTGACCATAAAAGCGTTGCGTATCATACAGGAAAGCGATGTGATTGCAGTGCCGGGCAATCAGGTAGAAGACAGTGTTGCCTATCAGATTGTAAAAGGTGTATATAAAGAACTGGACAGTAAGGTATTATTGCCTGTGGCTATGCCTATGACAAAGGATAAGGCAGTGCTTGAGGCGAATCATGAAAAGGCAGCAGATGATGTGGAGGTCTGCCTGAAAGAAGGAAAACAGGTGGCATTTCTGACTCTTGGAGATCCTACGGTTTATTCTACTTACATGTATGTACATAAGAGGATTCAAAGCCGGGGCTATGAAGTAGAAATTGTCAGTGGAATCCCTTCTTTTTGCGCAGTGGCAGCCAGATTAAATATCAGTCTGGTAGAAATGGCAGAGCCGCTCCATGTGATTCCTGCAACTTATAAGGCTGATGAGATGGAGGATATTTTAACTCTTCCGGGAACGAAAGTTCTGATGAAAACAGGCAGGAAATTAAAGCAGGTAAAAGAGAGTATTTTAAACAGCAAACAGGAAGCTGTTATGATTGAAAACTGCGGTATGGAATCTGAAAAAATCTATAGAAGTGCAGAGGAAATTCCAGACGCAGCAGGTTATTATTCACTGATTATTGTGAAAGAAAAGGGGTGAAAACATGATACATTTTGTGGGTGCAGGAAGCGGAGCAGCAGATTTAATAACGCTTAGAGGAAAGAAATTTCTGGAGGATGCTGATGTAGTGATTTATGCTGGTTCTCTGGTAAATCCTCAGCTTTTGGAATATACAAAGCCAGGATGTGCAATTTATAACAGTGCAAAAATGACATTGGAAGAAGTACTGGAAGTGATGTTCCAGGCAGAAAAAGAGGAGAAAATGACGGTGCGTCTTCATACAGGGGATCCCTGTCTTTACGGGGCTATTCGGGAGCAGATGGACGTGCTGGACGAAAAGAAAATTGCCTATGATTATTGTCCGGGTGTCAGCTCTTTCTGTGGTGCAGCGTCAGCGCTTGATTTGGAATATACCCTTCCTAATGTGTCACAGAGCGTTATTATTACGAGAATGGCAGGCAGGACACCTGTGCCTCCCAAGGAGAGTATTGAGTCCTTTGCGGCACACCAGGCAACCATGGTAGTATTTTTAAGTACAGGTATGCTGGAAGAGCTTTCCGGAAGACTTATAGAGGGCGGATACAAACCGGATACACCGGCGGCTATTGTCTATAAAGCAACCTGGGAAGATGAAAAAACTTTTGTGTGTACAGTAGATACCCTGGCACAGACAGCCAGAGAAAACAATATTACTAAAACCGCCCTTATGATTATCGGCGACGTGGTAGCGCACCATTCTTATGACCGTTCCAAGCTGTATGACCCGGAATTTACCACAGAGTTCAGAGAAGGAAATTCCCGTCAGTAGCAGGTGCGGTTTCATGAGAAATACGGAGGTGGATTATGAAAATATCAATTATCAGCTTCAGTCAGTCCGGTTACCGTCTGAGTGAAATGCTGTACTGGGTACTGAAAGAGCGTTGTCATGAAGTGACCTCTTATACCAAAAGTAAATATACAAAAAAGGTGCTGGACGAATCACAGCTAGAGGAGGATTCCAGGGATTTCAGAAATGTGAAACAGTTTGCAAAGCCTGTGGACGAATCTATTCATGAGTGGACTGGACAGCGTTTTTGCGACAGTGATGCCATTGTTTTTGTAGGCGCCTGTGGCATAGCAGTTCGCAGCATTGCGCCTTTTGTAAAAAGCAAAAAAATGGATCCGGCTGTAGTAGTTGTGGACGAGCAGGGACATTTTTCCATTTCTCTTTTGTCCGGGCATCTGGGCGGCGCCAATGAGCTGGCAGAAGAGATTGCAGAAATTGTGCATGCACAGCCGGTGGTGACTACAGCAACGGATTTAAATGATAAATTTGCAGTGGATATTTTCGCAAAAAGGAATGGCTGTTATATTTCAGATATGAGCCTTGCAAAGGAAATTTCCGCGGCAGTACTGGCAGGAAAGCAAATCGGTTTTGCCAGTGATTTTCCATGGCTTGGCGAACTTCCCGAGGAATTAAAACTCTGTACAGGAGAGGAAGAGGAGAAGCCGGAGCTTGGAATTTGTGTCACTACAGGTTATCTGCAGCACCCCTTTGTTCATACGCTGTATCTGATTCCAAGGGTTATTACCACAGGCGTGGGCTGTAAAAAGGGAACCTCAAAGGAAACTGTGGAAAGCGTAATCAGAAGAGCATGCGACGAGCTTCTGATTCCCTCTGTGGCTATGGAACAGGTGACAAGTATTGACCTGAAAAAAGAGGAGCAGGGAATTCTTGAGTACTGCAAGGAGAGAAACCTTCCTTTTATCACTTATACGGCAGAGGAGTTGAAAGAGGTAGAAGGAACCTATGCGGAATCTCAGTTCGTAAAAGAGATTACAGGGGTGGAAAATGTGTGCGAAAGAGCCGCTCTTCTGGGAAGTAACAAGGAAGGAAAAGGTAGACTGATACAGAGAAAATATGCGCAGGACGGTGTAACGGTAGCTCTTGCCATGAAGAAATGGAGTGTGGATTTTGAATAAATTATATGTGGTGGGCATCGGACCAGGTGCCTATGAAAAAATGACGATTGAGGCATCACAGGCATTGTCAAAAAGTGACGTGATTATTGGATATACCGTATATGTGGATTTGGTAAAAGAGCATTTCCCCGGAAAAGAATTTATGACAACGCCAATGAAAAAAGAGGTGGATCGCTGTGTCCTTGCTTTTGAAGAAGCTATGAACGGAAAGACAGTTTCCATGATTTGCAGTGGAGATGCAGGTGTATATGGCATGTCTGGTCTGATGTATGAAATCGGTACTAGATATCCGGAAGTTGAGCTGGAAATTATTCCGGGGGTTACGGCAGCTACAGGCGGTGCGGCTGTATTGGGAGCGCCTTTGATTCATGATTTTTGTCTGATTAGTTTAAGTGATTTACTGACTCCCTGGGAGAAAATCGAAGCCCGTCTTTTAAGTGCTTCTCAGGCAGACTTTGTTATCTGTCTTTACAATCCTTCCAGCAAAAAGCGTCACGATTATCTGGAAAAGGCCTGCGACCTTATGCTGCAGTATAAAGCGCCGGATACGGTTTGCGGAATTGTAGGGAATATTGGAAGAGAAGGGGAAAGCATGCAGGTTATGACACTGGAAGAACTGAAAAAGACTTCTGTGGATATGTTTACTACTGTTTTTGTAGGAAATTCTCAGACAAAAGAAATAGGTGGAAAAATGGTAACGCCGAGAGGATATAAAAATGTGTAAGGTCATTGTTTTTGCCGGAACCACAGAGGGCAGACAGCTGGCAGAATTTCTGAGCAGGAGAGAACTTCCGGCTCTTATCTGTGTTGCAACAGAGTATGGAGAACAGCTTTTGCCGTCCTCAGATGCTCTGGACATTTCCCATAAACGTCTTACTGAAATAGAAATGGAACAGCTTTTTCAGGAAAAGGGAGCGCCTTTGATTCTTGATGCAACCCACCCCTATGCCGCTGAAGTGACAGAGAATATAAGAAAGGCCTGTGAAAAAACAGATGCTTCTTATGTAAGAATATTGCGGGAGAATAGCGAAGCGGCTGGCAGCAGGGAAAGTCTTTATGCAGATTCTGTAGAAGAAGCAGTTGGCCTTTTGGAACATACGGAAGGAAATATTCTGGTAACAACAGGAAGCAAAGAAGCAGGGAAATTTACCGCTCTTTCAGATTATAAAAACAGGGTTTTTTTAAGAGTTTTATCTCTTCCTAATGTGGCAAGGCAGTGTGCAGAACTGGGATTTGAAGGAAGAAATCTCATCTGTATGCAGGGTCCTTTTTCCACAGAATTGAATGTTGCCATGCTTCGGCAGTTGGATTGTAAATATCTGGTAACAAAGATGTCAGGAAGTACCGGAGGTTTTCAGGAAAAGATAGAGGCAGCTAAAATTTGTGGCTGTACCCCTGTTATCATCGGAAGACCTTTAAAGGAAGAGGGGATTTCTGTTCTGCAGTGCAAACGCCTGTTGTGTGAACGTTTTTCTCTTTCTTCTCAGGCGGAAATTACCCTGGCAGGAATTGGTATGGGCAGTGCAGAAAGCCGTACAGGGGAAGCCCAAAAGGCAATCCAGGAGGCGGATTTGCTGATTGGGGCAAGGCGTATGGTAGAGTCCTGTGCAAGAAGAGGTCAGGATATTTATGTGGAATATGACAGTCAGAAGATTGCCGATTATATTCAGAAACACCCGGAATATGAAAAGGTTGTTCTTGTTTTATCCGGAGATACCGGCTTTTACAGTGGTGCAAAAAAGCTTCTTCAGGTATTAGGAGATAAGGTAAAGGTTATCTGCGGAATCCCTTCCCCGGTTTATTTTATGAGTCGGATTAAAAAATCCTGGGACGATGTTTTGCTTACCAGTGTCCACGGGAAAGAAGAAAGACTTCCCTGGCTGATTCAGACCCATGAGAAGGTGTTTTCTATCCTTGGTACAAAGGACGGAATCTCCGGGCTGGCAGAAAAACTGCTGGAAATAGGACTCGATGAAGTACAGATGTATACAGGAGAAAGGCTGTCTTATGATAACGAACTTCTGCGCAGGGGAACGCCAAAAGACTTTTTGAATTATGAGGCAGACAGTTTAAGCGTGGTATATGTGGAGAATCCCAATTACCGGAGAAACTTTGCTACCCATGGGATTCCGGACAGTGCATTTTTGAGAGATAAGGTACCTATGACAAAGGAAGAAGTGCGTACAGTATCTCTGTCTAAATTGCGTCTGTATGAGGATTCTGTTTGCTATGATGTAGGGGCAGGGACAGGTTCTGTGTCGGTAGAGATGGCGGTAAGAGCAGGAAGAGGTAAGGTTTATGCCATTGAAAAGAAGCCTCTTGCCATAGAGGTTTTGCAGAAAAACAAGGCAAAATTTGCGCTGGATAATCTGGAAATTATAGAAGGATTAGCGCCTGAGGCTATGGAAGATTTAGAACCCTGTACCCATGCTTTTATCGGTGGTTCTTCCGGCAATATGAAAGAAATCATACGCCTGCTTTTACAGAAAAATCCCAGGGTGCGAATAGTTATAAATTGTATTGCTCTGGAAACACTTTCTGAAACCCTGCAGTGCTTAAAAGAACTGCCTCTTACGGATACAGAAATTGTACAGATAGCTGCCAGCAAGGCAAAAAGTGTGGTGGGTTATCACATGATGACAGGAGAAAATCCTATTTATATTATTTCCTGTACCGGGGCAGGCATTTCAGAGATGGAATCCCCGGAATAAGAGAGGAGGGGCTTATGAAAATCCCCCGTTTTTTACTGACCGCAGGTGCCAGCGGAAGCGGAAAAACCCTGGTTACCTGTGGAATTCTTCAGGCATTTAAAAATAGAGGGCTGGACGTAGTATCCTTTAAATGCGGCCCTGATTATATTGACCCTATGTTTCATGCAAAGGTAATCGGGACGAAATCCGCGAATCTGGATACCTTTTTTACGAATGAGGAAACCACTCGTTATTTATTGACGGAGAATGCCAAAGATGCAGATATTGCCGTTATGGAAGGCGTTATGGGATACTATGACGGCGTGGGAGGTATCGCTACAAAAGCCAGCGCCTACGATTTGGCAAAAGTAACGGACACTCCTGCCGTGCTTCTGATAAACTGCAAGGGAATGAGTGTTTCCATACTGCCTTATGTTCAAGGATTTGTAAAGTATCAAAAGGACAGTCATATTGAGGGAGTTTTGCTAAATCAGATGTCACCCATGTTGTATCCCAGAGTGAAAAAACTCATAGAGGAGGAACTTCATGTCCCGGTTTACGGGTATGTTCCCCGTGTGGAGGAGTGCAGACTGGAAAGCCGTCATCTGGGGTTGGTGCTGCCTGATGAAGTGGTAGAATTAAAAGAAAAGCTCAATCGTCTGGCAGAGGTTTTAGAAAAGACTGTTGATTTGGACGGGCTGTTGAAACTGGGAAATTCTGCGCTGGATTTAAAGGTGCAGACCCCCTGATTTTTTAAAACAGGTTGAGAAAAAAAAGACAGAAAAAGCAGTGCGTATTGGCGTGGCAAAGGACGAAGCCTTCTGCTTTTTATATAAGGACAACTTGGAACTTCTGGAAAAAATGGGTGGAAAAATCTGTTATTTTTCTCCTCTTCACGACGCACATCTTCCGGCAAATCTGGACGGTCTTTTGCTCTGTGGAGGTTATCCTGAGCTTTTTGGAAAAGAGCTGGAAAAAGGAGAATCCATAAGACAGGAGATAAAAAAAAGTTCTGGAACAAGGACTGCCGGTTCTGGCAGAATGCGGAGGCTTTATGTACCTTCACGATACCTTTGAGGATATGCAGGGAAAGGTATGCAGGGGAGTGGGACAGATACCGGGAAAAGCCTATAAAACTCCACGTTTGTCCCGTTTTGGTTATATTCAGGTGACCAGCAAGGAGAGAAAGCTTTTCGGAAAGACGATAGATAGTTGTCCCGCTCATGAATTTCATTATTTTGACTCTGAAAACTGTGGCACAGACTGTTTCGCAGCTAAGCCAGAAAGCAGCAGAGGGTGGGACTGTCTACATGCAACAGACACGATGCTGGCAGGCTTTCCTCACTTTTATTATTACGGCAATCCAGAACTTCCTATGGCATTTCTGGATCGCTGCAGAACCTACAGACAACAGAAAAAGGTAGTGTCAACTGAGTTATGAAAAACTGAGCGATAAGAAAAAGGCTCAGATGAACCTTGAAAATTGCAGATATGTTAGTTTGAGGTAAGTTTACGCCACCCTTGACAGCACGCAAAAGAACTGCTGTAGATAAATCACCGACGGCGAAGAACTCAAGAACAGTTAGAACTTCTTCCGTCGAATACAGCAGTGTAGCAGTTCTTTTGCGTGCCATCAAGGGCAAGCCGAAAGCGTTGCTTTCGATGGCTGGATATATTACCTCAGGCTCGGAATCTAAGAACAATTAGAACTTTCAGTTTGAAGGTTTAAGATGGTCTGTTGTCCTAAGAAAATGAGCAGTTGCCATTTACCTGGCATATTATCAGCGCCATTTAGCATATCAGCTTTGTTGAGTACCTGATAATGATTGTGCTTGTGTGGGCGCAGAAAATTATAGTAAGCAACCCATAAGGCTAAATCGTAATTGGCACCTTCATAATTATCAAAACCATTGGTAGTTCGGTAGGAAACTTTGTAGGTGCGATTGAGACGTTCGATCATCTGTTTATAAGGACGAAATTCTTTTGAAACTTCGTCATCATTGGTTAAACCGATAACCTGTGTGATGGTAAATTTAAAATCATCTTTAAATTTTTTAGCAAACTCCATGGCAGCTAGTGGATATGCACTATATCCATCTGCAATGAATTTAAATTTTTTCGGTAGTTCTGTGAGATGTCGAAAAGCCATTCTCATTGCAAGGATACAGGGACCGACACTTCGGTTGTCTGAGACCTGGTATCCGATGATAGAACGACTTGCAGCATCCATGATAAACCAGATATAAGCTTTGATTCCTCTTACTTTGATATAGGTTTCATCAGCGGTAAAAACATCTCCTGTTTTATAGTCATAATGATCAACAAAGGGCTTAATGCAAACAGCCGCAGTTTTGCAATAGTTAGCAATCTGCTGATGGGAGATGCTGATGTTGTAAAGGTCTTTTAGTGCTTGGGATGTTTTTCTTAGAGATAATCCAAGGTTGATATGTAGGGTCAGGCAAAGAGACATGACGTGTGCGTTGTGTTTGGAAATTTTAAGGATGAAGCATTCTTAGGTAGTGAATTTAAATCCATGGTAAAGAAATCTACAGTGAATTCACGGTAGATGTAATGGAGTTTATATTTATTTTTGCCATAGTCCTCTTTTAGATCCTTCTTCTCAACTTTTTTGAGATTGTGCAGATAATAAGGACATTTCGGATTTACACATTTATGTATACGAAAGAACTTGCGATCTTTTTTAGCTACAAGGGTCTTACCACAGTGAGGGCAGATGAAACGAACAGGTGCAGAAGCTACTTCACCTGAGATGAAAGTCTGACCACAAACTTTACACTGGTATTGTCCGTTTCCACCATTGTTGTCATAGATGAAATGGTGTGGAGCACCGCATAAGGGGCAGATGGTATCTTCAGGAATGGATTTTCCATTGCGTCGTTGCACTGGTTTGAGTGATTTGTGATACTTCCATGTATAGTATTCTAGAAGGAATTGCCAGTCCTGTTTGACAAAGGTTTTAATGACCGGAAGTTCATCAACTTTGAATTTTTGATATTTGGGAGAATGAGAATCATCGAAAGCCCACTGTTTAAGAGGGATATATCTGCAGATAAAATTTAAAAGCCAGCAGATTTGTTGGTGTTGGTATTGAATAAAAGAAAGTAAGTATTGTATAATGTCCATGAGCATTGGCTCCTTTCGGGGATGTTGGTTTGGCGATTGACATTATACCAAAAAAGGGAGGTCAATGCTCTTTTTATTGCAGATTTCCCTAAAAATCAAGGTTTTTAATAGATTTAAACAATAAAAAATGGGTAGTTTTTGACACTACCCAGAAAAATAAGGAGGCATAATTTATGAATCTACAGGAAACAATTCAACAGATAAAACCATTGAATCAAGACGCCATGGCGTATGCAAAGAAACGCTGGGACAGCATTGCTCACCCCCTTCACAGCCTTGGAAAGTTAGAGGATATGGTTGTACAGATTGCAGGAATTACAGGCAATCCTGATGTTCGAAAGCCCAAAAGAGTGCTGGTGCCTATGTGTGCGGATAACGGCGTGGTGGAAGAGGGAGTTACCCAGACCGGGCAGGAAATTACAGCTCTGGTAGCAGAGAATTTTCTTCAGACAAAGGCTGCCTCCAGTATTATTTGCAAAAGTGTAGGGTGTGATATTTTTCCTGTAGACGTAGGCGTTGCCTCAGATGTGAGTATTTTAAATCGTAAAATTGCCTACGGAACAAAGAACATGGCAAAAGAGCCGGCTATGACAAGAGAACAGGCAATACAGGCTCTGGAAACCGGAATTGAAATCGCAGAAATGATGAAGAAAAAAGGCTATGATATGATTGCCACAGGCGAGATGGGAATTGGAAATACTACCACCAGCAGCGCAGTTGCTTCTGTACTTTTAGATCTTCCAGTGGAAACTATGACCGGAAGAGGAGCAGGGCTTTCTACACAGGGATTTCATAAAAAAATACAGGTGATTAAGCAGGCAATTGCTCTGCACAGCCCTAACAAAGAGGACGCAGTAGACGTACTGGCAAAGGTGGGTGGTTTTGATATTGCTGCTATTGCCGGACTGTTTCTTGGAGGTGCGGCTTTACATATGCCAATGCTGATTGACGGTGTGATTTCCGCTACAGGTGCTCTGGCGGCAGCCAGCCTTTGTCCTGTTTCCAGGGATTATATGCTGGCTACTCATGTATCAAAGGAGCCTGCAGGAGCTTTACTGTTAGAAGCCCTTGGAAAAGAAGCACCTCTGCATTGTGATATGTGTCTGGGAGAGGGAACAGGCGCGCTGAATCTTTTCCCGCTTCTGGATACCGGACTGGCTGTGTACAATGGTATGAGCGACTTTAACGGCTGGGGTATGGAGGCTTATAAACCTTTGGATTGATGAGGCGGAAGATATGATTACAGTAATTACAGGAGGCAGCGGCAGCGGAAAATCTGCCTATGCGGAGGAAATTGTGACAAAATTCGGAGATTTAAACCGGATTTATATTGCGACCATGTTTCCTTTTGATAAAGAAAGTCACGAGAGGATTGCCCGCCATCGTCGCATGCGGGCAGAGAAAAATTTTTCTACCATAGAATGTTATACCGGATTAAAAAAGTTAAAGATTCCGGAAAAAAGCTGTGTACTTCTGGAGTGTATGTCAAATCTGACTGCCAATGAAATGTTTCAGAAAAACGGAGCGAGAGTTCACACAGTGGAGGAAATTCTGGAAGGAATTGACTGCCTTCATGTACAGGCAGAGCAGCTTGTAATCGTGACAAATGAAATTTTTTCAGACGGTATAGAGTATGATGCAGAAACAAAACGGTATCAGAGTTATCTGGGACAGATGAATCAGGAACTTTCAAAAAGAGCAGACTGTGTGGTGGAAATAGTCTATGGAATTCCTTTGTTTTATAAAGGAAATCCTGAAAAATTCAAAGAAAAAGAAGGACAGAGAAATGGGACGATTGTGGAATAGCTTTAAAATTGCATTTTCCATGTATTCTAAAATACCGATGCCAAAAAGTGACTGGACAAAGGAAAATATGCGCTACATTATGTGTTTTTTTCCTCTGGTAGGGGTTCTCATCGGAGGAGTTACCTGGCTGTGGGGGTCTTTTGGCGAAGCGCTTACAGAAAGCCGGATTTTTTATGCTTCCGTACTGGTGTTGATACCGGTGCTGATAACCGGCGGTATTCATTTAGACGGGCTGTTGGATACTTCTGACGCCCTTCATTCCTATCAGCCAAGAGAGCGCAAACTGGAGATTTTAAAGGACTCTCATGCCGGAGCCTTTGCCATTATTACAGCAGTGGTATATTTCCTTTTGTATCTGGGTGTGTACAGTGAACTTACCCGAAAAGGTCTGCCAGTTGTGTGCATTGGATTTGTATTATCCAGAGCATTGGGAGGCTTTTCCATTGCAGCCTTTCCCATGGCAAAAAATACGGGGCTGGCAGCAACTTTTTCAGACGGGGCACAGAAAAAATGTGTGAAAATCACCTGCAGTATTTATACGATTATCTGCGTAGCTTTGATGCTGCTGTACAATCCCATTATCGGGGGTTGTGCGATTCTGGGCATAGCTTTGGAATATTTGTATTATTATAAAATGGCAATGAAAGAATTTGGCGGTATTACCGGAGATTTGGCAGGTTTTCATATGCAGCTTAGCGAACTTGTACTGGCTTTTTCCTGCGTGGTGGGAGAGTTAATCTGCAGAGTTCTTTGACAAAAAAGGAGAAAAAAGAGATATGAAACTAATCATAGGCGGCGCTTTTCAGGGGAAAAAAGAATATGTAAAGCAGCAGTTTGGAGTGTCTGAAAAAGAGATGAAAGACGGAAAGGAAGCAGAGTTTGAGGATATTTTTCATGTGACCTGTCTGTATCATTTTCATGAGTGGGTGAAAAAGGGTCTGAAAGAAGGCTGGAACTTTGAAGGGCTTACAGAAAGACTTTTACAGGAAAACCCCCGGCTTTTGCTGATTTCCAATGAATTGGGCTATGGAGTGGTACCCATGGACGCTTTTGACAGAACATACAGAGAAACAACCGGAAGAATCTGCACCTATCTTGCAAAGGAAAGCCAGACCGTAATCCGGGTAGTCTGTGGCATGGGAATGGTGATAAAAAATGCTTAAAATGGTATTGATACGTCATGGGAAAACCTATGGAAATACCCAAGGCAGATACATTGGGGCAAGAACAGACGAACCCCTTTGCCCGGAGGGCAAAGCAGCACTTTTTAAGAGCAGTTATCCAGTGGCAGAGTTTGTATACGTCAGTCCCATGAAGCGCTGTATAGAAACCGCACAGTGTATTTATCCGGGAATCCCCATGGAAAAAAATTTGCTTTTAAAAGAATGCGATTTTGGAGTTTTTGAGAACAAATCTTATAAAGAACTGTCGGGAAATTCCGATTATCAGGCATGGATAGACAGCAACGGAACCCTTCCTTTCCCAGAAGGAGAATCGTCTGAAGCCTTCCAAAGCAGGTGTGCAAAAGGGTTTTTGCAGTGTGTGGAACATGCCATACAGAAGAATATTTCCCGGGCTGCCATGGTGGTACATGGAGGAACGATTATGAGTATTCTCTGTTCTTTTGCACTGCCTAAGGGAGAATATTTTAAATGGCAAATTGAAAATGGAGCTTATTATGAGCTTACTATAGAAGAGAAACTATGGAAACAAGAACAGACCATTGGCCTGGTGAAGAAAGGAAAATTCGGCAATGCTTAAGTGGACAGCAGCAGCCCTTCTTTTGGGCTTTTTTATAGATTTACTTTTAGGGGATCCCAGATGGCTTTATCACCCAGTGCGTATCATAGGAAACAGTATTTCTTTTCTGGAAAAGCGGCTTAGAAAGTGGTTTCCCAAAACCCAAAAAGGAGAGAGAAGAGCCGGGGCGCTTCTGGTGCTTCTTATCTGTATGGGCAGCGGACTGATACCGTTTTGTCTTTTGTATACAGGGTATAAAATTCATGTACTTTTGGGTTTTGCACTGGAAACTTTTTTCTGTTATCAGATGCTTGCAACAAGGTCTTTAAAGGACGAGAGTATGCGGGTATACAGGGAACTGGAGAAAAAAGATTTACCGAAAGCCAGATATGCTGTTTCCATGATTGTGGGACGGGATACAGCAGAACTTACAGAAGAAGGTGTGACAAAGGCAACTGTGGAAACCATAGCAGAAAATACCTCTGACGGTATTATCGCACCTTTATTTTATATGGCGATTGGCGGTCCTGCTTTGATGTTTTTATACAAGGGAATTAATACCATGGATTCCATGGTAGGATATAAAAATGAGAAGTATTTGAATTTCGGAAGATATGCGGCAAAGCTGGACGATATCGCAAACTATATTCCGGCCAGAATTTCTGCCTGGCTTATGATTGCAGGGGCTTATATGGCAGGAATGGACGGAAAAAATGCAAAAAAGATATTTAAAAGAGATCGTTATAAGCATGCCAGTCCCAATTCTGCACAGACAGAGGCAGTTATGGCAGGCGCTCTGGATATTCAGCTGGCGGGAAACGCATATTACTTTGGGAAGCTTTATGAGAAACCTGCCATAGGCGACAGACTGAGGGAGGTAGAAGACAGGGACATCTGTCGTGCAAACCGTCTTTTATATATCAGTGCAGCCTTGGGAACTTTTGTATTTGCAGGAATACGTTTATTGGCAGTCGGAGTTTTGGGGCTGCTTTAAAGGAGAGAAAAATGGCAAATTTACATATACACGGGGGAGATGTATACCGGTATCCCCATGTACTGGATTTTTCGGCAAACTGCAATCCTTACGGAATGCCGGAAGGGGTAAAAAAGGCAGCAAAGGACGCAGTAGAAAAAGCGGAGTGCTATCCTGATGTGGAGTGCAGCAGATTGAGAAAAGCCCTGGCTCTGGAAGAAGAAATTCCCTACGAACAGATTATTTGCGGCAATGGAGCGGCAGATTTGATTTTTGGGCTGGCTCTGGCATTAAAACCTAAAAAAGCCCTTCTTTTGGCGCCTTCTTTTGCTGAATATCAGCAGGCGCTGCAGGCTGTGGGGTGCGAGATTCGTTATCATTATCTGCAGAAAGAGGAGGGATTTATTCCCAATCAAAGTTTTATAGACGCTATTGAGAAAGATACCGATGTGGTGTTTTTCTGCAATCCCAATAATCCTACCGGAGTACTGAAAAATCTGGAATATGTACAAAGCATTGCCGAAAAATGCAGGCAGTGCGGAGCATTTCTGGTATTAGACGAATGCTTTACGGATTTTCTGGAAGACCCTAAAAGCTATACTATGAAGCCATTTTTAAAAGAATATCCGGGACTTTTTCTGGTTCGGGCATTTACAAAAAAGTATGCCATGGCAGGATTGCGGCTGGGATATGGATTTTGTAGTGACAGTAAAATACTGGCTCAAATGCGAGCAGTCATGCAGCCGTGGAATGTATCGGTGATTGCTCAGGCAGCAGGAGAGGCAGCTTTAAAAGAAAGGACTTATGTAGAGGAAACTCTTGGAAAAATCCGAAAGGAGAGAAAATTTCTGCTCAGGGAACTTGAAAAAAGGGAATTTCAGATTTATGGATCTGAGGCAAATTATATTTTCTTTCAGGGACCTGAAGGGCTGAGAGAGAAGTGCCTTGAAAAAGGCGTATCTATTCGGGACTGCAGCAATTATGAAGGGCTGGGAAATGGATATTATCGTATTGCGGTCCGAAGAGAAGAAGAAAATGAAAGACTTTTGAAGGTATTTGATGAAATAGAAATATAGAAAAGAGAGGAAGAGGGATTATGGCAAAAGCAATTATGATACAGGGAACCATGTCCAATGCAGGGAAGAGTTTGCTTACCGCAGGTCTTTGCCGGATTTTTAAGCAGGACGGATATAAGGTGGCTCCCTTTAAGTCACAGAATATGGCGCTGAATTCTTTTATTACAGAGGAGGGAATGGAGATGGGACGGGCGCAGGTGATGCAGGCAGAGGCGGCTAAAATCAAGCCGTCTGTGCTGATGAACCCCATTCTTTTGAAGCCGACCAATGACACGGGAAGTCAGGTAATTGTAAACGGAGAAGTGCTTGGAACCATGAGTGCCAGAGATTATTTTGCCTATAAGAAGCAGCTGATTCCGGAGGTAATGAAGGCATATCACAAGCTGGAAGAAGAGTATGATATTATTGTGATTGAAGGTGCGGGAAGTCCGGCAGAAATCAATTTGAAACAGGAAGATATTGTAAATATGGGTATGGCAAAACTGGCAAAAGCACCGGTGCTTCTGGTAGGAGATATTGACCGGGGGGGAGTTTTTGCACAGCTTGTAGGAACCATTATGCTGCTGGAAGAAGATGAGCAGCGAATGGTAAAAGGTATGATTATCAATAAATTCCGGGGTGACAAAACCATACTGGATCCGGGAGTAAAAACACTGGAGGAGAAGACGAACATTCCGGTGGTGGGTGTTGCACCGTATATGGAGCTGGAGGTTGAAGATGAGGATAGCCTGACCGAGCGCTTTTCAGGAAATCAGGAGGTTGGCGTGTTGGATATTGCGGTTATTCGAGTTCCTAGAATCTCTAATTTTACGGATTTTAATGCTTTGGAAGTCATTCCCGGCGTGTCCCTGCGCTATGTAAAAAACGTCAATGAATTAAAAAATCCAGACATGATTATTTTGCCCGGAACGAAAAACACCATGGAAGATTTACTGTGGTTAAGACAGAACGGATTGGAAGCAGCTGTGCTGAAAAAGGCAGCGGAAGGCAAGGTGATTTTCGGTATCTGTGGTGGTTATCAGATGCTTGGAGAAACGCTTTCCGACCCGGAACATGTGGAAGCCGGAGGCGAAATCAAGGGTATGGGGCTTTTGCCTATGCATACGGTTTTTAAAGAATCCAAGACCAGAACCAGAGTCCAGGGAAGATTTCCAAAAGTGGAAGGAATCCTGCATACACTCATGGGAGTGCAACTGGAAGGTTATGAAATCCATATGGGAGAAAGTACGCTTTCTCAGGGAGCAGAAAGCCTGACAGAAATTACGGACATGGTAAAAACAGGAGTCCAAAATGGACGGCGCGTACTGCAAAAATGTCTACGGCTCTTATGTGCATGGAATCTTTGATAAAGAAGATGTGGCGAAAAAGGTAGTAGAAGGACTGGGAGAACAAAAGGGCATCGATGTATCCAATATGGCGGGAGTCAATTTTGCGGAATTTAAAGAAACACAGTATGATAAGCTGGCAGAGGGACTTCGGAAACATTTGGATATGAAGAAAATATATGAGATTCTGGAACAGGGAATCTGAAAGGCGGCAGGTATGAAGATACAACTGGAGAATGTAAAACCAAGGGAAATTGAAACAAGAAGCTTTGAAATTATTACGGAAGAACTGGGAGAGAAAGAACTGATTCCGGGAACAGAATTGATTGTAAAAAGGTGTATTCACACAAGTGCAGATTTTGATTATGCGGAGAATCTGTGTTTCTCTGAAGGAGCAGTAGAAAAGGCTTTGGAGGCCATTAAAAACGGCGCCTGCATTGTGACGGATACCCAGATGGCAAAGGCAGGAATCAACAAAAAAGCCCTGGCAAAATACGGGGGAGAGGTGTATTGCTTTATGTCTGATGAAGACGTGGCAGAAAAGGCAAAGGAGCTGGGAAGTACCAGAGCGACAGTTAGTATGGACAAGGCGGCTTCTCTGAACAAACCTCTGATTTTTGCCATTGGAAATGCACCTACAGCTCTGGTAAGACTGTACGAACTTATAGAAGAGAAAAAAATTTCACCATATTTGATTATAGGGGTTCCTGTGGGCTTCGTAAATGTGGTACAATCAAAGGAAATGATTATGGATACACAGGTTCCTTATATTGTTGCAAGAGGAAGAAAGGGAGGCAGCAACATTGCGGCATGTATCTGTAATGCATTACTGTACATGATTGACAATGAGAGAGATTACTGGAAATAAAAATCCAGGAAAGGAAAGCTATGAAGTGTGAAAGATGCGGGAAAGAACTTTCAGATGCGGATTTGTATTGCAGTCGCTGCGGACAGGCCGTATTTCCGGAATATATGGACGAAACAGACGTCTGGGCATACTATAAGTCAGATGAGGAACTGGAACAGATTCTAAAGAAAGAGCAGGAAGCAGACTCTTTAGAAGTTTCAGAAAAAGAGGAAGAAGCCCAAAAGACGGATACTTCCGTACAGGAAGTGCAGACAGAGGCAGACTTTGCAAAAGGGAAGTGCCCGGAAAAGATAAAAAAAGGCTTTTGGGGCAGAAGAAAAGAAAAAAAGGCAGAATCCGTTGAGAATCCAAAAGAAGAGGGAAGCGCGGAAAAAGCTGGTGCAGAAAAGGAAGAAAACGCAGATTTTGAAGTCGGGGAAAATGCAGATAATTCGGAAACTCTTACAGAAACAGCAGGAGAAGAAATTGAGAGGAAGGAAGCGCCTGCTTTGGAAAACTCTATGAAAGATCCGGAATCGGCAATAACAAACCTTGCAGAAGAAAGTGAAGAATCAGAGCCGGAAACGGAGTCTGACAGCTTAGAAGATCCTATGGAATCAGAGCCGGAAATCGAAGTTTTTACAGAAGAAGCGGATAAAGAAGAACCAGAAGTAACCGCTTTTCTGGAGCAGGAAACAGCGGAGAATCCAGAACCGGAAGAATGTATTCAGGAACCGGAAGAAGAATCGGAAGCTTTCCTGGAAGAGGAAAACTTTTTTGCAGAAGAAGACGAAAAAGAGGAAAAAGAAAAGCAGCCGTTGCCCCCTGAGAGAAGAAAAAGCAGAAGACGCACGGTTCTCCTATCTACGCTGTTTCTTACTCTTTGCCTGGCAGCAGGAATTGCCCTTGGCTTTCATAAGATAAAGGAAATGGAGCAGCAGGAAAAAGCATATTATCAGGAAACAGTGAATAAAAACAGCAAGGAAGCAGTAAAGGAAAAGAGTTCGGAGGTTGCTGCACCAGCGGAGGGACAGAAGAAGGAAGAGTTTTTTAAGCTTATAAAAGCAGAAGAGATTGATTTTTCCAAATACAAAAAGATACAGCCAAAGGGCACAGAGGAAAATTCAGTGAAGCAGTCAGAAAATTATGATTACAGTGCGAAAAGCGTTGTGGACGGAAATGCTTCCACCTCCTGGCAGGAAAACGAGGAGGGTACAGGAGAAGGAAAGGGTATAAAGCTGTCTTTAGACGGAATCCACAAAATTCGCTATATGGTACTGTATCTGGGAAACTGGCGAAGTGATGAGCTTTGGCAATACAATTCCAGACCAAAGGTTCTGACCATACAGGTAGGAGATAAGCAGAAAAAAGAGGTAGAGTTTTCTGATGAAAAGAAAAAATTCTGTCTTTCTTTTGATGAACCCGTAGAGGCTTCTTATGTATCTTTATATCTGAAATCTGCATACGAAGGTTCCAGATGGCAGGATACCTGCATTTCAGAAGTTGAATTATATGAATAAAGGTAAATGTTTTCGCCATACAGAGTGGTTTCTCCATCTGTGTGGCGTTTTCCTTTCTTTGCTTTTACTTTGGGTATATGGTATTATAAAACCAGTGACTGCAAACACGAAGTCATGGTATGTTTTAAGAAGAAGTTTTAGATAAGGAGAGAAATCATGGAGTGGAAAATACCTGTGCTTTTTCCCATAAAGGGAGTAATTTTTGATATGGACGGGCTGATGTTGGATACAGAGAGAATCATTCAGTACAGTTGGGAAGTAACGGGAGCAGAATTGGGCTATTCCGGATTTGGTGAAAATATTTTAAATACGTTGGGAATGAGCCGTGTACAGAGAAATCAGTATTTTCTGGAAAAATATGGCGAGGATTTTCCGCTTCAGAGATTTACAGACCGTTATCATGAAATTTATCATGCTTATGAGCAAACCCATGGGATTCCAAAGAAAAAGGGGTTGGTTCTGCTTTTAGAACTTTTAAAAAGCAGGCAGATTCCAATGGCAGTGGCAACCTCTACCCACAGCGAGTATACCATACCTGAATTGAAACGGCAGGGCATTGAACGCTATTTTCAGGAAGTCATTACAGGAGAGATGGTGGCAAGGGGAAAGCCTTCTCCTGAAATTTATCAGCTTGCCTGTAAAAAGCTGGGGCTCAGACCAGAGGATGCGCTGGCTCTGGAGGACTCCTATAACGGAATCCGTTCTGCCTGCGAGGCAGGAACAAAGGTGGTTATGATTCCTGATATTTTGACCGAGGACGCACCGGTGAGGGAGTGTCTGTATGGGAAAATGGAATCTCTGGAGTCTGTGGCGAAGTGGATAGCAGGGGATATATTTATATGTGATAAAAGATGATCTTTAAAATAGACAGACGAAGTGAAGAAACTCTTGTGTCTGGCTCACTCCGTCTGCCTATTATATTGGTATTTTCCAAAACATTACTTTTTGTTTACTAAAAACATCTCCATTTTTTGAAATCCTAGATTTTCCTCGCGCTGCTTTTATTTTTCCAGCGCCTGTAAATGCTCCACCAGCAGTTTCCGGATTCCCGGATATTCGCCCAGTCCCTTGACAACGGGTTCCACTTCGTATCCGGCCGCCTTAAACTGACTGTACCAGGAATCTGGATCATCGCCAGCCATATCGTTTTTCGCATGATCCCCTGCCACAATCATAAAGGGCGCCAGCACCACTTTGGAAGGCTTATAATTTTTTATCATTTTCAGAAGGCTTTCCATAGTCGGATATGCTTCTACAGTTCCCAGGAAAATATTTTCATATCCTTTATCCTTAAAGGTATAATCAAGAGCCGCATAAATGGAATTGGCATAATGGGTGGTACCGTGGCCCATAAGCACCAGCACCTCGTCCCTGGTGAGATGAGAAAATTCTTCTGCCACAGCCTGAATGACTTCCAGATTGTCCTGCTCATTGGTGAGAAGGGGATCCCCAAAGGAAATGGAATGAAAGTATTCCCGATAGGAGAGAGCGTCCTCTTTCATCAAATCATTTTCAATGCCATTGATAACATGGGTGGGCTGAACCAGAACGTCTGTAATGCCGTCTGCGCGCATTTGCTCCATAGCTTCTTTTACGGTATGAATATGCACATTGTCCCGCTTGTTTACCTTTTTGATAATCATTTTGCTGGTCCAAGCTCGGTACAGAGGATAATCCGGGAATGCGTTCTGCATATCTTGTTCAATGGCATCAATGGTGACTGCTCTGGTATCGTTGTGGCTGGTGCCGAAGCTTACTGCCAAAATCGCTTTTTTTGTATTTTCTGACATGATTTTTGTACCTCCGTAGTGTGGATTTAAGTTAATTTCTGCAATGTATTTTTCCAGTGTTTTTAAATTTTTCGGCAAAGGGAGAGAGGCTTTTAAAATACCTTTTTTGCACAAGCTTTCAAAAAGTTCTAATACAGCCGGAGGTTCCAGATTGGTCCGGCGCAGGGCTGCCCGGTTTCCGAAAACTTCAGCAGGACTGCCGTGCATCAGTACCTTTCCCTCATGAAACAGCATAATTTCATCTGCCCACTCATAAGCATAATTCACGTCATGGGTTGCCATTAGCACAGTAATGCCGTTTTCTGTCATGCGGTCTACAATGTGATTGACCATGGCTGTATGTTTGGGATCCAGGGCAGCGGCAGGCTCGTCCAGGATAATAATATCCGGGTGCATAACCAGAATATCGGCAATAGAAACCTGCTTTTTCTGACCGCCGCTTAATGCATGGGTGGGTTTGTGACGGAAGGGGGTGATTTCCAAATAATCAATGACTTCCTCCACCTTTTTTTTGGCCTGCTCTTCGGAAACGCCCAGATTCAGAATCCCGAAGGAGATTTCCTGATACACACTGGCAGAAAAAAGCTGGTTGTCCGGATCCTGAAAAACAATTCCCACCTTGCTGCGGAGATTTAAGAGTCCCTTCCTATTATATTGTACTTCTTCCCCATTAAAATACAGCTTTCCGGACTGAGGTCTGTGGATTCCTGTACAACAGAGAAAAAAGGTAGATTTTCCGCTGCCGTTTGCTCCCATAAAAGCCACTTTCTGTCCACGGCGAATTTCCAGAGAAAGTCCGTTTAAGGAATGGGAGTGGTCATCATCATAAGAAAAATGCAGGTCTTCTGCTTTTAAAATAATATCTGAATTCATGAAAAGAATCTCCTCCATACAGCAAAAATAAATAAAGCAGTATCAAACAGCACAATGGCAACAATGACTTTTTTCTTTGGGGGCTGATTTTCTGAAAGTACCCGTATGGTGCCGTCATAACACCTGGCCTCCATGGCGTCATAAAGACGGTTGGAGCGCTGAACAGCCCGTATCATCAGCACAGAGCCAAGAAGTCCGAAGGATTTCAGGGAAGTTTTATAATTTCTGTTTCCAAGCCTGCAGTTCTGGGACGTGGAAATCGCAGAGGCAATGTCCAGAAGTACGAAAATAAAGCGGTAGATTAAAAGCATCAGCTCAATCAGTAATTTTGGACAGCGCAGTTTTTTCAAAACCTCCAGAATATCCGGCATGGGAGTGGTAAAGGACAGAAAGTACAGACAGGAAACAGCCGCAAGGGCTGTGAGAATAAGCTGTATCGCATAAAAAAAGGAATGAAAGCTTGCTGTCAGATACCAGTTTCCAATGGGAATAGCGAAAAAATCCATGGGGGTACGTTTTAAATTGAACATAATGGCAATGGTGCTTAAAAACAAAAATGCCAGAGGTACAGTGAGAAATTTTAAATAACGCAAAACAGGGACTCCCCCTTTCCAAACGGTAAGAATCCCTGTCACAGCTAACACGATACCTGCCACTGCAGCCGAACGACTCATCACACAGATACAAAGTGTAATCACTGCAAAGGCAAATTTCTCACTGGCATTTTCATATCTAAGCCGGGAATTGTAACACAGCTTGTCAATGACTATCATAGAAACTCCTTTCGCCAGAGAACTTTAGTTTTCGTCTTTTAACCATTTTTTACGCTCTACAAAGCGTCCCATAATAAAAGCAATCACACCCACGCCGATACCGGTCTGCAGGCAGAAAAGCAGGCTCTCTACTTCTCCGGGGAGTTCGCCGCCAATCAGTTTTTCAAAAATGGGAGTTGCCCAGGGCTCGTAGGAAGAATCAACTTCCTCAACCACCGTGCTTCCGGCGTCATCAGAGCCGCCGAATTCCGCGTCTTTTAAGACAAACAGCGGAACAAATGCAATTAAGAAGATTACCACAATGGCAAGAATGACTTTTTTCTTCATCTTACTTTCCCTCCTTTAAATAACCAATGGCACGAAGCTCAGGTTTTGCATAGGATTCCAGACCCCATGATAATCAGTACGGTAATGACTCCTTCAATCAGTGCCAGAGGTATCTGAGTAGGAGCAAATACCATTAAGAATTTGCCAAAAGCAGCGCCAAAGGTGGTGTCTGCGTTGTGTGCCAGCGCCATCTGCGCTGCGGTTACGCAGTAGGTAAACAAATCGCCTAAAAATGCAGCAAAGAAGACACAGACTTTTTTGCTCAGATTTGTCTTCTGAAGTAATTTATATACACCGTAAGAAACAAAGGGTCCTGCGATTGCCATGGAAAAGGTGTTTGCACCAATGGTAGTAAGTCCGCCATGTGCCAGCAAAATAGCCTGGAACAAAAGGACAATCAGTCCCAGAATGGAAACCGCGGCAGGGCCGAATAAAATGGCCCCAAGTCCTGTACCTGTCATGTGAGAACAGCTTCCTGTTACGGAAGGAATTTTCAAAGAAGAAATCACAAAGACAAAGGCGCCGGACATGGCAAGCAGTGTGACCAGGTTTCTGTGTTCGTTTAACGTCTTTTTAATAGACATGAATCCTGCAATGAGAAACGGGATACAAAGAACACCCCATGCAATGCAGAATCCGCCCGGAAGGTAGCCTTCCATAATGTGCATGGCACTGACGGTTGGGACAATGCCGAAGGTAAGCGCAAAGGCGCTTGCCAGTACAAGAATCCGTTTTTGATTTTTACTCATTTTTCTTCTCCCTTCTGATTTTCATGAATAAAAGTTTTATAAATAGAAAAAAACCTGTACGGCAAAGACCGACAGGCATCAGAAGAACAAGAGGGGGATAGCAAAGTGAATTGATCTGCTATGAGCCAACCTGTTCTTACACAAGGCCATCGTTCGTAACCTGTGTAAATCGCATGTATAAGGCAGGTCTTCTGACTCAGGTATCATTGCTGTATTTTCGCCTTCCCGAAAAATCTCAGTGACATATTGAAACTACAGCTCCTCCATTACAGCGGCGTGACCGTGTAAGATTTTCACTTAACTTTCCTATTCTCCTGCATGGCAGGCACCTTGATACATTCAATTCTTGCTTCATTGTAACATATAGGGAGATTTTGTCAATGTTTTCGGAAAGAAAATTGTACAAAAATTACAAAATACTTAAGTTGCGTCTAAAAGAATTCTATGCTAAGATGAAAAAAGATTTTTAGAAAAGCAACAAAAGATATGGGAGATTAAAAATATGAGTATTTCCATGATTGGCATTGACTACAGCAGGGCAGCCGTGGATATCCGGGCGCAGTTTTCTTTTACGAAAAAAAATGCCGTAGCCGCAATGGAGCATTTAAAGGCAGAACCGGGGATTGCAGGCTGTATTATCTTATCAACCTGCAACCGAATGGAAATCTGGGCAAGCACAGAGGAGGAGTGGCAGGGATCGCTCTATGAATTTTTGTGTAGGGAAAAGGAGAAGGAACCGGGGCTTTACAGGCAATACTTTACGGAGAGGACAGAGGAAGAGGCGGTTAAACATTTGTTTTACTTGACCAGTGGGCTGAAATCCCAGATTCTGGCAGAGGATCAGATTATTACCCAGGTAAAGGACGCCTTAAGCCTTTCAAGGGAATCCTACTGCACAGACAATGTGTTGGAGGTGCTGTTTCGCATGGCAGTGACAGCAGCAAAAAAGGTAAAGACAAAGGTGGTTTTCTCAAGAGGCAACAGCTCGGTCATTCATCAGGCCATTCACTGTCTGGAGGAAAAAGGCTTTTCTCTTTTTGGTAAAACCTGTATGGTGATTGGAAATGGAGAAATGGGAAAAGTAGCGGCTCTGGCGCTTAAGGAGGCCGGAGCAGAGGTGACGGTCACTGTGCGGCAGTACAGAAGTGGTGTGGTGAATATTCCAAGAGGCTGCCAGCGGATTAATTATGGGGACAGAGGAGAATTTCTGCCTCAGTGCGATTTGGTGGTCAGTGCAACAGCGAGTCCCAATTATACCCTGACAAGAGAACTTTTAGAGGAAGCAGAGCCTTCCGAACATCTGATTCTTATTGATCTGGCTGTGCCTAGGGATATTGAGCCAACAGTGGGAGAGCTGGATGGTATTACCCTTTATGACATTGACAGCTTTAAAATTTCCGCAGCTTCGCCAAAACTGAAGGAAAGTATGGAAAAGGCAGGGGAGATTTTGAAAGAGCAGATGGAAGACTTCTACAACTGGTATGGAGGAAGAAATCTGATTCCCAGAATCCAGGATATCAAGGCAGAGGCTGTGCAGGATTTGAATCTGCGTATTTTAAAGATTCTCAGGAAAACCCCTATGGAGGACACTGACAGGGAAAATCTGTTAAATGCCATTGATACAGCGGCGGCAAAGGTTGTCAATAAAATGATGTTCGGGCTTAAGGATTTTTTAGAGGAGCAGGAATTTTTGAATTGTGTGGAAGGGCTGGAAAAGCTGTATGAAGACTGAAGAAAAGAAATTTTTTCCCATGTTTGTGGATTTAAGCGAAAAAAAGGCAGTGGTGCTGGGGGCAGGTGTGATTGCTACCAGAAGAGTGAAGACGCTTTTGGACTTTGTGGGAGAGCTTGCAGTGATTGCTCCTGTCTGCACAGAGGAAATGGCATCTCTTGCGGCAGAGGGAAAGCTGGTATACAGGCAGAAGTCCTATGAAAGAGAGGATTTGTATGATGCGGATCTTGTGCTTGCCGCTACAGATGATGAGAAGGTCAATGAGGATATTTACAGTGCCTGTAAATGTCTTGGTATACCGGTGAATACAGCCAGTAATCAGCTTAAGTGTGATTTTCATTTTCCGGGTATTCTGGAATACGACGGGGTGGTGCTGGGCTTTAACGGCAGCGGAAAAAACCACAAAAAAGTAAAAGAGGTACGGCAGAAAACACAGAAGGCCTTAGAACAAAGCCGAAAGGAAGAGGAAATATGCGAAAAATAATCATTGGAAGCCGGGAAAGCAGGCTGGCTGTGGTGCAGAGTGAAATGGTGAAAAAGGCCATTGAAAACAGTGGAAATGGGGTAGAAGCAGAAATCTGTACCATGAAGACCACAGGGGATAAAATTTTAGACAGAACCCTGGATAAAATCGGAGGAAAGGGACTTTTTGTAAAGGAGCTGGATAAGGCGCTTCTGGATAAAAGAACTGATATTTCCGTGCATAGCTTAAAAGATATGCCCATGGAAGTATCTGAGGAATTACCTCTTTTGGCATTTTCCAAAAGAGAGGACCCAAGAGATGTGCTGGTGCTTCCCAAAGGAACGGATACCTTGGATAAGACAAAGCCCATAGGCTGCTCCAGCCTCAGAAGAATTTTGCAGCTCAAAGAGCTTTATCCAGATATGGAGTGCAAAAGTGTCCGGGGAAACGTACAGACAAGGCTTGCAAAGTTGGACAGCGGGGAATACAGCGGACTGATTCTGGCGGCAGCCGGCTTAAAGCGTCTGGGACTGAAAAATCGGATTTCCCGTTATTTTGAGCCAGAGGAGATGATTCCGGCAGCAGGACAGGGAATCCTGGCCGTACAAGGACGCAGAGGAGAGGACGCAGGTTACCTGACAGAGTTTGCCAGCAGGGAAAGTCTTTATGCAGCAACAGCAGAAAGAGCCTTTGTCCGTTTTCTGGACGGCGGCTGTTCTTCTCCGGTAGCGGCTCATGCAGTGCTAAAGGGAGAGGAGCTTTTCCTTTTGGGACTTTATTATGATGAGAAAACCGGAAACTATGAAAAGGGCGATAAGACAGGCAGTGCAAAAGACGCAGAAGAGCTGGGAATTTCCCTGGCAAAGGAACTTCGCAGCAGATGTGAAAAAAGACAGGAAGGGAGAGCATAGTATGAATACAGGAAAAGTCTGGCTGGTAGGCGCAGGCCCGGGTGATGTAGGACTGCTCACCGTAAAAGGTATGGAAATCTTAAGGCAGGCAGAGGTGGTTGTTTACGACAGTTTGGTAGGTCAGGAGATTCTCTCACGGATACCGGAACAGGTGCGGTGCATCAATGTGGGAAAACGGGCTTCTCATCATACTATGCCCCAGGAACAGATTAATCAGGTGCTGGTAGAGGAGGCTAAAAAAGGATACCGTGTGGTGCGGCTAAAGGGCGGCGACCCCTTCCTTTTCGGTAGAGGCGGAGAGGAGTTGGAACTGCTGGTGAAAGAAGGGATTCCCTATGAAGTGGTGCCGGGAGTGACTTCTCCCATTGCAGTGCCTGCCTACAACGGGATTCCGGTGACACACAGAGATTTTACCTCGTCTGTGCATATTATTACAGGACATAAAAAGCAGGGAGCAGCCTATGATATTGACTTTGAAGCCCTGGTTCGTACAAAGGGAACCCTGGTCTTTTTGATGGGTGTCAGCGCCCTGTCGGATATCTGTGGGTCTTTGCTGCAGGCAGGTATGGATAAGGATATGCCTGCCGCGATTTTGCAGAAAGGCACTACAGCAGGACAGAAGCGGATTGTGGCAACCATTTCCACTTTAGAAGAAGAGGTAAAGAGGCAGGGAATTGAAACCCCCGCGATTATTGTGGTGGGAAGAGTCTGTGCTCTTTCAGAGGAATTTGCATGGCATGAAAAGCTGCCTCTTTCCGGATATAAGGTTTTAGTGACCCGTCCCAGAGATTTGATTTCCTCTATGGCAGAAAAATTGCGCCTTATGGGAGCAGAAGTGCTGGAGCTGCCTGCCATTCGCACAGAGCCAGTGGAGGAAAATGCACAGCTTTTGGAAGTTCTGGAAAAATTGGATACTTATCAGTGGACTGTGTTTACCAGTCCTACAGGAGTGCGGGTGTTCTTTGAAAAACTGCAGGAATGCCATACAGATATCCGTGCTCTGGCAAAGCTGAAAATTGCAGCCATTGGAAAGGGAACAACAAAGGCATTAAAGGAAAGAGGAATTTTTGCAGATTATATGCCGGAAATTTTTGACGGGGAAGCCTTGGGAAGGGGACTGTGTGAGCTTTGTGAAGGAACAGAAAAAATCCTTTTGCCCAGAGCCAGAATGTGCAACCAGGAAATTCTTACAGAGCTATCTCAAAAGCCGGGAATCCAGGTGGATGATATTCCTATTTACGATACTTTTTATGAAACAAGAGATTTGATTGACCGCAAAAAAGGATTTGAAACAGGGGATATTGACTGTGCAGTCTTTACCAGTGCTTCTACAGTAAGAGGCTTTCGAGAGGCGGCAAAAGGGCTTGACTTTACAAAGGTGCGGGCAGCTTGCATTGGCAGACAGACACAGGCAGAGGCAGATGCCCTTGGCATGGAAACTTACAGAGCCAGGGAAGCGTCTATTGACAGCCTTTTGGAACTGGTAATAGAATTAAAGGGAAAAACAGCCCGTAAGTAAGGCAAAAGGAGTGGAAGTTATGGAAATGAATATTAGACCCAGAAGATTGAGAGGAAGCGAAATCATGCGGAAAATGGTCAGAGAAACAAGGGTGGACAAGAGTTCTCTGATTTATCCGCTTTTTGTAAAAGAAGGAACTGGTATCAAGGAAGAAATCCCTACCATGCCGGGACAGTACCGCTACAGCATTGATATGTTACCAGAGGCTCTGGGGGAGCTTTTGGACGCTGGAGTGAATAAAGTGATGTTTTTTGGTATTCCTGATGTAAAGGACGAAGTGGGAAGCCAGGCATATGCCAGAAACGGCATTGTACAGAGAACTCTGGAAAAAGCAAGGGCAGAGTTTGGACAGGACATGTATCTTATTACAGATGTATGTATGTGTGAATACACCTCTCACGGACACTGCGGCGTACTCTGCGGTCATGAGGTGGAAAATGATCAGACTTTAGAGCTTCTGGCAAAAACCGCTTTATCCCATGTGCAGGCAGGTGCGGATATGGTAGCGCCGTCAGACATGATGGACGGAAGAGTGAGGGCTATCCGCAGCATTCTGGATCAAAACGGACACAAGGAAATTCCAATTATGTCCTATGCTGTGAAATATGCCTCTGCCTTTTACGGTCCATTCCGTGATGCAGCAGGCTCTGCGCCATCTTTTGGGGACAGAAAGAGCTATCAGATGGATTTCCACAACAGAAGAGAGGGCATCAAGGAGGCGCTTTTAGACGTGGAAGAAGGTGCAGATATTATCATGATTAAGCCTGCCATGTCTTATCTGGATATGGTGCGTGAGGTCAAAGACAGGATTCAGCTCCCTGTGGCAACTTATTCTGTCAGTGGCGAATACGCCATGGTAAAGGCAGGAGCAAAGCTGGGCTATATTGAAGAAGACCGGATTATCTGTGAAATGGCAGTCAGCGCTTACCGTGCGGGAACAGATATTTATCTCACCTATTTTGCTAAGGAAATTGCCAGATTTATTGAGGAAGGAAGAATCGGATAATGACAAAATCAGAAGAATTATTTCAAAGAGCAGTAAAAAGAATTCCGGGCGGAGTGAACAGTCCGGTGCGCGCCTATGGATCTGTGGAGGAGGCGCCCCGTTTTATTCAGGGGGCAGTGGGCAGCAAAATTTTTGATGTGGACGGAAACGAATATATTGATTATATTGATTCCTGGGGACCTATGATTCTGGGACACAACAATCAGCAGATAAAAGAGGCAGTAATCCGTGCCAGTGAAAACGGTCTGAGTTTTGGCTGTGCTACAGAAAAAGAAGTAGAGATGGCAGAATTTATCTGTGAGAGAATTCCACATGTGGAAATGATTCGTATGGTAAATTCCGGTACAGAGGCAGTGATGAGCGCACTTCGTGTGGCAAGAGGCTATACAGGAAAATCTAAAATCATTAAATTTGCAGGCTGTTATCATGGTCACACAGACGCTATGCTGGTAAGTGCAGGAAGCGGTGTCATGACAAGTGGAGTGCCGGACAGTGCAGGTGTGCCAAAGGGCTGCACCCAGGATACCATGATTGCCGTATATAATGATTTAAAAAGTGTGGAGTGCTTAATGGAAGAGAGCAACGACCAGGTGGCAGCCGTGATTGTAGAGCCTGTGGGAGCAAACATGGGCGTGGTTCCTCCGGCAGAAGGCTTTTTGCAGGGACTTCGAGATTTGTGCGACAAACATAAAGCGCTTCTGATTTTTGATGAGGTAATTACAGGCTTCCGTCTGAGTTTTTCCGGGGCAGCAGGCTATTTCGGCATCACTCCGGATTTAGTAACCTATGGAAAGATTATCGGCGCAGGTATGCCGGTAGGCGCTTACGGCGGAAGAAGAGAAATTATGGAAATAGTGGCTCCGGCAGGCCCTGTGTATCAGGCAGGAACTTTAAGCGGCAATCCTATTGCCATGGCAGCCGGCCTGGCTCAGCTTAAAATTCTCTGGGAGGATCAGGACATTTACAAGCGTCTGTATCAGAAGGGTGAGCTGCTCTTCGACGGAATCCGTAAGATTTTCAAAGAAAAGGAAGTGCCGTATCAGGTGAATTCTGTATCTTCGCTGGGCTGCATTTTCTTTACCAAAGAAAAGGTCACAGATTATGCCTCTGCAAAGACTTCGAATACAAAGGCATTTTCAGATTATTTCCAGTACATGCTGAATCATGGGGTGCATATGGCGCCTTCTCAGTTTGAAGCCATGTTTCTCTCTGATGCACATACGGAAACAGAAATTCAGGCTACCTTGCAGCTTTTACAGGATTATTTTGCATAAAAGGGGGAACTTATGAAATTTTTCACACCGGGCATTGTTCTTCCCATTGCGTTTTTCGTCACTGTGGCTATTTTTATTGTCTTGCAGAATCGGGGCAATAAAAAGCTTCTTTTAGACAGAATCAAAAATTCCTGGGGTAAAATTCCTCAAAAAGAGTATACTTACGAAGAACTGGAGCATATTGCCCAGTTCTTTCGTCAGCGTGAAAAAGAAGAATTTTCCATTGATGATATCACCTGGAATGATTTGGACATGAATCGTATTTTTATTCTGATGAATCAATGTACTTCTCCAGTGGGCGCAGAGCGGCTTTATGAGCTTTTGCGAAGACCAGTTTTTGAGGCAGAGGAGCTGAAAGAAAGGCAGCGTCTTATGGAGTTTTTCCGAACCCATGAAACAGAACGGCATTTGGTGCAGACCATTCTTTCCAATATCAGGCGTCCGGGAAATGTAAGTGTATTTGAAGCTGTTCATGTCACCTCTGAGGTGACAATTCAGGGGAAAAAGGGACAGATTTGCTGTTTTGCAGCTTTTTTGCTTTCTCTTGTCTGTTTTATTTTAAAGCCCAATCCCGGTGTATTGATTTTTCTTGCTGTATGTGGGTTTAACATTGCAACCTATTGGGGGAAAAAGGGGGAAATTGATGCATATCTGACCAGCTTTCGCTGTGTGCTGCAGCTTCTCAGGGCAGAAAAGCTGCTGGAAAAGGCAGGGATTTCGGAACTGAAGACCTATGAAGAACAGGGAAGACAGTACAGGAAAGCACTGTCCGGGTTTCAAAAAGGTGCATTCTGGGTTACAGACAGAAGTAGTCTGGGAAGCAGCGGACTGGACGACCTTTTGAAGGATTATATCCGTATGACAACCCATATTGACCTGATAAAGTTTCACGATATGATGAAAAGTATGCAGGAGCATATGGTAGAGGCAGAAGGGCTGATTTCCCTTTTGGGTTATCTGGACAGTATGATTTCCATAGCCTCTTTTCGGGAAATTTTGCCTTATTATTGCCTGCCTGATTTTGATGCAGGGACTCAGGCTTCTATGGAGGTAAAGGAGTTATATCACCCTCTGATTAACAATCCGGTTGCCAACAGTATTACAGCCAGAGGTGGGGTTTTGGTTACAGGCTCCAACGCTTCCGGAAAATCCACATTTCTGAAAAATATTGCAATTAATGCTATTTTAGCACAGACTGCTTATACCTGTACTGCAGCTTCCTATAAAGCACCCTTTTTCAAGGTTATGACTTCTATGGCGTTGCGGGACGATTTGGAAAGCGGAGAAAGCTATTTTATCGTGGAAATCCGTTCTTTAAAGAGAATTCTGGACGAGGCGAAAAAGAAAGAAAATTTGCTGTGTATTATTGACGAGGTGCTTCGGGGAACCAATACCATTGAGCGTATTGCCGCTTCCTCCGAGATTTTGTGGAATATCTGCGGAGAAAATGTACTGTCCTTTGCGGCTACCCATGATATTGAGCTATCTTATATTCTGGAGGATCGCTATACAAACTATCATTTTGAGGAGGAAGTAAGGAAAGAGGACGTGGTTTTTAATTACCTGCTGAAAGAGGGCAGAGTTACTACCCGAAATGCCATTCGCCTTCTGGAAATGATGAAATACGGCAAAAAGATTACCGAAGAGGCGCGAAAGGCAGTGGAGCATTTTGAGTCTGCAGGCTTATGGGAAAAAATTGAAGAATGAAGAAGGAAATGTCGAGAAATACGAGAAGATAGAATATAAATTCTGACAAATTATCTTGACATTTGAGGAAAAGATTGTCATAATAGAATTGTCGAAAGACATGAAAGTGTTCTCAATAATGTCGACTTTTCTTAATTTCGTATAGCAATTGCTCATTGAAATTATAAACAATCTGTTCGCTTTTGGAAGAAGGAAAAGCCTGAATGTACAAAAGAAGGTTCCATTCTTCCTCTGTGTCGGCAGATGCGTCTTATATGTTATAATCATACATATTCTTTTATAAGGGGGTGCCAGAAAGCACCCCTGTTTTCTTACTTTGTTAGCAGAATCCGTGTCCGTTTCCACAGCACAGAAGCAGGATCAGAATCAAAAAGCAGCTGTTGTCATTTCCACAACCGCAGCCGTCATTTCCAAATCCGTTTCCGCAGCAGCATAAAAGTAAAAGAATCCAGATAATACAACTGCAATCTCCAAAGCCTCTTCCCGACATATTACCTCCGCAGTTGTCTTCGCAGCCGCAGCCACAGTTTGTAGCAGCTAAATCACTCATGTTTGTTCCTCCAGATATTTTGTTTACACTTACATATTATGTGCCTTCCAAAAAAAGGTGCAGAAAAACAGAAATTTTTTTAAGAAGGGAGAAAGGAGGAAAAGACCTGGTATATATTTAAAGTGCCGTAGCCCCATTCCCGATTAGGGTACAGCTTGTCACTGCTTCTTTGGGCGCCTCGTATGAGCAGGGATTTTAATTCGGAATTATTGAAAATCCTGGGCGGTGTCCGACGCATACCCCATTCGATAAGCAGGGCGCAGCCCCCGGCAGTGAGGGCAGAAGCAGCAGAGGTTCCTGTTATAGTGACATAACGGTTTTTCGGAGCAGGCGCCAGAAGGTTTACTCCCGGAGCAGTGATATCCGGTTTAATCTGCCCGGTGCGGGTAAAACCTCTGCTGGAATTCAGCATAAGGCTGTTGTTGTAAGCATTGTAGGAGGCAGTGGTGATGGAGGAGGGAGAGGCTGCAGGTACAGTCAGGGTGGTGTCTGGATTGGGGCGCAGGAAGGTGACATCAGGGTCGGCAAAGCCGGTAATAGGGAGCCACATGTGGTAATCTCCGCTGTTAAAACTGCTGGTATAGACCCGGATTTTCCAGGAGCCGGGGGTGGGGTTAGAAAAGCGCATGAAAAGCAGTTGATGTCCGGATACGGTTTGCACAATCTCCGAAGTGACGAAAATTGTGGTGTCCTCCAGAATAAAGGAAATATTTTCACTGTAGCTGATACGGGGTGTTATTTTGGGAACAACTTCTCCGAGAGGAGATTCAAACCCCACAGCATAAACTTCCGGCGGCTGTCCCCAAAGTTCTACGCAAAAGCCTCTGGTGTTTGGATCTACCAGAATTTCTACGGCATCATAGTCCTGGGAGTTTAATGCAGTTCCATAGTAATGATGTGCTTTGCCGGCTTCATTGCCTGCTGCGGTTACGGCATAGACACCTCGGTAATTATCTGTGGCTGAAAGCATGGAATCCAGAGGCGAGGTACCGGAATGAGCGCCCTGATTGGAGCCTACCCCAAGGCAGAGAACCAGAGGTTTTTTCAGCTCATCAGCCAGGCGCAGCAGATAGCGGATTCCCATCATAATATCTGTGGACTGGTAAGCAGGGGCATCTCCGGTGACGTAAAACAGTTCTTTTAAATAGTTTTTTGCTTCTTTTAATTTAACTGCGGCAATCATGGCTTCCGGAGCAGCCCCGGTAAAATCCTCTTCCAGCGCTTCACTTCCGGCAGCAATGCCTGCCAGAGCAGTGCCATGTCCGTTTTCATCGCGGCTTGGCACAAGAGAAAAAGGGTCTTCCCTTTGAAGGGCTGCATCAAGATCCTCCTTTGTATAGCTGCTTCCGTACTGCAGATCATAGGGCGGCGTACCGCTTTGCACAGTCTGATCCCAGATACCGTAAATCCTGCTGGATCCGTCCCTTTTCCGGAAAGCCTTGTGGGTAAAGTCAATTCCCGTATCCAGAAAACCAATGAGCACGTTTTTTCCCTTTAAATTCAGAACAGGTTGGGTCTGTACTGCCGTAATGCCGGAAGCGTCCAGACTGGCGCTGTTTAAGAGGGTAAACAGCTTTGGAACCGTGTTGTAAAAAAAACCGTAATCATAATAATTCTGAAAAAACTCTTCTGCGAGGGGGTAGTGGATAATCCCGTAATATTCATTGAAAATCTGTGCGCCATAATCCTTGTAATCCTCCAGAAATCCGCTGTACAAAGGCAGAATTAAATCTGTGTATTCTTCTGATAAAATCATTTCTTTTATGGAAGGCATAAACTCTCCCGGGCTTTTTTCTTTAATCTATGAGAGGTGGGAGGAAAACTTGATAGGAATCGGCGGCTGAGATTAAAATAATATGAAATCAACCCTGCGGTATAAAACAGCTTCGATTTCGTTATGATTTATGTTATAATTTATTCATAGTAAAAATATGGAAAAAGAACGTCAAGAGGGAATTCCAAGATGAAAAAACACAAAATTCTGATAATAGAAGATAATGCAGATCTGAGAGAAGGGCTTGCCTTCTCTTTTTCCGGTGATGGATATGAAGTGACAGAAACGGAAACAAAAAAGGACGGATTAAGAGAAATAGAAAAAGGCTGTTATGACCTGGTGCTTTTAGACTGTAATCTGCCAGACGGGACCGGATTTGAGCTTTGTAAGGAGGTACGCAGCTACAGCCATATTCCGATTATCATGCTGACTGCCCGTGACACAGAATTAGATGAAATAAAAGCCCTGGAGCTGGGGGTAAACGATTATTTGTCAAAGCCATTTTCCCTTGGTGTACTCAAAGCAAGGCTAAAGCGGATTTTGCAGGAAAAATCAGAAACCGCAAAGCTTGTCACAGGTGCACTGACCATAGACCGGGATACCTGCAAGGTGTACAAGCGGGGGGAAGAAATTTCCCTCAGTAAGCTGGAATACCGTCTGCTCCTGTATCTGATTGAAAATAAAAATCATATTCTTTCCAAGGAACAGATTTTGGCGAAAATCTGGGATAGTGACGGGAAGTATGTGGACAACAATACTGTGTCTGTGAATATCAGCAGACTTCGCACAAAAATAGAAGATGACATATCCAATCCCTCATGGATTAAAACCGTCCATGGCATGGGATATATCTGGAAGGAACTGTGAGCATGGAACTATTATTATTTGCAGGAATTTTTTTTGGTGTAACCGGTATTGCGGCAGCTGTATTTTTTTGCCTGCGAAGCCGGAAAATGTATCGCATCATAGACAAGATGCAAGATGAAATTTTGAACCGCCAGCCAGTTACTTTATCGGACCTTCGGGAGGGTAAAGTTTCCATGCTGGCAAGTAAGGCGAAGCGAATTCAGGAAATGCTGGAATTTGAAATCGCAAAGGCAGAAGAGGAAAAGGAGCAGGTGAAAGGTCTTATCTCCAATATGTCCCATCAGTTGAAAACGCCTCTTGCCAATCTTATCATGTACGAGGAAATTCTGGAGCAGGGGGAGGTAAGTCCGGCAGACAGACTGAAATTTTTAAAGAAAATGCGTATCCAGTCTGAAAAGCTGGACTGGATTTTGCAGTCCCTTTTTAAGATGGTGAAGCTGGAACAAGACGTGATTTCTTTTGAAGCAGAGGAAGTATCAATACGGGAAACCATTTTAGATGCAATCAATATGATTTATGAGAAGGCAGAGAAAAAAGAAATTTCCATTGTGACAAAGCCTTTTGAGGATAAAAAGCTTTATCATAACCGGAAATGGACAGCAGAAGTGTTTGTAAATCTTTTGGAGAATGCAGTAAAGTATTCGGAACCTGAAAGCTGTATTACCATAGAGTGTATATCCTTTGAAATGTATACTCAGATTCGCTTTACAGATAGAGGAAGGGGAGTACGAAAAGAAGAACAGACAGAAATTTTTAAACGGTTTTACCGAAGCAGGGACGTGGAGCATCTGGAAGGCTCGGGAATCGGACTGTATCTTTGCAGGCTGATTCTGGAAAAGGAAAAGGGCTATCTGAATGTAGAATCTGAATATGGTAAGGGCAGTCGCTTTTCTGTGTTCTTACAAAACTGTAAGAATTAAAATAGATTCTGTAAGAAGTCTGCAAGAAGCCTCTGATATGATAACCGTATAAAAGAAAAATCAGATTAGAGGGAGTGAATGACATGAACGTTTTAATTGCAGAAAGTGTTAAGAAAACTTATGGAACAGGAGAGCATGCGGTTAAGGCTCTGAAGGATATCAGCTTTACCATAGAACAGGGAGAATTTACAGCAATTGTGGGCACCTCTGGGAGCGGTAAGAGTACCCTTTTGAATCTTTTGGGTGGCTTGGATACGCCCACAAGCGGCAGAATCTGTATCCGCAATCACGATTTGGCAGGACTTGACCGAAAAAGTCTGACTATTTTTCGGAGGAGAAACATTGGCTTTGTATTTCAGAACTATAGCCTGATGCCTGTATTAAACGTCTATGATAACGTGGCGCTTCCAGTGACCTTTGACAGGGGAAAACATATTGACCATGTATATATCAGGGATTTGCTCACAGAACTGGGACTTTGGGAAAAGCGTAAGAAGTATCCAAATGAACTTTCCGGCGGTCAGCAGCAGAGAGTAGCCCTTGCAAGGGCTCTGGCAAATAAACCAGCCATTATTCTGGCAGATGAGCCTACCGGAAACTTAGATACAGGAACCACGGTTGAGGTTATGGGACTTTTAAAAAGCAGCAGCAGAAAGTACAACCAGACAATTCTTATGGTTACTCACAATGAATCCATTGCGCAGACCTGCGACCGAATCATTCACATTGAAGATGGCAAAATTCTCCGGGACAGCGGTGCAGACGTGAAAAAAGGCGGTGAGCAGTGATGAAACGTATGCTGAAATTATCTCTTGCTTATCTTCGCTATTATAAAAAACAGACGTTTTCCCTGTTTCTCGGAGTGCTTCTTTCCGCAGCCCTTCTTGGGGGAATCGGTTCCCTCCTCTATAGTGGCAGGCAGCAGAATATCGAAAAGGCCAGACAGGACTATGGGGACTGGCATTATTACTTTCAAAGCGATGAGCAGCAGGCAAAGACGATTCTGGAAAAAAAGAAAGGGAACGGATATGAAATAGAAGAGGTCGGTATCCTTACCATTCGGAAAGTCCTGGAAGAACCCTATAAGGTTATGATGGTTCATGGAGAGGACTCTTATCTTCATATGATGAATCGAAAGCTTTTAGAGGGAAATTATCCCAAGGAAGCAAATGAGGTTGCCATGGACACCTATGTACTGCGAAATCTGGGGATTCCGGAGAAAATAGGAAGCAAAGTAGAATTAGATGGGGAAAGCTTTATTCTAAGCGGCATTTTGAGCGAGTCTGTGGAAGGAACAGAGGATTATATGCAGGTCTTTGTTCATAAAAGCGTGGATTATGGACAGAACGGGGTTTTTGTCTATCTCAAGTTTTTGGAAGACCGCCCGATTTATAAAGAGTTATCTGCTTTTTGTCAGGAATTTCATTCAGAAAAAGAAAATATGAGGCGTAACAATCATCTGGACGGTTATGTGGGCGGCACAGCCCCGGCAGCCTTCTCGGAGGTTTTCAGGGTGAGCGTTATGGAGCAGGGAACCGGTATTCCCTATCTTTATGCTTATTATAATGAGAGCGGACAGCTGACAAATGCAGTGATTTTGGCAGCTCTTGGCATATTTGGCGTTTTTATCATATACAGTCTTTTTCAGGTATCTGTCAGAAAACGTATGTCCCAGTACAGTGTTATGCAGACTCTTGGAATGGAGGAGAAACATACTTTTGGAATATTGTTCGGAGAACTTCTTCTGATATTTGTTGCAGGATTTCCCTTAGGCTGCCTGCTTGGCAATGGTATTGCAGCTCTGTTGTATGGGAAAATCGGACGGATTTTCGTAGGTGTGCAGGAAAAAGGAATCCGGCATACAGGAGTAGAACAGGATTTATCCCAAATTTCTGTGTCAAGTATTGGCGATATCGGCAGATTTTATGTAGATAAAAAGCTGCTTTTGTGCTGTCTGCTTTTCTTTGTGGCAGTGTTGGTATTCTTAAGCCTCTTCCTGGTGAGAAAAATGCGGCGATACACCTGGGGGCAGATGATTCGGAAGGAATCCGGGAAAAAACAAAAAAATCGAAAAATTTATTCTCTTCACAGAAAAAATCTTACAGGTATTTTAACAAAGAAGTTTATGTTTGGAAAGATAAGCGCCTTTGTGGGGATTCTGTTTTCCCTTTCCATTGGGGGCATTATTTTTCTGGGAGCTACTTATGTGACAGAAAACACAAAAATACACAACGAGCTGACGTTTAAGGCTGACGATGGACTTGGCTCAGATATTCAGGTCTTTGAGGATTCAGATTCTTTGCATGATACCATTCCTACATATATGGCAGAAGAAATCCGTAAGCTTCCGGGGGTAAGGTCTGTAAACACCATGAATTATATGTTGGGGGAAATCCCCCTTTATGACGGAAAACTGGTGTGGACCTCTTATTTTGCAGAAACAGACCCTTCCGATGATTTGGAACCAGACCCTGTGTTAATGGAAAAATATAACGGTAGGGCAACCATTGAAGGCGATGGGGATTATAAGCTGAAGGTTAATGTATATGGATATGATGATGAAATGCTTTTGGAACTTTCAGACTATCTTTTGGAAGGAAGTATTGACCCGGACACCATGCGGAAAGAAGATACCGTAATTTTTAAAACCATTATGGGTGGACAGGGAACTTATGAGGGCATTGCAGTGAAAGCCGGGGAGTCTATTACATTGAAAACACCAAGAAGTACAGAGGTACCTGCAGAAGTTCTGAAATTTCAGGAGGAGGACACTTTTTATACAGAGCAGGAGTTTGGGGTGGCAGCCCTTGTGTCCAGACCTCTTGCTAAAACAGAAGCTTTTATTGGAGATGATGGAACAGATACGGTAGATATTATTATGACAAGAGAGCAGATGGAAAAATATTTTGGCATAACCGGATATCGTAATTTAGGAATTACGCTGAAGGAGGGGGTGGACGGAGCAGTGGTTTCCGATGAAATAAGAAAGCTTACCAAAAGCGTGCCGAAATGTATGGTAAAGGATTACACCCGTATGATTCAGGCAGAAAATGCTTTTGTAGAACAAAAGATGCTCTTTTTCTATGGAGTTGCCATTGTGATGCTGGGAATCAGTGTGCTTCATATTATCAACAGTATGCAGTATCTGGTGGCAGCGAGAAAGCATGAGTTTGGAATTTTGCGCGCCATGGGAATCACGGATACTGGCTTTCGCCGAATGTTGTTCAGAGAGGGAGTTCGGTACGGAATATACACCAATCTGGTGCTCTTTGCCCTGTATTTTCCGATACAGAAGATTCTCTACTATTTTTTGATTCGTGTTTATCTTTATCTGAACCCGGTTGCGTGGGTGTCACCGGCTCCGGTCATCGGACTGTTGGTACTCAATGTAGCAATCTGTATTCTTGCTATGGAATGGGCGGGAAGAAGCATTTTGGAAGAAGGGATTATTGAGGAAATCAATGAGTAGATGTGACCGGTTTCTTTTCCCGGAATATCTTAATAAGAGCAGGAAAAGGCAAACAGGCAGGTGAAGAAAATGAACAGAGCAGGGCTTACGGGAAAAGGTATAACGGCAGCAGTGCTGGATACCGGAGCTTTTCCCCACCCGGATTTCGAGAATCGTATCCTGGCATTTCGGGATTTTGTAAAGGGGCGCAGTCTTCCCTATGATGACAATGGACACGGAACCCATGTGCTGGGGATTTTGGGCGGCAGCGGCAGGGCTTCAAAAGGAAGCATCTGCGGCGTGGCTCCGGAGTGTAGCTTGCTTCCTATAAAGGTTTTGGACAAAAACGGAAACGGAGTGCAGGAAAATGTCATAAGGGCTATAGACTGGATTTTGGAGCATAAGGAAACTTATAGTATCCGCATTGTTAACATTTCTGTAGGTACTACTCACAGGGATGGCCATGAGAGGCTTTTAGAGGCTGTGGAGAAGGCCTGGGACGCCGGGATTGTGGTAGTGGCAGCCGCAGGCAACCAGGGACCCGGAAGAGGCAGCATTACTGCACCGGGGTGCAGCCGCAAAATCATTACTGTGGGTTCCTCGGATATGCTGGTAAATCATCTGGGGCTTTCCGGGAGAGGTCCCACAAGAGATTGTATCAGCAAGCCGGATATTGTAGCACCGGGAAATGAGATTTCTTCCTGTGCAAATAAAAACATGGCTTTTCCCTATACGGTAAAAAGTGGTACCTCCATGTCCACGCCAGCAGTGTCCGGAGGAATTGCCCTACTGTTGGAAAAACACCCGGAATATACCAATCTGGAGATTAAAAAGCGACTGAAAAGCAGGGCAAGGGATTTGGGATATCCTCATAACCTGCAGGGGTGGGGACTGTTTTCTTTGGATGATTTTCTAAGAGAAAGTTAGAAAATAGGGTTGACATTTCTTGTGTGATTGTATACAATGATACAAATACTTTATTAGAGTATAACGCTAAGCTAATGAATGAGGAGTGTGTATCATGATAAACAGAGCTGTCAGAATGAATTATAACACCAATTTGCTAGAACTTGAGGAACATATGTATCCTCTGGTGGACGTGGAAACCCCAAATGTGTTTCATAATCTGTTTCCCTATTCTGAAGTTCCCAAAATTGCTTTCAATGACCGGATTGTCCCACATCACATGCCGGACGATATCTGGATTACAGATACCACGTTCCGGGACGGACAGCAGTCCAGAGCTCCCTATACCACAGAGCAGATTGTACGTATCTATGAATATTTGCATCGCTTGGGAGGCCCCAATGGCAAGATCCGACAGAGTGAATTCTTCCTGTACAGCAAAAAGGATCGGGACGCAGTGGATAAATGTATGGAAAAAGGCTATTCCTTTCCGGAAATTACAGGGTGGATTCGGGCGAGCAAAAAGGATTTTGAGCTGGTGAAAGAACTGGGATTAAAGGAATGTGGCATATTGGTAAGCTGCTCGGATTATCATATTTTTTATAAAATGAAAATGACCAGGCGAGAGGCTATGAATCACTATCTCAGTGTAATCAGGGACTGCCTGGAAATAGGGATCAGTCCCAGATGTCATCTGGAGGATATTACAAGAGCCGATATTTACGGATATGTGATTCCCTTCTGCATGGAGCTGACTAGGCTTATGGAGGAATATTCCATTCCCATTAAGGTGCGTTGCTGCGACACCATGGGATATGGCGTCAATTACCCCGGAGCAGTAATCCCCAGATCCATTCCCGGAATTATTTACGGAATTATGACGCATGCAGGCTTTCCCTCTGAACTCATTGAGTTTCACGGACACAATGATTTTTATAAGGCAGTGAGCAATTCCACTACAGCCTGGCTCTATGGCGCCTGTGGAGTCAACTGTTCCCTGTTTGGCATAGGAGAGCGGACGGGCAATACACCTCTGGAAGCCATGGTGTTTGAATATGCCCAGCTAAAGGGAACGCTGGACGGTATGGATACAACAGTTATTACAGAGCTTGCAGAATACTATGAAAAAGAAATTGGATATGAGATTCCTCCCCGTACCCCCTTTGTAGGCTCCTCCTTTAATGTGACAAGAGCCGGAATTCATGCAGACGGACTCTTGAAAAATGAAGAAATTTATAATATCTTTGATACAGAGAAGTTTTTAAAGAAAGCCCCTCAGGTAGCTGTTTCCAATACCTCCGGTCTTGCGGGGATTGCACATTGGATAAACAATCATTTCCGGCTTGCTAAAGAAAAGCAGATAGACAAAAACAGTGAGCTGACAGTTATGGTAAAGGCCTGGGTGGACAGACAATATGAAGAAGGAAGGGTCACAGTGGTTACAGATGAAGAGCTCTTGCAGGTGATTGCAGAAAGCTGTAAGCGGCTGAATCTGAACCTGGACGAATAAGGTGTAAAAGATATGGCAGGAGGATCTTTAAGAGGTAAGGTATTCAATAAAATCCGGGAGGATATTTTAAAGGGCAGATACAAAAAGGGCGATGAGCTGGTAGAGTGTACCATTGGAAAGGAGCTTGGTGTCAGCCGTACGCCTGTACGGGAGGCAATCCGCCAACTGGAACTTGAGGGATTGGTGCAGCTCATTCCAAATAAAGGTGCCTTTGTTACAGGGATTTCACCGCGGGACGTTATGGATATGTACCGGATCCGGGCAAAGCTGGAGGGCTTGTGCGCAGCTATGGCAGCAGAGCATGCCACAAAGGAGCAGCTAGAGGAAATGGAGGAAGTTATCTATCTTTCAGATTTTCATGCAGATAAAGGGAATTATGAACAGGTCTGTCAGCAGGACGGCAGGTTTCATCAGCTTTTGTATGAGGCATCAGGAAGCCGGATTTTGGCCCACACGCTTTCTGATTTTCATGAATATCTCCAGAGGGTCCGCATGGCTTCCCTGCAGTTTCGCATGCGGGCAAGGCCTTCGAACAGTGAGCATAGAACTATTTTAGAAGCCATTCGGGCAAAAGATGCAAGGAAGGCAGAACAGGCAGCTTCCCTGCATATTCAGAATACCATAGAGAATCTGAAAAATTTTGATGTGGAAAGAGTTTTGAAGGAAGAAATGAAATAGACGAAAAGGAGAGAATACGCCATGGAAAAAATTAAAATGACAACACCGCTGGTAGAAATGGACGGAGATGAAATGACGAGAATCCTCTGGAAAATCATCAAAGAGGAATTGCTGTATCCCTTTGTGGAGTTAAAGACAGAGTATTATGATCTGGGGCTGGAATACCGCAATGAAACAAATGACGCAGTGACCGTGGACGCAGCCAATGCAGTGAAAAAATATGGGGTAGGTGTAAAATGTGCCACCATTACTCCAAATGCTGCCCGTATGGAAGAATATCATTTAAAAGAAATGTATAAAAGCCCTAATGGAACCATTCGCTCCATGTTAGACGGCACGGTGTTCCGCACCCCTATTATAGTAAAAGGCATTGAACCCTGTGTAAAAAACTGGAAAAAGCCAATCACTCTGGCAAGACATGCTTACGGTGATGTATATAAAAATACTGAAATGCGGATTTCGGGACCCGGAAAGGCAGAACTGGTTTTCACAGCCAAGGACGGTACCAAAACCCGCCAGACCATTCATGAATTTCAGGGGGCAGGGGTGCTGCAGGGCATGCACAACCTGGACGAATCCATTGAGAGTTTTGCAAGATGCTGTTTTTCCTATGCTCTGGATACCTGCCAGGATTTGTGGTTTGCAACAAAGGATACGATTTCCAAACAGTATGACCACACTTTTAAAGATATTTTTCAGGAGATTTTTGATGCAGAATATAAAGAAGCTTTTGAAAAAGCAGGTATCACCTATTTCTATACACTCATTGATGATGCAGTGGCAAGGGTAATGAAAGCAGAGGGCGGCTTTATCTGGGCATGTAAAAATTATGATGGAGATGTGATGAGCGACATGGTTTCTTCTGCTTTTGGTTCTCTTGCCATGATGACCTCTGTGCTGGTTTCTCCAAAAGGCTATTTTGAATATGAGGCAGCCCACGGCACAGTGCAGCGCCATTATTATAAGCACTTAAAGGGCGAGGAAACCTCTACAAACTCTGTGGCGACCATTTTTGCCTGGAGCGGGGCTCTGAGAAAGAGAGGAGAGCTGGATAAAAATCCTGAGCTGCAGAGTTTTGCAGACAAGCTGGAGGCTTCTGTTGTGGAAGTCATTGAGGGCGGCAAAATGACAAAGGATTTGGCCCTGATTACCACAAATCCAAATCCGGTTGTTTTAAACAGCCAGGACTTTATCTGCGAAATCCGTAAAGCGCTGGAAGCAAAGCTGTACTAATCCAATACCTTTTGACAAAAGGGAAGAGCGACCTATTCGGCCAGCTCTTCCCATTTTTCGTAAAGAGTTTCCAGTTTTTCAGCAATTTCCGCTTTCTCCTTTGAAAGCCGGACACATTCTGCCACGTTGGTAGCAATTTCCGGTTTTGTCATTTCCTCGTCAATTTCGCTGTCCCGCTGCTCCAGCTTTTCAATAGCTTTTTCCGTTTTCTTTAATTCATTTTCCCGTTTCCGAAGGCGTGCCTGTTCTTCTTTTTGCTGTTTCCAGTCCAGTTTATTGGCAGATACGGTTTCTGCCGGAGCTTCTGACTTTTCCTCTGGTGCATAGACATTCGTCAGTTCTTCTTTTTTTTCCAGATAATAGTCATAATTTCCAATATAGTTTACCAGCTTGTGATTGGTCAGATCCAGAATTCTGGTGGCTGTTTTATTGATAAAATAACGATCATGGGACACATAAAGCACGGTTCCCTCGTAGTTATTTAAGGCCTCCTCCAGGATTTCCTTGGAAGTGATATCCAGGTGGTTGGTAGGCTCATCAAGAATCAGGAAATTCGCCTGGGACAGCATAAGTTTTGCCAGGGAAACACGTCCTCGTTCTCCACCGCTCAATGCAGAAATAGGTTTAAACACATCATCTCCGGTAAAGAGAAAGGCTGCCAGCAGGTTGCGGATTTCCGTATTGGTAAGTTTGGGATAAGCATCGGAGATTTCTTCAAAAATCGTTTTTTCCATGTGTAACACATGGTGTTCCTGGTCATAATAACCGATATGTACCTTGCTTCCCAGTCGGAAGCTGCCACTGTCAGCCGGAATTACCTGATTTAAAATTTTTAAGATCGTAGTTTTTCCGGTACCGTTGTTTCCGATAATGGCAACCCGTTCTCCACGCTTTATCTGAAAGTTCAAATCTTCAAACAAAGGAAGAGAAGGGAAGGATTTGCTGAGATGTTCTACCTCCAGCACATCGTTGCCGCTTATGATTCGTGGCTTTAAAGTGATACGCATGGAATCGTCCACTTCTGCGGGCTTTTCCAGCACCTCTATTTTTTCCAGCATTTTTTCCCGGCTTTCTGCCCTGCGTATGGATTTTTCCCTGTTAAAGGATTTTAGTTTTGCAATGACTTCTTCCTGATGTTTGATTTCCTGTTGCTGGTTTATATATGCCTGGTAGGCAGCCCGGCGGAGCATAGCTTTCTTTTCGCTATAGGCGCTATAGTTTCCTGTAAAGGAGGTTACTTTTGTGTTGTCAATTTCCACGATTTTTGTGGCAACCTTATCCAGAAAATACCGGTCATGGGATACAATAAATACAGCTCCCGGATAGTTTAAAAGATAGGTTTCCAGCCAGGCAATGGAATCCATATCCAGGTGGTTGGTAGGCTCGTCCAAAAGAATGATGTCCGGCTTTGACAGAAGCAGACGTCCCAGCGCCACGCGGGTTTTCTGTCCTCCGGAAAGGGTGGAAAGCATTTTGTCGAAATCTCCTTCTGCAAAACCAAGACCTTTTAATACCCCGGTCAGCTCACTTTTATAGGCATAGCCATTTTCCAGCTCAAATTCGTGGGTCAGTCTGGAATAGGTTTCCATAATTTTATTCAGTTCTACTTCTGTGGCATGCTTCATCTCTTTTTCTAACTGGCGCATACGCACTTCCATATCAAGAATGTGCTGCTTAACCTTCAAAAGAGAATCGTAGATGGATAAATCCCCGTCCATTTCCTGATGCTGCGCCAGATAGCCCATGGTTTTTCCTTTCGCTAAAATTACCTGACCGCCATCTGCCGCAAGTTCGCCTGCAATGATTTTAAAAAGTGTAGATTTTCCTGCACCGTTAATGCCTACCAAAGCTGCCTTTTCTCTTTCTTCAATGTGAAAGCTGGCGTCAGAAAGCAGGGTGACGCCGTCAAAGGACTTTTCTATATTTTGACATGCAAGTATCATGGTTCTAATCTCCTTTAAAACTCCGTACAGCCTGAAAAGCTGTCCTATTTATTATAGCGGAAAATTCTTATTTGACAACACAGAAAAAGAAAATTAATTGACTTTAATTTAACAATCCATTATAATGAAACGTAGAAATGTGTATTTTAAATACAGGAGGGTCGTCATGGAGGAAAAGTGCATTTCAAAGGCAGTGATCAAAAGGCTACCCCGATATTACAGATATTTAGGTGAACTTATAGAAGAAGGCGTAGAGCGAATATCCTCCAATGAGCTAAGTGAAAAGATGCGGGTAACTGCATCTCAGATTCGTCAGGATTTGAATAATTTTGGCGGCTTCGGGCAGCAGGGATATGGTTATAATGTTCCGTATCTGTATGAGGAAATCGGGAAAATTTTAGGACTTGATAAAACACATCACATGATTATTGTAGGTGCAGGTAATCTGGGACAGGCACTTGCCAATTATGTGAAGTTTGAAAAAAGAGGCTTCAAGATTGTAGGAATTTTTGATGTGAATCCAGTGCTGAAGGGGATTTCTATCAGAGGAAACGAGATTCGTATGATGGACGAGCTTCCTCAGTTTTTAAAGGAGCAGGACGTGGAAATTGCCACCTTGACCCTGCCGAAAAATAATGCGGCAGAAACAGCAGATCTGTTGGTAAAGAACGGCATTCGTGCTATTTGGAATTTTGCGCATCTGGATTTGGACGTGCCGAAGGATGTGATTGTGGAAAATGTACATCTTTCCGAGAGCCTGATGCGTTTGTCCTATAATTTGAATTGCTATGAAAACGAACATGAGAAGAAATAAACATGCGGGAAGGGGCTGTTGCGGCAGCTCCCTTTTCGCTTTCCCGGAAAAGGCGGTGAAAAAATGGAACAGATTGTAACCGGAGAGCAGATGAAGGCGTTGGACGTTTATACCATAGAGCAGATGCAAATGCCGTCCCTGGTGCTGATGGAACGGGCTGGTCTGCAGGTCTTTTGGAGCATGCAAAAAGAAGGGCTGCCACTTTCTAAAGTGCTGGTTTTATGTGGCAGCGGAAATAATGGAGCAGACGGCGTGGTCATAGCCAGGCTTCTGACCCTGGGGGGATATCAGACAGATGTCTGTATTTTGGGAAAGCCGGAACATTTTACAAAAGAAATGGAAAAACAGATAGAAATTGGCAGAAATTATGGGATTTCCTTTGTCAAGACTTTCTGTGTCCATGAATATACTACTATCGTAGACGCCCTGTTTGGCGTGGGACTTTCCAGAGAGATAAAAGGAACTTACAGAGAAACCATAGAAAGTCTGGAACATTTTCAGGGGAAAATTGTAGCAGTGGATATTCCTTCCGGTATCCATGCTGGGACAGGGGCAGTTTTGGGTTGTGCCGTAAGGGCAGATCTTACCGTTACCTTTGGGTACAAAAAGGCAGGGCTTTGTCTGTATCCCGGTGCAGCTTATGCAGGAAAGCTTATAAGTGCAGATGTGGGGATTTTAATGCCCCCCTCCTTTGGAAGCGGACTTTTTGCCTGTACCAGGGAAGAACTGAAGACGCTTGTAAGAAAGCCGGACGGGAATAAGGGCAGCTTTGGAAAGGTTTTTCTGGTAGCAGGAAGCAGGGAAATCTTCGGAGCGGCATATTTGAGCGGACAGGCTGTTTTGCGAAGTGGTGCAGGTATGCTGAAGATTGCCACACCGAAAGAAAACCGGGAAATGTTTGCCTGCTTTCCAGAAGCCATGCTGGCTGTCTACGACGAGGAAACCGCCCTTGAGGAACTGGTGAGAGAAAATTTGGACTGGGCAGATGTCATAGGCATTGGGCCGGGGATTGGAATCTCGCATCTGTCCGAAAGGCTGCTGGAACTGCTTTTAAAGCTTGTAAAAAAGCCCCTTGTCATTGATGCAGACGGGCTGCGGCTTTTAAAGGGGAAGGAAGCACTGCTAAGAGCCTGCAAGGGGCCGGTAATCCTTACCCCGCATCTGGGAGAATTTGCAGCGCTTACCGGTATTTCCATAGCCCGGTGGAAGGAAAATCCCATAGAGATAACAGAAAAAACAGCAGAAGAGCTGGGGGTCATACTGGTATGCAAGGATGCCAGAACCCTGATAAGCAGCAAAGAGGGCAAAACCTGCATCAATCTTTGCGGAAACGACGGTATGGCGACAGCAGGAAGCGGCGATGTACTTACCGGACTGATTCTGGGTCTTTTGGCTCAGGGACTTTTGCCTTTTCAGGCAGCCTGCACAGGCGTTTATCTTCACGCAAGGGCCGGGGATCTGGCAGCCTCCAAAAAAGGGAGAGCAGCCATGCTGGCAGGAGATCTGATTGATGCGGCAGGAGAAATTCTAAAGGAACTTTAACAAGAAAGAAGGAAAAGCATGAGGACACAAAAAAGAATCCAGGCGAATATTGATTTGGACGCCATTGCATATAATCTGAACAGCATGAGGAAAAACCTGAAAAAAGACACGCAGATCATCGCGGTCTTAAAGGCAGATGGCTACGGACATGGTGCAGTGCCTCTGGCAAAAGAAATTGAAGCCTATCCCTACATCTGGGGGATTGCGGTTGCCACTGTGGAAGAGGGCATGGAACTTAGAAACGCAGGGATTCAGAAGCCTATCTTGATTTTGGGATATACCTATGAAGAGGATTATGACAGGATTGTGCGGGAGGATTTTCGCCCTACAGTTTTTAAAATTTCTATGGCAAAAAAGCTGTCTGAGGCAGCAAAAAGGGCAGGAAAGACTCTGAAAATACATATAAAAATTGATACGGGAATGACCAGAATCGGGTATCGGAATCCGGAAACAGACATTCCCGAGATTCTGGAGATTTGTCGTTTGCCGGGACTTGAGGCAGAGGGAATCTTCACCCATTTTGCAAGAGCAGACGAAACAGAGCTGGATCCTGCAAGTCGCCAGTTTGAACGGTTTACTGCGTTTCTCAAAGGACTCGAGGCGGCAGGGGTGACTTTTCCCATTAAGCATTGCTCCAACAGCGCAGGGATTATCCGTATGCCTGAGGCCAACATGGACGCTGTGCGGGCAGGGGTAATTCTTTACGGCATGTATCCCTCTGAGGAGATGGAAAAAGAACCGGTTCCCTTAAAAGCAGTGATGGAGCTGAAAAGCCACATTGCCTATATAAAAACCGTGGAGCCAGGTGTAGAAATCAGCTATGGCGGTACCTTTACCACTACCAGATCAACTAGAGTTGCCACCATTCCCGTGGGATATGCAGATGGGTATGCCAGAGGGCTTTCCAACAAAGGAAGCGTACTTATTCATGGAAAAAGAGCTGCGATTTTAGGCAGGGTCTGTATGGATCAGTTTATGGTAGATGTGACAGGAATTCCCGAAGCGAGAGAGCTTGACGAGGTGACACTTCTCGGAAAAGACGGGGAGGACTGTATTACCATGGAGGAGCTGGGAGAGCTTTCCGGCAGATTTAACTATGAGTTTGCCTGCTGTATCAGCAAGCGGGTTCCAAGGGTTTATTACAAACACGGACAAGTACGGGAATAAGTTTGGATAATACATGAATACACACACAGAAACTGGGAAGAATGATAAGCAGATATGAGAAAACAAATCGGAGTGTGAAGTGTGTGATTATCAAACGAGGAGATATTTATTATGCAGACCTGCGGCCTGTGGTAGGCAGTGAGCAGGGGGGAATCAGACCGGTTCTGATTATACAAAATGATATTGGAAACAAGCACAGCCCTACGGTTATCTGTGCAGCCATTACGTCGAGAATGAACAAGGCAAAATTGCCCACACATATTGAAATTGATGCAGCCTCTTATGCAATTGTCAAGGATTCTGTTATTTTACTGGAACAGCTTCGGACTATTGATAAAAGACGGTTAAAGGATAAGGTGTGCCACCTGGATGCGGAAATTTTACAGAAGGTCAATCATGCCCTCTGTATCAGCCTGGAACTTCCTACATAGTCGGACAACAGGTTTTATGTGCGGAAATCTTGACGAACTAAACGGAAAATGGTATTTTATTCATGGTACGGTAGCAGAAGTACCGTAAAAAACGGAAGAAGAAGGAAGGAATTAAAGAAGTCTATGGACGACGGGAGCAGCCCTATATGGGCTCTTACAGTTTTTGTTTTATTTATTATAGTAAACGGAATAATGTACGGCTTTGGCGCGGCCGTACAGAAAATCAGCGAAAGTGAATTGGAGAAGCGTACCAGAGAAGAGGGAGATAAAAAGGCGCAGTGGATTTTAAAAATTATGGAGAATCCAAGCCCTATTGTCAACACGATTCTGACAACTGCCACACTTTTGAGCATTCTTACTGGTTATACGGCGATTCGTTCCATTACGCCCTATGTTTATCGCGGGTTAAAGGGAATGAAAGCATTTCTGGGAGAAGGAGTGCCGGATTGGATTTTTGCAGATGCGGCGCTGATTCTGGTCGTGGTCTTCTCTTTGATTATCTTGCTGTCTTTTGGTGTAATTTCTGCCAAAAAGGTGTTTAACAGTAAGCCGGACGTATGGGTGTACCGGACAGCCGGAATGGTAAAATTTCTGGTGACGCTGTTTACCCCTGTGACCTTTCTGATTATGAAACTGTCGAATCTGGTGGTGAGAATCTTTGGCGTGGATCCTCATAAGCAGGAGGACGATGTAACAGAGGAGGAGATTATTTCCATGGTTGATGATGCCCATGAACAGGGGGTTATTGAGGAAAGCGAAGCAGAAATGATTCAGAATATCATGGAATTTTCGGAAACTGAGGCTCAGGACATTATGACCCACCGGAAAAACATCAATGCCATTGAGGAAACCATGCTGTTAAAGGACGCGCTTTTGTATATGTTGGAAAACAGCAATTCCCGCTACCCGGTTTACAGGGAAGACATTGACAACATTGTGGGAATTTTGCATTTAAAGGACGCTATGAAGCAGGTGACTCTGGGACATTATGAAAATCAGCCCATCAGCAGTATTCCCAATCTGGTGCGGGAAGCTGTTTATATTCCCGAAACCAGAAATATTAATGATTTGTTCAAACGTATGCAGGCGAGAAAAATGCATATGGTTGTGGTTGTGGATGAATACGGACAGACTTCCGGAATTGTCACTATGGAGGATATTCTGGAGGAAATTGTGGGAAATATTTTGGACGAGTATGATGAGGAAGAGCATTTTATTCAAGTGCAGACAGACGATTCCCTGATTATGGAGGGACGTACACCTTTGGAGCAGGTGGACGAGGTGCTGGAGTCTGATTTTGACGAAGAAGAATTTGATACCTTAAACGGATATCTGACTTCTCTGCTGGGGCATGTTCCCAATATGGCAGAGGACAAGGAAATCAGAACAAACGGATATTTATTTACTATCCTCGGGGTAGAAAATAATACAATACAAAAAGTTCGGGTGGAAAAGCTGCCTGAAAGAGAAAAAGGAGAAGAGAAATGTCAGGACATTCAAAATTCGCAAACATAAAACATAAGAAAGAAAAAAATGATGCAAAAAAGGGTAAAATCTTTACGGTTATCGGAAGAGAAATCGTGGTTGCTGTAAAAGAAGGCGGCCCGGATCCTGCGAACAACAGCAAATTAAGAGATGTCATTGCAAAGGCAAAAGCAAATAACATGCCAAACGATACCATTGAAAGAGGAATCAAAAAGGCTGCCGGAGATGCCAATGCAGATAACTTTGAGGTGCTTACATACGAGGGCTATGGTCCAAGCGGTGTAGCAATCATTGTACAGACACTGACAGACAATAAAAACCGTACAGCCGGGAATGTAAGAAGCGCTTTTACAAAGGGAAGCGGAAACATTGGAACACCGGGTTCTGTATCCTTTATGTTTGATAAAAAAGGACAGATTATCATTGACAAGGAAGAATGCGAAATGGAAGCAGACGATTTGATGATGATTGCTTTGGATGCAGGTGCAGAGGATTTTGCAGAAGAGGAAGACAGCTTTGAAGTTTTGACTGACCCGGACGAATTCAGTGCAGTAAGAGAAGCTCTTGAAAAAGAAGGAATTCCTATGATGGAAGCCCAGATTGCCATGATTCCTCAGAATTATGTGACCTTGTCTGACGAACAGGATATTAAAAATCTGCAAAAGACACTGGATTTACTGGACGATGATGATGATGTGACTGATGTATGGCACAATTGGGAAGAATAAAATAAAACAGGATACACATAATACCTCCAGAAAAGAAAACTGGAGGTATTTTTATGTCTGAGGAGAAAAAAGAAAAGTTGGAAGCCAGGGAAAGGCAAAACGAGGAGATTGAGGAGCTGGGTGAGGTGATGCTGGAGGAAAATCAGAAGCAGTATCACATTCAGCTTTTATCAATTATCGGAGAAGTGGAAGGGCATGAGTGCCTTCCAAACAGCAGCAAAACTACGAAATATGAGCATGTTCTGCCAAAACTTGCCATGATTGAGGACAGCAAAGAAACAGACGGGCTTTTGATTCTCTTAAACACCGTGGGCGGCGATGTGGAGGCTGGACTTGCCATTGCGGAGATGATAGCTTCCTTGAGCAAACCTACGGTATCCCTGGTTCTGGGGGAAGGCCATTCTATTGGAGTACCCATGGCGGTTTCTGCGGACTATTCCTTTATTGTACCAAGTGCAACTATGGTTATTCACCCGGTACGCAGCAATGGTATGTTTATCGGGGTTATGCAGAGCTATCGGAATATGGAGAAAATCCAGGACCGTATTACCGGATTTATTGCTTCTCATTCCCGTATGAAGCAGGAGCGAATTGAAGAATTGATGCTGGATACCTCTCAGCTTGTAAAAGATGTGGGAACCATGCTGGAAGGAGAAGAGGCAGTGCAGGAAGGACTGATTGATGAAACCGGAGGGATTAAAGAAGCTCTTGAGAAGCTTTATGAAATGATTGAAAACAGGCAAAATTTATGATAAAATAAACATTTGATAAAAAGATAACTTACGAAAGACGAATAAAGAGGTTAAAATCATGTCAATAATAGATGCATTGCTGCTTGGGCTGGTACAGGGACTGACAGAGTTTCTTCCTGTGAGCAGCTCAGGTCATCTGGCGATACTGAAGAATCTGCTGCAAATCAAAGAAACAGGACTGTTATTTTCTGTACTTTTGCATGTGGGAACCCTTGTGGCAGTATTTGCTGCCTTTCGCCGGGATTTAAAAAAATTACTGCTGGAAGGCTGTAAGCTGGTATATGACTTTTGGGAGAATATCCGTGTCTATTTTAAAAACCGGCATGAACAGGAGGCCATTCGTTACAGAAAACTGGTTTCCAATAACTACAGAAGACTTTTGCTTCTGCTTTTGGTGTCCACAATTCCCACTGCCCTGGAAGGGGTATTTCTAAGCAATCTGGTTTTGCAGGCAGAGAGTAATCTTCTGGCGCCTGCTATAGGATTGTTTATTACAGGCGTATTTTTGCTGATTATTGATTTTTTTCCTGCAGGGAAGAAGATTCCAAAAGATGTCAGCTACAAAACGGCGCTTCTTATCGGGGTTTTTCAGGGGATTGCAGTTTTTCCGGGAATTTCCCGTCTGGGAATTACCCTTGCAGTCTGTCTGATGTGCGGCTTTAATAAAAAATTTGCAATGAAGTATGCGTTTCTGGCAGCAGTTCCCTCTATTTTAGGGGCGGCTGTCTGGGAGCTTATCCAGGTTTCGGGCTTAAAGCTTTCTTTGGAAACCTTTGGTGTTTACATAGTAGGTGCAGCAGTGGCTGGGTTTGTGGGCTATTTCAGTATTCAGATTATGCTCAGAATGTTAAAACGCAGAAAGTTTATTTTCTTTGCTGTGTATTGCTTTTTGATTGGCACTGTAGCAGCAATCTGTAATTTTGTATTATAAATAAGGGGAGAATAAAAATATGGCGGCAGCGAAAAAGGGAAATACAGGGAGCAGAAGATCTTCTACAGGCAGAAAAAAGAATGTGCAGACAAAAGCAAAAAAGGCAGCGGCAGAACATACGGGCAGTTCTGTGGAAGCGGAAATTACTCTGTGGATTGTGCTGGCTGTGTCCATTGTGCTGCTGGTAAGTAATTTTGGCATAGGCGGTGCAGTGGGAAATGCTATCAGCAGCTTCTTTTTCGGTTTGGTGGGATTGGTCTGCTATCCTCTTCCTGTTTTTTTGTTTCTTGGAGTGGCATTTGTGATTTCAAACAGCAGAAACCCCCGAGCTTATCGGAAAATGGCTGGCTTTTTGTTGCTGTTTATTGCCATGTGTATGTTTATGCAGCTTTTAACCGAGGGAGCTATGTATGAGGAAACTGTTTTTACCTATTATCAGGTTTCAGCAGAATACAAGACAGGGGGCGGCCTGTTAGGCGGTCTTTTGTGTAGACTCTGTATCAGGGCTTTTGGTACTGTGGGGGCATATGCCATTTCTATTACAGCTATTATGATTTCCCTGGTGCTAATTACTCAGAAGTCTATGTTTGATATGCTTCGCAAATGCAGCAGGTGGATTTACCATTCAGCAGCAAAGAGCCGGGCGCACAGACTGGAGGTAGCCAGAGTCCGAAGAGAAGAGGCCGAGGAGGCAGCGCTTATGGAGGAGCGTCATTCCCGCCGCCGGGAGCGAAGCTTAAAGCAGGAGGACGGGAATGAGAAAGCACAGATAGAAGAGCAGAAGGCTGATAGAAAACAGGGAAGAAGAGTGGCTTCCTTCTTTACTGCAGAGCCTCCAAAGGAGGAGGCTGCACAGGAAGAGTCTATAGAGGATCCTTTTGTACCGGAAAAGGCATTCCCTATTCACAGAGGGGAACATCTGGTGCAGGATATAGATGAAATAGAGGCTCTGGGGGAAGAAACAGAAAAGGAATCAGAAGCAGCGGTATCTGCGGAAACTCAGAATGAAAAAAAGAGTAAAAAAGTTCAACAGGAGAGCAGCCACAGCAGAAATCCTCGTTCCTCAAAAGAAGAAATCCAACAAGGTGTGGACGCAGTGAAAAGCGAGATTGCGGCAAAAGAAGTGCAGGAGAAAAAAGAGTACGTTTTTCCTCCTGTTTCCCTTTTGAAAAAGGGAACAAAGAGCAGCGGAGATTCTGATGCCCATCTTCGGGAAACAGCAAGAAAGCTGCAGGAAACGCTGCATAACTTTGGTGTAAACGTGACGGTAACCAATGTGAGCTGCGGCCCTACAGTTACCAGATATGAGCTGCAGCCGGAGCAGGGAGTAAAGGTGAGCAAAATTGTCAGTCTGACTGATGACATCAAGCTGAATCTGGCTGCCACAGATATTCGTATTGAAGCACCGATTCCGGGAAAAGCAGCCGTAGGAATTGAGGTGCCAAATGCCAACAACAGCACTGTAATGCTACGTGAGTTGATTCAGTCAGAAGCCTTTAAAAACAGCGAGTCCAGACTTGCCTTTGCAGCAGGAAAGGATATTGCCGGGAAGCCGGTGATTGCAGATATTGGGAAAATGCCTCACCTTTTGATTGCGGGCGCTACAGGCTCCGGTAAGTCAGTATGTATTAACACCCTGATCATGAGTATTCTTTATAAGGCTTCCCCGGAAGAGGTCAAGCTGATTATGATTGATCCAAAAGTAGTAGAGCTCAGTGTATACAACGGTATTCCCCATTTGTTTATTCCGGTTGTCACAGACCCGAAAAAGGCAGCAGGGGCGTTGAACTGGGCAGTGGCGGAAATGACAGAGCGTTATAATAAATTTGCTCAGTATAATGTGCGGGATATCAAAGGGTATAATGCAAAAATTGATGCCCTTACAGATATAGAAGAGGATAAAAAGCCTGCAAAGCTGCCTCAGATTGTGATTATTGTAGACGAACTTGCAGATTTAATGATGGTCGCTCCTGGAGAGGTGGAGGATTCTATCTGCCGTCTGGCACAGCTTGCAAGAGCTGCAGGTATTCATTTGATTATTGCGACTCAGAGGCCTTCGGTCAATGTTATTACAGGGCTTATTAAAGCAAATATGCCATCCAGAATTGCCTTTTCCGTGTCCTCTGGTGTAGATTCCAGAACGATTCTGGATATGAACGGAGCAGAGAAGCTTCTGGGAAAGGGAGATATGCTTTTTTATCCCCAAGGGTATCAAAAGCCTGCCAGAGTACAGGGGGCTTTTGTCAGCGACCAGGAAGTTGGTGCAGTGGTTGAATTTCTTGCCAGCAAGAATCCATGTGCCGCCTATAGTCAGGAAATTCAAGAGAAAATCGAGGCAGTGAAGGAAGCGACTGCATCTGCAGCAGGAAGCGACAGCGCTAATGAACGGGACGCATATTTTAAGGACGCTGGAAAATTTATTATTGAGAAGGAAAAGGCGTCCATTGGTATGTTGCAAAGAATGTTTAAAATTGGCTTTAATCGTGCAGCCAGAATTATGGATCAGTTGTGTGAGGCTGGGGTTGTAGGCGAAGAGGAAGGAACAAAGCCAAGAAAGGTTCTGATGTCCATGGAAGAATTTGACCGGTTTATTGAGGAATATTTATAGAAAATGAGGATAGGAATACATGAAGTGTAGAAACTGTGGAGCAGAGTATGAAGAAGGAAATCTGTTTTGTCCGAAATGCGGAAAGGAAATTCAATGGGTTCCGGAATACAATACACTGGAAACCCTGATACGCCAGAAGGAGCTGCAGGAGCAGGAAAAGAAGAAAAAGGAAATGGAAGCGCAAAAAGAGCGGGAGCGTCTTCAGAAGAAAGCAGAACAGGAACGTAAAAAAAAGAAAAAAAAGAGAATGATTCTGGCAGGGACTACGGCGACAGCCGTGATCGCAGTAGGAGCCGGGCTGTTTTTTGTGTATCAGACTCAGCTTCACTCCTTTGATTTTCAGATGGCGCAGGCAGAAACAAAGTTCAGCAATAAAGTCTACAGTGAAGCACTGAAATATGTGGAGAGAGCCCTGGCTTTAAATCCGGAAAGCGCTGAGGCAAATATTCTGGAGGCAAAAATTTATCTGAAGGAGGGAAATGAGGAGGCAGCGCTTTCTATTCTTCTCTCCGTTACAGAGAGCCACCCGGACAGTACTAATGCTTACGGAGAATTGCTCCGCCTGTATGAAAAAAACGAAGAGTATGAAAAAATCAGAGAATTGATGAACGGTGCTTCAGACAGTATGAAGGCGAAATATCAAACCTATGTCTGCGAGCTTCCTTCCGTTTCAAAGGCAGGCGGCAGCTATAGTGAAGAGCTGGAACTGCGCTTTGACATACCTCTGGGAACAAGGGTGTACTATACACTGGACGGTAGCACTCCTGACAGCACCAGCCAGGAATATGAAGATGCCATTCTTTTAGACGAAGAGGGAACCTATAAGCTGAAGTATTTTGCCTGCAATGAAAAGGGGATTCCGAGTGAAATCGGGGAAGAGGCTTATCAGTTGACCTTTCAGGCACCCCAGAAGCCTCAGATTGCACCGCCCTCAGACAAATATGAATATGCAGCGGAAATTATTGTGACAGCAGAGGACGACTGTGATATTTATTATGCCTTTGATGCAGAGCCTACCATAGAGAGTGAAAAATATATAGGTCCTATAACCATGCCGGAAGGAGAGCATACTTTTTCGGCGATTGCCGTAGATTCCAGGGGCAAGGTAAGTCAGATTAGCAGCGCTATCTATGTATTTTATGGATAATATCTTAAAAATACACAAAGAATACGGCAATCTGCACAAATTCGGCATGGTATTAAGAAATCGGATTGAATTTTCAGTCCGATTGTCTTATACTGAAGGATAGTAATCATAACAATATATCGACAAAAGATGCACTTGAGAGGATATGCAAAGTCACGAAGCCGGTATTTTGAATGAAATATGAGGAGGACATTATGTATAAGATTCTAAAAGCAGAAAAGCTTAATGAGATTGTATATCTCATGGAAGTCGAAGCACCAATGGTCGCAAAACACTGCGAGCCGGGTCAGTTTATCATTGTAAAATTAGATGACGCGGGAGAGAGAATTCCCCTGACCATCTGTGATTATGACAGAGAGGCAGGCACAGTTACCATTGTATTCCAGCCGATTGGCGCCTCAACAGAAAAATTCACCAAATTACAGGCCGGAGATGCTTTCGAGGATTTTGTAGGTCCTTTAGGCTGTCCATCTGAATTTGTCCATGAAGATATAGAAGAGTTAAAGAAAGAAAAAATCCTGTTTGTAGCAGGCGGTGTTGGAACTGCGCCTGTTTATCCTCAGGTAAAATGGCTTCATGAACATGGGATTGAAGCTGATGTTATCGTGGGTGCAAAAGACAAAAGATTTGATTATTCTGGAAAAAGAAATGGAAGCTGTAGCAGGCAATTTATATATTACCACAGACGATGGTTCTTACGGACGCAGCGGTATGGTTACAAAGGTTATCGACGACCTGGTAGCAGAAGGGAAGAAATATACACGCTGTGTTGCTATCGGACCTATGATTATGATGAATTTTGCTGCCTGACCACAAAGAAGTACGAAATTCCGACGATTGTATCCATGAATCCGATTATGGTAGACGGTACCGGAATGTGCGGTGCATGCCGTGTTATCGTAGGTGGAGAAGTAAAATTCGCATGTGTAGACGGACCAGAATTTGATGGTCACTTAATTGACTGGGATCTGGCTATGAAAAGACAGCAGATGTACAAGACAGAAGAAGGAAGAGCCTTGTTAAAAGAACGTGAAGGAGATACTCATCACGGAGGCTGTGGAAACTGTGGAGGTGACGAATAATGGGCAGTGTATTAGAAAAAGTTCCTGTAAGAGAGCAGGATCCAAAGGTAAGAGCAACAAACTTTGAAGAGGTTTGTCTGGGATATAACAAAGAAGAAGCTATGAAAGAAGCAGCTCGCTGCTTAAACTGCAAAAATGCAAAATGCGTGAAGGGGTGTCCGGTATCCATTAACATTCCGGCCTTCATTCACGAAGTAAAAGAAGGAAATTTTGCAGAAGCATATAAAATTATCGGTCAGTCCAGTGCACTGCCGGCTGTCTGCGGACGTGTCTGTCCACAGGAATCCCAGTGTGAAGGCGTTTGTATCCGTGGTATCAAGGGCGAAGCTGTTTCCATTGGTAAACTGGAACGTTTTGTAGCAGACTGGGCGAAAGAAAACGGTATCAAACCGGAAGCTCCGGCTGAGAAAAACGGACACAAGGTAGCGGTAATCGGTTCCGGTCCTTCCGGACTTACCTGTGCTGGAGATCTGGCAAAAATGGGCTACGATGTGACCATTTTTGAAGCGCTTCATCAGCCGGGCGGCGTACTGGTATACGGAATTCCGGAATTCCGTCTTCCAAAAGACAAGGTTGTTAAGGGAAGAAGTGGAAAACGTAAAATCTCTTGGCGTTAAGATTGAAACAAACGTAATTATCGGTAAATCCACAACCGTAGATGAATTGATGGAAAATGAAGGTTTTGAAGCCGTATTTATCGGTTCTGGTGCAGGTCTTCCAATGTTCATGGGTATTCCCGGAGAAGTATCAAACGGTGTATTCTCTGCAAACGAATACCTGACAAGAAGCAACCTGATGAAAGCTTTCCGCGAAGATTACGACACTCCGATTGTAACAGGCAAAAAAGTAGTTGTAGTTGGTGGCGGTAACGTAGCTATGGATGCTGCAAGAACAGCTCTTCGCCTGGGTGCAGAAGTGCATGTAGTATACAGAAGAAGTGAGGAAGAGCTTCCTGCAAGAAAGGAAGAAGTACATCACGCAAAAGAAGAGGGCATTATCTTTGACCTTCTCACAAATCCTGTGGAAATCCTTGCAGATGAAAATGGCTGGGTAAAAGGCATCAAATGTGTACGCATGGAATTAGGCGAGCCAGATGCTTCCGGCAGAAGACGTCCGGTTGTAGTAGAAGGTTCTGAGTTTGAAATGGAAGCAGATACGGTTATCATGTCTCTGGGAACTTCTCCAAACCCGTTGATTTCTTCTACTACCATTGGTTTGGACGTAAACAGAAGAAAATGTATCATTGCAGACGAGGAAAGCGGACAGACTTCCAAGGAAGGCGTATATGCAGGCGGTGACGCTGTAACAGGCGCAGCAACCGTTATTCTGGCTATGGGTGCCGGAAAAGCTGCTGCAAAGGGAATTGATGAATTTATTAAAAATAAAGCAAAATAAGCAGAGAAACAGATAAGTTACATAGAGAGGGCATCGCCTTAAGTTCATAGGGAAACTTAAAGCGGTGTCCCCTTTTGGCTTTACAGGAAGGTTCATAGGGGAAAATATGGAAGACAAAACAGACAGAGCAACAGAACTTATCCTTTGGATAAGAGAAGAGCTGCAAAGCCGTGTAGATAAAAAATACAGGGAATTTCATCAATCTCTGGTTCCGGGGCTTTCTTCCATGCTGGGAGTTCGTGTGCCGGATATGCGGGAGATTGCGAAAAAAGCGGCAAAAACGGACTACAATGGCTATGTAAAACAGGCAGATTTGTCGGTTTATGAAGAACTGATGATACGTGGTATGATGATAGGATACGCCGGATTGAATGAGATGGAGCAACAGGAAGAATTGAGGAAGTTTGTTCCTTTTATCAACAACTGGGCGATTTGCGACTGCTGTTGTGCTACCTATATAAATTTATGAAAAAGCAGCAGGAGAAATGGTTTGCATTTCTTCAAGATTATATCTTTTCACAGGAAGAGTATGAAGTGCGTTTTGCCGTGGTCTGTATGCTGGATTTTTTTATTAACGAAAACTTTCTTGACAGAATTCTGGAGCTTTTGCCTCAGATTTCGCATAAAGGCTATTATGTAAAAATGGCAGTGGCATGGGCTGTTTCTATTTGCTATATCAAGTTTCCCGAAAAGACAGAACGTCTTTTTTGGGAGAATTGCCTGGAGGATTTTACGCACAATAAGGCAATTCAGAAAATCCGGGAATCCTGTCGGGTGCCAAAGGAAGATAAGGAACGCTTAGATACACTAAAACGCAGATAAAAGAATAAGAGAGCAAAGGAAGATAAAATATGAAGGCAAAGGTAAACGATAAAATCAGAATTGTCAATAAAATGAACGACTGGTCCATGGATTACAAAGAAGGGGATATTTTTACGGTAGAAAGCACCTGGTACGGAGGGGTAAATGTAAAAAGCGCTTCCGGGATTCCCCTGTCCCTGGACGAGGTGGAATATGAAATTTTGCAGGAAGAAAGTCCCTCGGATACGGGGAAAAAGATAAACGTTCTGTTTCATGCAGACAGTGAGAGAGGCATAGAAAAGGCTCTGCAGTCTGCTGCAGGATTTCTGCAGTATGAAAGAGGAGAAAAAAATCCGGTGGAACTGGAGATTCTGGCAGAGGGAGAAGCTGTTTCCGGTTTTCAGGCGTCTTCTTCCAATCAAGAACTTCTCTGTCAATTACAAAAAGAGGGCGTAAAGTTTGCAGCGTGTAAAAAGGCGGCAGAATCCCTGCACATTTCAGAAGAAGAAATTATTTTGGGCATACGAATGGTGGAATCCGGAATTGCAGAGCTGATAGAAAAGCAGAATCAGGGCTTTGCCTATATAAAAATGTGAGAGGATACCGGATATGAAAATTACGATTATTACTGTGGGGAAGCTGAAGGAAAAATATTTAAAAGACGCTATCGCAGAGTACAGCAAGCGTTTAAGCAAATACTGTAAGCTGGAAATTCTGGAGGTAGCTGATGAGAAGACCCCGGACGCTGCCAGTGAAAATGTGGAACGCCAGATTCGGCAAAAAGAGGGAGAACGGATTTTACGGTATGTCAAAGAGGACTCCTATGTTCTGACCCTGGAAATCGGAGGGAAAATGTTGGATTCTGTAGAATTTGCAGAAAAAATAGAAAAGCTGGGAGTACAGGGGAAAAGCCATCTGACCTTTATTATCGGCGGTTCTATCGGACTTGGGGAAGAGGTGCGGAAGCGGTCGGACTATGCCCTGAGTTTTTCTAAAATGACTTTTCCCCACCAGCTTATGAGAGTAATCCTTTTAGAGCAGATATACAGAGGATATCGGATTATAGAAGGGGCGCCGTACCATAAATAACAGCGCTTGGAAAAAGAAAGGAGGTTTATCCATATGAGGGCAATGCGTTTGCAGAAAAGAGCAGTAACCGAGTATGAGGATTTAAAGGAAATTCTGGAAGCCTGTCAGGTAGTCCGGATTGGTGCTGTTGATGAGGAGGGGCTTTTTATTGTCCCTGTGAATTTTGGATATGAATTTTATAAAGATTCTCAAGAAGAGATACATTTGAAATTGTATATACACAGTGCAAAAGAGGGAAGAAAAGCAGAAGCCTTTGCCCAAAATCCCAATGTGGCCGTGGAAATGGACTGTGCACAGGGGGTTCTTCGGGGAGTTTATACCTGTGATTATTCCTTTGCTTATTCCAGTATTATGGGAAATGGTGTGATACGTCTGGTGACGGAAGAAGCAGAACAAATCTACGGTTTAAAGCTTTTGATGAATCATATGGTACCAAAGGCAGAGCTAGAATTTTTGCCTCAGATGTTGGAAAAAGTGTATGTGTATTGTATCGAATTGAAAGATTTTTCGGGGAAGAGGAGAAAGGAAATATAGTAATTTTATAGAAGAAAAAACGGTATGGAAATGGTAAGGATTTCATTTTCATAGCTGATATTAGACAATCTTCCTTTCATATTTTTCAGTAGCTGTGTTAGAATATATAAGAACGTCATCTTTTGAATGGAGGAAGAAAAACATGAAGGTAGTTACTTTTGGAGAAATTATGCTGCGCCTGAAAACTCCGGAGCATCTGCGGATTTTGCAGGCGCGGGATTTTGAAGCAAGTTACGGAGGCGCAGAGGCAAATGTAGCGGTATCCCTCGCCATGCTGGAAGACCCGGTGGCATTTGTTACCAGGGTTCCGGATAACCCGGTAGGCAGAGCCGCATTAAACGAGGTGCGCCACTATGGTGTGGACACTTCTTATATTTTAAAAGGAGGCTCTCGTCTGGGCATCTATTATTTTGAAAAAGGCAGCAATATTCGCCCTACAAATGTGGTTTATGACCGGGAATACAGCGCTTTTTCCATGGCGACGGCAACAGAATTTCACTGGGAGAAATACCTGGAAGCCGGGGATATTTTTTATTTCTCCGGGGTTACACCAGCAGTCAGTCCCGAGATTCAGAAGGCTGTTTTGGAAGCCTTGGAATACTGCAGAAATCATGGGATTTTTGTAGTCTGTGATTTGAACTACCGGGCAAAAATGTGGAGCAGTCAAAAAGCGCAGGCAGTGATGAAAGAATGTATGCGGTATGTGGATCTGTGCATTGCCAATGACGAGGACTTTGAGGCAACCCTGGGGATTCATGCCTTTGACGGGAATATGAGTACCGGAATTTGTCAGATAGATACCTATAAGCAGGGTATGGAGGAAATTTTAAGGCAGTATCCAAACTGCAAATCCGTTGCCAGTGTGCTGCGAAATATGCATACCGTAGAGGACGGTGACTGGCTGGGCATTTATTTAAAGGATGGAGAATTTTACGAAAGCCCTATTCATACAGTACATAGTCTGGAGGCAGTGGGCGCGGGAGATGCTTTTGCAGGAGGGCTGCTGCATGGGCTTTTACGGGATTTTGACCCACAGAAAACCATTGATTTTGCCATTACTGCCAGCGTGATGAAACTGATGATACAGTATGATTTTAATATTGTGACCGAGGAAGATATTTTGCGTGTTATGAAATCCTCGGATACGAATCTGCAGAGATAACATACAGGACGAAAGGAAAATACTTATGAAAAAATTTATAAAATGTTCATTTCTTTATTTTTTAGCTGCTATGGCAGCAGGGGTGTTCTACCGGGAGTTTACAAAGTTTTCAGGTTTTGAGGGAAATACCGTGCTGGCAGACATGCATGTGCATCTGATGGCGCTTGGTATGCTGTTCTTTTTACTGGCAGCAATGCTTTATAAAAATTTGAAGCTGACAGGGAATAAGGCCTTTGGCAGATTTTTTGTAATATACAATGTGGGACTTCCGCTTTTGGCAGTCACCATGCTGACGAGAGGAATTGTACAGGTAAAGGGAATAGAGTTAAGCCGTGGTATGAATGGAATGCTTTCAGGCTTTGCTGGTATTTCTCATATTTTATTGCTTCTGGCCCTGCTGTTTTTCTTCTCAGCTCTGAAGCAGGGAGTAGCAACAGAGGAGTAGAAAATAAGGGAAAGAAATCAGGAAATGGAGAAGACTATGGAAAATCAGAAGCCAAAACATCAGCGCAGAGTGCGCTACAAGGGAACGCACCCCCGTACCTTTAAAGAAAAATACAAAGAACTGCAGCCGGAAAAGTACGCGGATACCATAGAAAAGGTAATCCGCAAGGGAAGTACCCCGGCGGGTATGCATATTTCTATCTGCGTACAGGAAATTTTGGACTTTTTGCAGATACAGCCCGGACAGCAGGGACTGGACGCAACCCTGGGATATGGGGGACACAGCGCCAAAATGCTGGAGTGCCTGAAACAGGAAGGACATCTCTATGCGCTGGACGTAGACCCCATTGAGATGAAAAAGACGAAGGAACGTCTGGAAAAACAGGGCTATGGAGAGGATATACTCACCATCAGGCAAATGAATTTTGCAGATATTGACCTGTTGGCAGAGGAAACCGGAAAATTTGATTTCGTACTGGCGGATTTAGGTGTGTCTTCCATGCAGATTGACAATCCGGAAAGAGGGTTTACCTATAAGTACGATGGTCCTCTGGACTTGCGTCTGAATCCGGAAAAAGGGATTTCTGCGGCAGAACGTTTACAGGAAATTTCCCAGCCGGAACTGGAGGGCATGCTCATAGAAAATTCCGATGAGCCTTATGCCAGAGAAATTTCTATGGCAATTCTCTCGGAAAGGAGAAAGGGAAATGCCATTGATACAACCACAAAGCTGAAGTCAGTCATTGAAAAAGCCCTTGTCCGGCTTCCAGAGGCAGAAAAAAAGGAAGCAGTGAAAAAATCCTGTGCCAGAACGTTTCAGGCATTACGAATAGATGTAAACAGTGAATTTGAGGTACTGGAAGCCTTTTTAGAGAAGCTGCCTCAGATTTTAAAGCCCCATGGAAGAGTGGCAATTCTCACCTTCCATTCAGGGGAAGACCGTATGGTAAAAAAATCCTTCCGGAATTTTTATCGCGAAGGCGTGTATGAAGACATTGCAAAAGAGGTGATTCGTCCTTCAAAAGAGGAATGCAATCGGAACAGCCGCGCCCGCTCAACAAAAATGCGCTGGGCTATTCGAGGAGAAGATAACACGGAAAAGGAAAGACAGACAGGAGAATAAAACATGAAAAAAACAGTGAAACTTTTACTTGCAGTATTTCTGGCCGCAGCCCTTTTTGCAGGCTGCGGTACAAAAGAAGACACGACAGAGAACAAAAAAGAAGAACAGAGAGAACCTATCCAGGATAAGGATACAGAAAAAGAGGACACAGAAGGGACAAAGGTAGAAATTACGATAAAGGATTACGGAACCATTAAGATTTCCCTAGATGCAGAGGCTGCGCCGCTTACGGTAGAGAATTTTTTAAAGCTGACAAAAGAGGGCTTTTATGATGGTCTGACTTTCCACAGAATTATGAATGGATTTATGATGCAGGGCGGTGACCCCGAGGGCAACGGAACCGGTGGTTCTGACGAAACCATCAAGGGTGAATTTGCAGAAAACGGGGTGGACAATCCGCTTTCTCACACCAGAGGAGCGATTTCTATGGCGCGTTCTCAGGATTATGACAGCGCCAGTTCTCAGTTTTTTATTGTACATGAGGACAGTACCTATCTGGACGGACAGTATGCAGCCTTTGGCTATGTGACAGAGGGTATGGACGTGGTAGATAAGATTTGTGAAACCGTGCCTGCCATCGACCAGAATGGAACTGTGCTTCCTGAAAACCAGCCGGTGATTGAGAGCATAAAGATTATGGAGAATTGACAAATGTTTTTTCAAATGGTATAATGCCTCCCCGATAACTGAAAGACCACAGAAAGGAGCAGTGTTGCAAAACATGACAATTTATCAGGAATTACAGTTAAATCAGGAGGGGTCGAAGGCGCTTATTAAAAGCTGCCGGAATCCAAAAGAAAAAGCCCGTCACATTGCTATTTATTTGTTCAAAATTTTTATTACCATGGTGTTCTGCATGGCCTTTGTTATTGGATACAGCACGGTTTTCGGAGATGAAAACAGCGTTACCGGGGTTGTAATCCTGCTGTGTGTTATGGTATTTCGTTTTGCCGATTTTGGGATTTCCACACCTCACGGGTTAAGCGCCCTTATGGTGGTATTTGCGATTCTGGCATTTGGTCCCAGACTGGCAAATATGGGAAATGTGTTTACAGAATTGCTTGTCAATCTGGCATGTATTTTTATTCTTATGGTATTAGGTTGTCATAATGTAATTATGGCAAACCATTCCACTCTGGTGCTGGGATATCTGCTTTTATATGGATATGATGTAACCGGGAAGGCTTATGCCCTGCGTCTGGCAGGTCTTGCTTTTGGAGCTTTTGTCACCGGGATTGTATTTTACCGGAACCACAAAAAGCAGACCTACAAACGTGGATTTAGAGATTTGTTCCGGGAGTTTGATTTGGCTTCCATGCGTACCCGCTGGCAGTTATCCATTACCTTCGGCGTGTCTACCGCCATTTTTCTGGCAGGTCTTTTAGGACTTCCCAGAAGCATGTGGGTGGGCATTGCAGTGATGTCCGTGCTGCTGCCGTTTCGTAAGGATATGAAGAAACGTGTAAAAGGAAGAATTCCGGGGAATCTGTTAGGCGGACTGGTATTTTTGATTGTATACCCCATGCTGCCGGAAAGCTTTTATCCGTATATTGGGGTTATTGGCGGTATTGGCGTGGGACTTTCCGCAACCTACGGCTGGCAGGCTGTGTTTAATTCCCTTGGCGCCATGGCCATTGCAGTCAGCTTTTTAGGTGTTCCGGGAGCTGTATTTTTCCGAATTTTCAACAATGTGGCAGGAGCGGTTTACGGTCTTGTATTTGATAAAATATTTCACGGTTCTCTGGATAAAATGACGGCAAAAAGGACGCTTTTGGATTCTTAAGAATTACATTGACAACGAGAAATCTCTTATATTAAAATAAAAGAACAGTGAAAATCTTGATAAAAGGGAGAGAAAGAATATGGTACATCATATTGTTATGTGGAAGTTTAAACCGGAAATCAAAGAAGAAGAAAAGCCTCAGTTAAAGCAGGCTATGGCAGAGCATTTAAAGGGACTGGTGGGAAAGGTTCCGGGACTTTTGACCGTAGAATTTGTAGAACAGCCTCTTTCTTCCAGCACCCATGATATAGCGCTGGTGACGACCCTGGAAAAAGCAGAGGACGTGGCAGCTTACGGGGTGCACCCGGAGCATGTAAAGGTTGCGGATACTTATGTCCGCCCCTATGTTATGGAGCGTGCCTGCCTGGACTATGAATAAGCCCTTGCTGTTACATATAGGAGAAACAAGATGCAGAAAGTAAGACTTGGAAAGACAGAACTGGAAGTGAGCAAAAACGGCTTTGGCGCTCTTCCTATTCAGAGAATCAGTAAAAAGGAAGCCGTATATCTTCTTCAGAAGGCGTTTTATCACGGAATCAATTATTTTGATACTGCCAGAGCTTATTCGGACAGTGAGGAAAAGCTGGGCGCCGCCTTTTCCTATACAAGGGACAAGCTGATTATCAGCACGAAAACCGCAGCGCAGACGGCAGAGGAGTTCTGGAAGGATTTAGACGAAAGCCTTTTGAAGCTTCAGACAGATTACATTGATATTTATCAGTTTCACAATCCTGCCTTTTGTCCAAAGCCGGGAGATGAAACCGGGCTTTACGATGCAGCCTTAAAGGCAAAGGAGCAGGGGAAGATTCGCCATATCGGTATTACCAATCACCGTCTGGCTGTGGCAGAGGAAGCCATTGCTTCCGGGTTATATGAAACCATGCAGTTTCCCTTTTCCTATCTTGCCGCAGAGGCAGATATTCGTGTGGTAGAGCTCTGCAAAGAGGCAGACATGGGCTTTATTGCCATGAAAGGTCTTTCTGGCGGACTGATTCACAATTCTGCCGCAGCCTTTGCTTTTATGGCACAGCCTCAGTACGCCCATGTGGCGCCTATCTGGGGCATTCAAAAGGAAAAAGAACTGGACGAATTCCTTTCCTATGAGGTCTGTCCGCCTGTGCTGGCAAAAGAACTGCAGGCAGAGATAGACGGGGATAGAAAAGAGCTTTCCGGAGATTTCTGCAGGGGCTGCGGCTATTGTATGCCCTGTCCTGCAGGCATTGAAATTAACAACTGCGCCCGTATGAGCCTGATGTTAAGAAGAGCGCCCCAGGAGGCATGGCTGTCCCCTGAGTGGCAGGCAAAGATGCAGAAAATAGACGGCTGCATGCATTGCAATAAATGTAAGAAAAAATGTCCTTATGGTCTGGATACTCCAGCGCTTCTGGCAAAGAACTATGAGGATTATAAAACCTTTTTATAAGCTTTGTAAAAAGGATTAAGGAGTAAATTTATATGAACACAAAAAATCTTCCGATTTAAATCACACAAAATTTTAAAGAACAGGAAATCACCATAGGAAGCATAGGGGTGATTTTCTACCCTTTCCGGTATGGCAAAAACGTATTTTGCTGTACCGGTGGGTGGTGTCATGCACATTTTGCAGAATGACACCGTACAAGAGTTTGAAATTTTGTATGATTTAAAGATGAAGACTGTTTTGCAGAATCACAGGCGTTTCCTGCAGGTAAGAAGGAAGTGCCGGTGCTTTCTGTTGCAGTCTTCTATGGAGGATTTTTTATGTTTTTAAAGAATAGATTAAATCGGAATATTTTTTTGATGTATGTCATAACTCTGCTGCAGGGTATGGTTTTTTATGGCTCCGTTTCTACCCTATACCGTCAGGCAGCGGGAATTTCTCTTTTTCAGATTACCCTGATAGAAAGCATTTCCATGATACTGACAATTTTGTTGGAAATCCCCTGGGGAATTGTGGCAGATAAAATTGGCTATAAGAAAACCTTTGTTCTTTGTTCCGTCCTGTTTTTTCTGTCCAAGCTGGTATTTTGGAGAGCAGACAGCTTCGGAGCTTTCCTGTTTGAGCGAATTTTGCTTGCCGCTGTGCTGGCAGGACTTTCAGGTGTAGAAACCAGCCTTTTATACCTTTCCGCAAAAGGGAGGGATACCCAGAAGATTTTTGGCATTAACAGTACTTTATCTGTGGTCGGGCTTTTTCTGGCATCGGGAATGTATTCTCTATGTATAGGGGACAATTACAGGAGAGCAGGTTTTCTGACAGCTTTGTGCTATGGAGCGGCAGCCCTTTTGTCCCTGGGGATTACGGAAGTAAAAGAACGGGAAGAGGAAAGAAAACAAAAAAGCGGTGTGAGAGATTTTTTGAGTCTTTTGCCCAAAGTGTTCCGAGAGAAGGAGAATTTATATTTTCTTTTGGGTATGGCACTTGTTTCAGAGGTGCATCAGATGACCACTGTGGTATTAAACCAGCCGCAGTTTCAGGCCTGTGGTGCATCCGGTCGGCAGATTGCCCTGTTGTTTCTTCTTTTAACAGCAGGTGAAATGGCCGGAGGGCTTTCTTCCTGGATTACCGGGAAAATAGGGGAAAAGTCCATGCTGATTTGCGGCTTTTTGATTCCGGGTATCTGCTGTCTGGTACTGGCAGGAACAAAAAGTCTGTGGATTTCTGTTCTGGCAGTGCTGTTGATTCAGATAAGTTTCAGCCTTTTAAGTCCCCTGCAGACAGAACTTCAGAATCGTATGGCTTTGCCGGGATATCGGGCAACCATGCTGAGTGTGTATGCCGTATTTATGGACGGAACAGCAGCAGGTGTGGATTTGCTTTTCGGAAGAATCGCTGATTTTTCTCTGCCGCTTGCTATGGCATTTGGAAGTATTTGCTGCGTAATCGGTTTGCTTTTGTATTTCCGGGGAGAAAAAGGGAAGCAGGCATTAAAATTCAGAATATAGAGAAAGAAAATACAGGAGAACATTATGAGTGAGGGAAAACGCTATCTGAGCTTTGTCACAGAAAAATTAAAAGAAAGAATCCGGGAGGTCAGTCAGTCCATTTCTCAGGGAGAGCAGGAGATTCAGGGTATGCATGAATATTACTGGGAAAACTATACGGAGATGGACCAGTATGGCTATGAAAATTTTGATAACCAGCAGGCGCTTTTGGGACAGGTGAACGCCAATCAGGAACAGCGCATGCTGCGGCACCGTCTGGAAAAAATGTTAGATGCTCCTTTTTTCGGAAGGGTGGATTTCTGTTATGACGGGGAAGAGGAGGCAGAGTCCTTTTATATCGGTATTGGAAATTTTTCTCAAAAAACAGGGCAGGTTCCCTATATTTACGATTGGCGTGCGCCGGTGAGCAGTCTTTTTTATGATTTTGACAAAGGGGAGGCAAGCTATGAGGCGCCGGCAGGTACGCTTACGGGTGAAATTCATTCCAAATGGCAGTATAAGATCCGCCAGGGGAAAATGCTGTATGAATTTGAAAGCGATATGAAGATTGATGACGAAATTTTAAAAGCAGAGCTGGGCGGAAATGGAGATATCCAGCTGAAAAATATTGTACGCACCATACAGAAAGAGCAAAATGCCATTATCCGTAACACAAAGGATAAAATCCTGGTGATTCAGGGAGCAGCAGGCAGCGGTAAAACTTCTATAGCCCTTCACCGGATTGCCTATCTTTTGTATCATGACCGGAAAAACATGAAATCTTCCAATATTTTGATTCTTTCTCCCAACAGTGTATTTTCTGATTATATTTCGCATATTCTGCCTGAGCTTGGGGAAGAAAACATACAGGAAATGAGTTTTGATCTGTTTGCATACCGGGAACTTCGGGAAATTGTGACAGACTGTGAAGACCGCTATGACCAGATAGAACGGGAACTTTTGTGCCCTTTACCGGAAGAAACAGAGCGTTTACACCAAAAGCAGTCGGAAGAATTTCTGGGGATTGCAGAAATGTTCCTGGCAAATCTGGAGGACAGTTTGATGGAGTTTCATGAGGTTTCTTTTAAGGGTATTGTGAAGACAGAAGCAGAGTTGGTGAAACTTTTTTACTTTAAATTTCAGGAAATTCCACTGTTGGCCCGCATGGAAGCAATTCAGGAGTATTTTACCGATGAATATGAAACCCTGTATAACCGTAAATTGACGGAGGAGGAAGAAGAGGGGCTTACCAGGGAATTTATGGGTATGTATGCAACCAGAGATGTGTATGTGCTGTATAATCAGCTTTTAGAGGAAGCCGGTTGGAAGCCTTTGCCTGCTGTTTCCTATGAAAAGCGGACTTTAAGATATGAAGATGTGTATCCCATGCTGTATCTGAAATACCGGCTCTTGGGAAAAAAGGGACAAAAAAACATCAAACATCTGGTTATTGATGAAATGCAGGATTATTCCTTTTTGCAGTATACCATACTGGCAGAGCTTTTCCCATGTAAAATGACGATTTTGGGGGACTGTGCCCAGACCATGGAGGAAGAACAGCAGGATGTATTGCAATTTCTTCCCGGAATTCTGGGAAAACAGACTCGGATAATCCTTATGAAGAAAAGCTATCGAAACACCGTAGAAATTGCAAATTATGCCAATCAAATAGCAGGGCTTACGGATATGGAGCTTTTAGAACGCCATGGAAAAGCAGTAGAACAAAAGATCTTTGCCAATCAGCAGGAGGTACTTGAAGAAATTCTTTTGCAGCTTCAGAAGGGCAGCGATTATGAAACCACAGCAGTCCTTACCATGACAGAGCAGGAGGCTCTGGAGGCTTATGGGTATTTAAAGGAAAGGCTGGGGGAGGTTTCTTACATTGACCGCAACAGTTCGGCGTTTCAGCGGGGAATTACAGTTACCACTTTTTATCTGGCAAAGGGGCTGGAATTTGATCGGGTATTTGTCCTTGGCAGAAAAGAAAAAAACGGGCTTTTGCGGCAGGCGGAATACATCTGTGCAACCAGGGCGCTTCATGAGCTTGCCGTGTATGAGGTGTAGGAACGGAAAATTTGTTTGCCATTCTTATCAGAAAGCGATACAATAGAAAAAACAGTTTGGGAGGTTGAGAGCTTGAGAAGTATACCGGAAATGTTGGACGAACTGCAGCAAAGAGCTGGAAAAGATGAGAAACTCAGACAGGAACTTTTAAAAACCCGTCAGGAGGCAAATCCTCTCAGTGCCTTTTGTAAAAAATGCAGAGAGTCAGGTTATGAAATTTATGAAATGGAGCTGATAAACGCAGGAGAAGCTTTTTACGCAGAAATGAAAAGAAGCACCAATGGAGGCGGAGAAAATTCTCCTGTGCTTGAAGGAGAAGATGATTTTTATGAGCTGTTTTTTGCAGGGCTTGAGCAGATAAAAAACTGACGGCTGTAAAGGAAGGGGCAACAGCGGACAGCAGGGAAATGAGAGGAGTATAAGCATGAACAGAAGTGAAAAACTAAGCCTTTTATTTAGCGAGGATTACCGGATTATTGATTTTTTGCCAAGAGCGGTTTCCACAGAGGAGGACGATTTTTATGAGGAGGCAGAGCAGTATTTTCTGCAGGATAAGCATTTACAGGAGTTTTGCGATAAAACCATTGCCATTGTGCTGAAGGTGCTGTGCTATTTTCCTTTTGAAATCTATGTGGAGGAATATAAGCCTCTGGTAAACAAGAGAGAGGGGTGGCTGAAGGATAAGCGGTGTGAGATGATTGTAAAATTAATGAAAAAGGTGATTTTAAAGAAACGTGGACAAATCGATATTCTGCTGGGCGGTGAAGATTCCATTATCAGTATCAGCGGGGGCGTTTTGAGCATTGCCGTTTATCATGAAAGTGAAAGCTTAAAGGTGCTTCTGGAAAAAATTGTGGCAGCCGAGGGACTTTATTACTGGAAATACCGTGTATAGAGAAAAAGGAGAAAACTATGTTAAGAGAACTGGATATGGGGGCAATTTCTGACGGAAGGCTGTACCGTCATAGCGATATGGTAAAAGCGGGTTGTAACGACTGCAAGGGCTGTTCCGATTGCTGCAGGGGCATGGGAAATTCCATTGTGTTAGACCCTTTTGATGTATACCAGCTTTGTAAAAACTTAAAAACCAGTTTTGAGGGGCTTTTGCAAAGCGCTGTAGAGCTTCATATGGCAGATGGCATGATTTTGCCGAACCTGAAAATGGTGGGAGAGAAGGAGCAGTGTTCCTTTTTAAATGAGCAGGGAAGATGCAGTATCCATGCCTTTCGACCGGGTTTTTGCAGAATGTTTCCTCTGGGGCGGATTTATGAGGAACAGGGCTTCCGGTATTTTCTTCAGGTACAGGAATGTCCCCAAAATCCGAAGACAAAGGTGAAAATCAGCAAATGGCTGGGAATACCGGAAATCCAGAAATATGAGAAGTTTGTACTTAACTGGCACAATTTTCTGAAAAGGACAGGGAAAATTTTGGAGTGTCTGGAGAGCGAGGCAGCAGTAAAAAACGCTTGTATGTTTGTATTGAAGACCTTTTATCTTGCGCCTTATGAACCGGAAAAGGGTTTTTATGCGCAGTTTGAAGAAAGAAGAAAAAGGGCGGAGGAATACTTTTTTTAAGTGGGATAACAGGAATTAGGAGGTAATAAGTATATGGGAAAGATAGAAGGTGTACAAATTAAAAATTTCGGCCCGCTAAAAGATGTTGTAATGGGAAAAACCTTAAACAACCAGAAAGGGGAAGCTTTAGGGAATATTACAGCTGTTATCGGACCAAGTGGGAACGGAAAAAGCACATTGGCAGATGCTTTTGGATTTTTGGCAGATTGTCTGGAAATTGGAGTTGAGGCTGCCTGTGATGCGAAAAACAGAGGAGGATTTCAGCAGATTCGTTCACAGGGCATTGATGAGCCTGTGAAATTTGAATTATATTATCGTGAAAAGAATACTATACGTCCAATCACATATGAACTGGAAATTGATGAAGACGCTATGGGGCGTCCATATGTAAAAGAAGAGCGTCTGCGTCAGCGTGTAACAAAAAGAGGCAGACCGTTGTCCTTTTTACTTTTGCAAAATGGTCGTGGTTATGCATATGAAGGAAAAGAAGGTGGAGCAGACGATGATGGACGCAGTGTGCAGGGCGAAAAGGTTGACGTAGAATTAGCTGATATCAGAAAACTTGGTATTGTAACCTTAGGTGCTATGAAGCAATATGAAAGAATTGAGAAGTTTTTAAACTTTTTGAAGAGTTGGTATCTATGCTATTTTTCTCCTGATGCGGCGCGTACATTACAGACGGCAGCTCCGCAGCCATATTTAAATCGAACAGGAAGTAACATAAATAATGTTGCGCAGTATATGTATCGGGAAAATAAGAGAGATTTCACAAAGGTATTAAAGGAAATACAGACAAAATTACCAAATATTGAAAAAATTGAACCTGTAAAATTTGATAATGGTCAAATGATGCTCAAATTTTGGGAAAAGGGTTTTAAAAATGCCTTTTATTCTCCCAAAATGTCAGATGGAACATTGAAATTATTTGCATATTATTTGTTATTGCACGAAAGTAATCCGCGTCAATTAGTATTTATTGAAGAGCCTGAAAATGGATTATATCATCAGTATTTAAAATTATTAGCAGATGAGATGGTAAGAAGCGTAGGAACAGGATATTCAAAACAACTTTTTGTGACAACACATAGTCCTTTCTTTGTAAATGCATTATCTCCGAATAGTGTATGGGTTTTAGAAAAAGGAAAAGATGGATTTTCTAATATCAAACGAGCATCAGAGTATGATTTTGTAAAAGAATTGTCAGGAGAAGGTGTTCCTCTGGGAGATATGTGGTATAGCAGATATTTTGGATAACAGGAGAGAAGTATGTATTTTCAGTTTTTGATAGAAGACAGTTCAACGGAAATTATAGTAAACCATATCATGGAAAAGCTACAGGCAAAATACAAAAATAAATATATTGGTTTTGATACAAAATCTTTTAGAGGTATTGGACATTTACCGACAAAGGGTAGTTTACAAGAGCGAAAAGGGGGGAATTTGTTAAATAATCTCCGGGTATACTTAAGAGGTTTCGACCAATCTTTAAGGAATATGTGATACATGGCAAGTTCTGGCAAATATGGTATATCCGGGAGGATTGGCTGCTTTACAAAAGAAATCCAGAAATAGTTATAGTGAAACGGGAAAAGCAAAATGTGAATGGGCAGATAAAATAGGAAGTGTTTTAAATTTAGAAGAAAATCTGTCACCAAGTTTTCAAAGGTTTTTAAATGAACTTCAGATAAGAATTGAAGCGGCATGACAGATACATAAAAAAAGAAACCTTCAAGCGAATAATTCAGTTTTCTATTCGCTTGAAGGTTTTTTATGGAATTTTGAAATTTCTATGGAGTTGGTTTACTCTTCTTTCTTTTTTCTCACAGAGTTTCTCCAAAACATCAATATGGCAAGAAGCACAATGCCTATGGAGATAAACTGAGAAGTAGAGAGGATACCTACGGTTCCTCTGTCATCAGAACGGAGGAATTCTACCAGAAAACGCCCGATTCCATAAAGCAGCAAATACAAGGCGCCGGTATTGCCCTTTTGTTTGCTGTGTTTGCTATAGAGCAGCAGGATTCCTGTAATGGCAAAATCCCCTGCAGAGGATAAGAGCTGTGTGGGAATCAGAGGAACTCCTGCCGGGGCAAAACTCCCTTCCGGAAAGGTGACGCCCCAGAATGCATGGGTTTCCCGTCCGTAACAACAACCTGCCAGAAAACACCCGATTCGTCCAAACCCCTGCGCAATGGAAACAGAGGGAGCCAGTAAGTCAAAGTATTCCAAAAAGGAAAGCTTTTTGATGCGGCAGTACAGAACAGCGGCAAGGACACCGGCAATGATTCCTCCGTATACCACAAAGCCCTCAGAACCCAACACCTGCATGGGATTTTCCAGAAAACGGTCGAATTCTACCAGTACAAACAAAAGTTTTGCGCCAAGAAAACCGGCGAGGACGCTGAAAATAGCAATGTCCAGAACTGCGTCTTCCTTGTATCCATGTTTTTTCGCACGGTAGGTTCCCATGATGACACACACCACAATGCCCAAGGCAATCATAAGTCCGTATCCATGTATGGTGAAAGGACCTATGGAGAATAAATCATTTTTCATAATTTTTACTCACTTTCTTCTGTTAGATTTTATTTCCCCATTATAACACCTTTTTCCAAAAAAAGCATTATTGTCTTTTGCCACACAGCAATGCTATACTTAAAAACAGTAACTGAAAATTTGAATTTTAAAATGGTAGTGTCAACTGAGTTATGAAAAACTGAGCGATAAGAAAAAGGCTCAGATGAACCTTGAAAATTGCAGATATGTTAGTTTGAGGTAAGTTTACGCCACCCTTGACAGCACGCAAAAGAACTGCTGTAGATAAATCACCGACGGCGAAGAACTCAAGAACAGTTAGAACTTCTTCCGTCGAATACAGCAGTGTAGCAGTTCTTTTGCGTGCCATCAAGGGCAAGCCGAAAGCGTTGCTTTCGATGGCTGGATATATTACCTCAGGCTCGGAATCTAAGAACAATTAGAACTTTCAGTTTGAAGGTTTAAGATGGTCTGTTGTCCTAAGAAAATGAGCAGTTGCCATTTACCTGGCATATTATCAGCGCCATTTAGCATATCAGCTTTGTTGAGTACCTGATAATGATTGTGCTTGTGTGGGCGCAGAAAATTATAGTAAGCAACCCATAAGGCTAAATCGTAATTGGCACCTTCATAATTATCAAAACCATTGGTAGTTCGGTAGGAAACTTTGTAGGTGCGATTGAGACGTTCGATCATCTGTTTATAAGGACGAAATTCTTTTGAAACTTCGTCATCATTGGTTAAACCGATAACCTGTGTGATGGTAAATTTAAAATCATCTTTAAATTTTTTAGCAAACTCCATGGCAGCTAGTGGATATGCACTATATCCATCTGCAATGAATTTAAATTTTTTCGGTAGTTCTGTGAGATGTCGAAAAGCCATTCTCATTGCAAGGATACAGGGACCGACACTTCGGTTGTCTGAGACCTGGTATCCGATGATAGAACGACTTGCAGCATCCATGATAAACCAGATATAAGCTTTGATTCCTCTTACTTTGATATAGGTTTCATCAGCGGTAAAACATCTCCTGTTTTATAGTCATAATGATCACAAAGGGCTTAATGCAAACAGCCGCAGTTTTGCAATAGTTAGCAATCTGCTGATGGGAGATGCTGATGTTGTAAAGGTCTTTTAGTGCTTGGGATGTTTTTCTTAGAGATAATCCAAGGTTGATATGTAGGGTCAGGCAAAGAGACATGACGTGTGCGTTGTGTTTGGAAAATTTTAAGGATGAAGCATTCTTAGGTAGTGAATTTAAATCCATGGTAAAGAAATCTACAGTGAATTCACGGTAGATGTAATGGAGTTTATATTTATTTTTGCCATAGTCCTCTTTTAGATCCTTCTTCTCAACTTTTTTGAGATTGTGCAGATAATAAGGACATTTCGGATTTACACATTTATGTATACGAAAGAACTTGCGATCTTTTTTAGCTACAAGGGTCTTACCACAGTGAGGGCAGATGAAACGAACAGGTGCAGAAGCTACTTCACCTGAGATGAAAGTCTGACCACAAACTTTACACTGGTATTGTCCGTTTCCACCATTGTTGTCATAGATGAAATGGTGTGGAGCACCGCATAAGGGGCAGATGGTATCTTCAGGAATGGATTTTCCATTGCGTCGTTGCACTGGTTTGAGTGATTTGTGATACTTCCATGTATAGTATTCTAGAAGGAATTGCCAGTCCTGTTTGACAAAGGTTTTAATGACCGGAAGTTCATCAACTTTGAATTTTTGATATTTGGGAGAATGAGAATCATCGAAAGCCCACTGTTTAAGAGGATATATCTGCAGATAAAATTTAAAAGCCAGCAGATTTGTTGGTGTTGGTATTGAATAAAAGAAAGTAAGTATTGTATAATGTCCATGAGCATTGGCTCCTTTCGGGGATGTTGGTTTGGCGATTGACATTATACCAAAAAAGGGAGGTCAATGCTCTTTTTATTGCAGATTTCCCTAAAAATCAAGGTTTTTAATAGATTTAAACAATAAAAAATGGGTAGTTTTTGACACTACCTTTAAAATAGAGAGAGCAGTTTTATGAAAATATTACATACCGCAGATTGGCATATTGGAAAGCTTTTAGAAGGAAAAAGTCGATTAAAGGAGCAGGAAGTCGTATTGGGGCAGTTGGTTCGTATGGCAGAGGAAAACCAGGCAGACATGGTCTGTATTGCAGGGGATATTTTCGATAACAGTCACCCTTCTGCCGGAGCGGAAGCCCTTTTATATCAGACTTTAAAGGATTTAAGTGCAAATGGGGAACGGCTTGTGGTGCTGATAGCAGGGAATCATGACCAGCCCTCCAGACTGGAAGCCATTGCGCCTCTTGTAAAAGAACATGGAATTGTCATTTACGGCACACCCAGAACCAGGATTCCCTCCGGAAAATACGGAAAGTTTGAGCTTACTTCTTTGGAAGAGGGCGTTTTTTCTTTTTATCATAAAGAGGAGAAAGGAGTTTTTGTCTGTGTCCCTTATTTAAGTGAGAAATCCCTGAATGAGGTTTTTTATCAATCCGGGGAGGAAGAAGAAAAAGAGGCAAAAAATTATGCCCAAAAACTGGAGGACCTTTTTACCCGGAAAGCACGCTGGTATCAGAAGGACACAGTAAATCTGCTGATGAGCCATGTGTTTACTCTGGGAAGCGTAAAAGATGGCTCTGAACAGGGAATGATGCTTGGAAACAGTTATCTGCTGCCTCCGGAAGTCTTTCCAAAAAGCGCACAGTATGTTGCTCTTGGACACGTCCACAGACCGCAAAAGGTCGTGGGGAGCAAGGGAAGAATTCGCTACAGTGGTTCCCTTCTTCCCTACCGTCTGCAGGAAACAGTGGTCGCAAAACAGTGCTGTCTGATAGAGTTGCACCCAGGCATGGAAGCTCAGGTGCAAGAATTGTATCTGGATAATCCAAAGCCTATTGAAAAATGGGTTTGCAGAAGTTATGAGGAAGCTCTGGAGAAATGTATGGAAAACCGGGAGCGTGCCTGCTATGTGTATTTGCAGATTTATACAGATACCTATATACGGGAGGAACAGCTAAAGGAACTGAAAAAATACAAAGAAGATATTTTGGAAGTGCTTCCTGTGTTTCCTGCACAACAGACAGAGGTGGGTATGACTGCCTTTGCACAAAAGAGCTTTGAAGAACTGTTTCTCGGTTATTACATGGAAAAAAAGGGCGTAGCTCCGGAGCAGGAGATTTTGGATATGCTGCGAGATATTATGGAAAAGGAGGCAGAGTATGAAACCAATCCGAATGAAAATCAGGGGGATTAACAGCTTTTTAGAAGAGCAGGAAATCGATTTTCAGGCGCTGTCCAGTCAGGGACTGTTTGGAATTTTCGGTCCTACGGGAAGTGGAAAGAGCAGTATTTTAGACGGTATGACTCTGGCTCTTTATGGAACCACTGCCAGAAACAGCACGAATTTTATCAATGTAAATGCAGAGAGAGGAACTGTGGAATACACGTTTTCTGTGAAAGAAAAGAAAGAACGGATTTATCAGGTGTTTCGAAGTTTTAAACGCTCAAAGGAAGGAGCTATTCGCAGCCACAGCGCGCGGTTTGCGGAGCTGACGGAAGGAAATGCAGAGATTCTGGCAGATAAGGTGAGCGTTGTAAATGAGAAATGCAGAGAAGTGCTGGGACTGTCAAAAGAAGATTTTTTCCGTACCGTTGTGCTTCCTCAGGGGAAGTTTTCGGAATTTTTGAAGCTGGAGGGAATGGAGCGAAATAAAATGCTGGAGAGACTGTTTCATCTGGAAAAATACGGAGAGCAGATGGCAGTTTTGGTAAAAGAGAGAGCGTCCCTGTGGAATGGGAAATGGCAGGAAAAAGAGGGAGCGATGTCCCGGTATCAGGAAATAGAGCAGGAAGATTTGCAAAGATTGCTAAAAAGGGAGGCAGAACAGAAGGCACTGGCGTCAGAAAAAGAAGAGGAATTAAAAGAAACCCGTAAAAGGCTGGAGCAGGGAGAAAAAGCTGCCGCCCTGGAAGCCGAGTATGAAGCATTGTGTTTGGAGGCAGGCAGACAAAAGGAGAGGGAAGCTGAAATACAGAACCTGCAAAACGAGGAGCAGATGGCAGAAAAGGCCAATGCTTTAAAAGCTTTTAGCAAAGAGGCGAAAGAAGCAGAAGCTGACTGGACATCAGCATGTAAAAAGCAGGAATTGCAAAGAAATATGCTGGAGGAGAAACAGAAAGAGGAAAAGGAAATAAAGGCAGTCAGACAGAGCCTTCAGACGCAGGTGCAGGAAGAATTACCTGCTTTGCAGATAGAGATGGAAAGACTTGCAGAAGCGGCTTCTCTTTTAACACAGCTTCGCAGAGAAGAAACCGGGAAGAAAGAAACCAGAGAAAGACTTTTGCAGACTGCCGCGAGATTAGAAGAATCGAATCTGAAAATGGAAAAGCTTTTGCAGGACATAGAAGCTCGCAAAGCGCAGAAAGAACAGATTGCTGTGGAAGCAGAGGCAAATACAGTTTCTGCCGGGAAGCAGCAGGAAATCGGAGAGGGATACCGTCTTTGCGGAAAAGTAAAAGAAAAGACTGCACGCAGAGAAACTTTGCAGACCCGCCTTGAGGAACTTGTGCAGAAAAGGCAAGAATCACAGAAGCAATATGCGGTGATAAAGGAACAGACAGAGCAGAAGGAAAAAGAAAGACAGGTACTGGAAAAAGAAACAAAGGATTTGCAAAAACAGCAGAGAGCGCTTCCTGATGCAGAGAAAGAAACAGAATATGTTTTAACAGTAAAAGCAGAACAGGAAAAGGCAAGACACCTGCAGCAGGAAATAGAAGAGCAGGAAAAACAGTGCAGGATTTATAAAAAAGAGCAGGCAGAAAGAAAGGAAGAACTGGAAATCTGCCAAAAAGAAAAACAGATATGGGAGAAACGGTATCTGGAACATCTGGCATCAATTCTGGCACTTGAACTTAGGGAAGGACAGCCCTGCCCGGTGTGTGGCAGCATTCATCACGAAAAAAGCGGCGCTCATTTTGAGCAGGAAGAAAGTTCCCGGATTACAACGGAAAAAGAGAAGAGACAGAAAAGAAGCTTCAGAAAGTATATGCGGAGATTTCCCGCCTGGAAGCGCTGGTGAAAAAGGGAGAAGAAAAAGCCGGGGAGACTATGGGGAGCCTGCAGCTTTTAAATAAAAAATGGTTAGAAGAAAATCTGCCGAAGCTGGAAGAGGGACTGCTGGAAAGAAGAAGATTGAGGACTTTCCTGGAAGAGCAGCTTCTTTTAAAGGAAAAGAGCCGTGAAAAACTGGAAGAGGCACTGTTGGATTTACAGACAAAAAAAACAAGGGCAGAAGCGGAACAGGTACATCAAACAACCAGGGAACAGGAAATGCAGGAAGAAATTCGTCTTTTGAAAAAAGAGGAAGAGCAGGAAATTCAAAAGCTTTCAGAATTAAAGAAAAAAAGCCAGGTGCAGGATTTTGAAATTGCCTATGAAAATTTACAGGAGAAAAATCGTATCCGGGAGGAAAAACAGCAGCAAATAAAGCTTTTGGAGGCTGCCATTACTGCCCGGGTACAAAATAAGGAAAAGGGGGAGGGACTGATTCAGGGGATAAAGGAGGAAAAAGCCCGTCTGGAGATCACGCTGGCAAAGCAGACAGAGAGAATCGAAGAGCTGGAAAAACAGGTACAGGCAAAGGCCGGTTCCTGCAAAGAACCTGAAAAGCGGTGCAGAGAACTCCGGGAAAAGACGGAGAAAATTCGGAAAGACTATGCAGAGGTTCAGAAGCGGGCAGAAAGCCTGACAAGAGAGCTGGAAGCCGTCAGCCGTGACTTTGCAGCCGGAGAAGCACTTTTAGAAGCTCTGGAGGCGGAGTTTTGTAGAAAACAGAAGATTTTACAGGAAAAAATGCAGGAATACGGCATCGCAGAGGAAAGCTGGATTGTGCTGTATCAAAGAGAGGAAGACCAACTGCTGCAGCTGAGAAAGCAGATAGAAACGTATAGAGAAACCTGTATGAAGCTGCAAGTGCGCTTAGAAGAAATCCAGAAGCAGAGGAGAGTTCTTCCCACTTTGGAGATACCCCTTAAAGTTCTAAAAGAAAAGGTCAGGAGTCTGGAAGAGGAAAATGCCGGGGGAAACCGGGAACTGGGAAGTCTGAAACAGCAGATTTGCCATTTGACTAAAGCATTGAAAGAAAAGGAAAAGCTGGAAACAGAACAGAAAGAAATTCTGCATAAGCTGGATATTCTGGCAGAACTGGAAGGGCTGTTTCGAGGAAAACGTTTTGTGGAATATGTATCCCGGTATTATCTGGAATATGTTTCCAGAGAGGCAAATGTGCAGCTAAAAGAAATGACAGGGGGCAGCTATGGTTTGGAAACAGACGGAAACGGTCTGTTTATTATACGGGATTACAAAAATGGTGGAGTTTCCAGACCGGCTTCTACCTTGTCGGGAGGAGAAACGTTTATGGCTTCCCTTGCCCTTGCTCTTGCTCTCTCATCCCAGATTCAGATGAAAGGAGCAGCTCCTCTGGAATTCTTCTTTTTAGACGAGGGCTTTGGTACACTGGACGAATCGTGTCTGGAAGTGGTGATGGAAGCGTTGGAAAAAATCAGAAATAGAAAAAGAAGTGTGGGAATCATTACCCATGTGGAGGAGATTAAGGCAAGGATTCCCATGCATCTGATTGTAGAGCCTGCAAGGCTGGGAGAAGGCGGCAGTAAGGTACGGATAGAAGAAGCCTGAGTTCCATGGATTAGCGAAACAGTCGACGTATCTGCCGTTTGTCAATGTCTGTGATTCGTTTTAGAGGAATTCCCGCAGCAGCAAAGGCTTTGTTTTTTAAGTGATCCCTTCTTTTGGCGTCTTTTGTTTCGTGGGTGGTGTCGTCCAGTTCAATGGCGAAAAGTACATACAAGTCCTTATCACAAATGACAAAATCTACATGCTTCTGGGCGATTTTGTGAAAATATTTCATATATTGCTTTTTGTCCGTGACAGCCAGCAAATCTTTGACACCAACCTTGGGACATATGATATAATGGTATTCATCTGCAACTTCCTTTAAGAGGAGGTAGAAACGATATTCTCTTTTGGTAAGCAGGTGTTTTGCTGCATAGGGGTAATAATTTCTCTTGTGCAGCAGGACAAAAAACAGGATCAGTAGCAGCAACAGAACGCTGCCCAGTATATAAGAAAGTGGATTCATCTGTAAGTACCTCCGTAGAATAAAGCGAATGTATGTTCGATATATTTTATTATAAAGGATTCCAAAGAAAAATGCAAGGAGAAAAGAAAAATGATTACACATGAGGAAATTGAAGAATTTATCTGCCAGTATCCGGTATACCAATACGCCTTTTTTGACCCGAAGGAAATTGCCTTTTCTTTCCGGGTGAGGTGGATTTGCGAAAAGGAATGTGAACGTTATAATTCCACCTGGGCCTGTCCACCTGCAGTGGGAACCGTGGAGGAGTGTCGGAAGCGCTGTCTGAGCTACAGAGAATGTTTTCTCTTTTCCACCATTGCCGAAGTTTCAGATGTGATTAATTTTGAAGAAACATTGGCTACCAGAAAAGAGCATGAGGCTATTACGGCTGCCATAGAAGGATTTATCCGACAGCAGGGCAGTGCCTGCATGGCATTGTCCACAGAATCCTGTGATATCTGCGAAGAATGTACCTTCCCTAAGGGACTCCCCTGCCGGTTTCCTGAGAAAATGCACCCGTGTGTAGAGAGTCATGGGATTATTGTGTCAGAATTGGCAGAAAAGTATGATATGGAATTTACCTTAAGTGCAAATCAGATTCTGTGGTTTGGTATTCTTTTTATAAAATAGACATATGTTGTAAGGAACAGAACTTCCGGGGGCATGAAGATGAAAGGAAAACTGCATGAACTTGCAGGAAAGCTGGGAGATTCGCTGCAGATTCCAAAGGACTTGTCTTATCAGGATCCTGTGTTGACGCTTACCGGCGCCAGGGAACTGTATATTGAGAATTATAAGTGTATCCGCCAGTATCAGGATACCTGTATTATCCTGCTGTCCGGACATCATAAAATTCAGATAGAGGGAAAAAATCTGGTGATTGCCTATTATACAGATGTAGAGATGAAAATAACTGGAGAAATCAGCGGAATTTTATTTTTATGAGGAGGTTGCACCTTGCAGGACTGGAAAGCTTACCGCAAAGGGTATGTACGCATTTGCATCTGTGCGGACAGCCCGGAGCGGTTTTTGAATTTATGCGCTTATCACAAAATCAGGGTCTGGAATCTGATGCAGAAAGGAAATAAACTGGAAATGAACTTGTCCGTAAAGGATTTTTACGGGTTGAAGAAAATATGCCAAAAGACACACACCAGAATCAAAATTACAGGAAAATATGGACTGCCCTTCTTTTTTTACCGCAACAAAAAAAGAAAGGCATTTTTTATCGGGATTTTTATAGGCTTTTTTCTGCTGGCAGTTCTTTCCCGGCATATCTGGAACATTCATGTAGAGGGAAATATACATAACAGCACCCAGAGTATTCTCCGTTATCTGGAACAACTTGATATTGAACACGGGGTTTTGAAAAAAGAACTGGACTGCGGAGCGATTGCAGAAAAGCTGAGAGGGGAGTTTCCCAATATTACCTGGGTGTCTGCACGGATTTCTGGCAGCAGACTGATTCTGGAAATCCGTGAGAATGACAATATTTATCAGGGAAAAGACAAAAAGGAGGGGAGGGCCTGCGACCTTGTAGCCTTGCGGAGCGGACGTATTGTTTCTATGATAACCCGTAGGGGAACTCCGGTAAAAAAGGCAGGGGATATCTGCACAAAAGGAGAAGTGCTGGTTCGCGGAACGCTGGATATCCAAAATGACAGTAAGGAGCTGGTGCGCCAGGAATATACACAGGCAGACGCTGATGTTTTTATTGAATACGAGTTAGAGTATTATCAGGAATTTCCCATGAAATACAGAAAACCGGTTTATACAGGAGAAAAAAAGAAGGGATATGTATTGCAGATAGGGGATTACTGTTTGGATACAAAAAGGAAAGCCTCCTGGAAGGAATTTGATACCATTACGAGCCTCAAGCAGGTACGTCTTACGGAAAATTTCCAGCTGCCTGTTTTTTATGGTACCAGTACGGATTATGCCTATCAGACAGAAATTTTCACCTATACGCCAGAGGAGGCAAGAGAGAGGGCAAAGAAGCGTCTGAACCTGGTTTTGGAAAGTTTCCGGCAAAAGGGGGTTCAAATATCTGCAAATCATGTTAAAATAGGAATACAGAACGGAATTTGCAGGGCAAAAGGCAGTATATCCGTCATTGAAGAGGCAGGAGAGGAAGTCCCGATACAGATTCCGGAGCAGCCGACAGAAAGGAATACAGACTTAAATGAGTAATATTTGTGAAGAAAAAATGGAATTACCTGCAGAGCATGAGAGAAATGTGTTCGGTCAGTTTGATGAACATGTAAAAAAGCTGGAGAGAGCTTTAGGAGTTACTGTAATTTCCAGAGATGGACAGATTAAGATTTTAGGCCCCAGACCCTCCTGTGACCAGGCAGTAAAAATACTGAAGGAATTTCTGGAATTATCCCAGAGAGGAAACACTATTACCCAGCAAAATGTCAATTATGCACTTTCTCTTGCCATGGAGGAGAGAACCTCTGCTATTACAGAGATTGACAAAGACTGCATCTGCCATACTTTAAGCGGCAGACCGATTAAGCCAAAAACTCTGGGACAGAAGACATATGTAGACGAGATACGAAAGAAAATGATTGTATTTGGCATGGGACCTGCGGGGACAGGAAAGACCTATCTTGCTATGGCAATGGCGATTACAGCCTTTAAAAATGATGAGGTGGGAAGGATTATCCTTACCCGCCCGGCTATTGAGGCAGGGGAAAAATTAGGCTTTCTGCCAGGAGATTTACAGAGTAAGATAGATCCGTATCTGCGTCCTCTTTATGATGCCCTGTACGAAATCATGGGAGCAGACAGTTTTGCCAAAAACATGGAAAAGGGGCTGATAGAAGTAGCGCCTCTGGCCTATATGAGAGGAAGAACCCTGGATAATGCCTTTATTATTCTGGACGAGGCCCAGAATACCACTCCGGCGCAGATGAAAATGTTCCTTACCAGAATTGGTTTTGGTTCAAAGGTAATCGTGACAGGCGACCTCTCCCAAAAAGACCTGCCATCAGGAACCCGTTCCGGTTTGGACGTTGCTCTGCGTGTGCTTCGCAAGGTAGAGGACATTGCTTTTTGTGAACTGACAAACAAAGACGTGGTGCGTCACCCTCTGGTGCAGAAAATTGTACAGGCTTATGATGAATACGAGAAAAAGGAGAAGCCGGAGAAAAAAGAGGTCCGAAAAGAAAAGTTCGGCAGAAATGACAGGAGAAGATAAGTATGACTTTAAATATTGAAATGGAATACGAAACCCCTCTGGATTTTGATTATGAGGAGCTGGCAAAAAAGGTAACAGAGGCGGCTCTGGATTACGAGAACTGCCCTTATGAGGCGGAAATCAATCTGGTTTTGACCGGAAATGAGGAAATTCAGAGAACAAACAGGGAATTTCGGGAGATCGACCGTATTACCGACGTGTTGTCTTTCCCCATGTTAGATTTTGAAACTCCGGCAGATTTTTCCCATGCAGAGGAAGACGCCTCCTGTTTCCATCCGGATACCGGGGAGCTTTTGCTGGGAGATATTATGATTTGTGTTCCCAGAATGCAGGAGCAGGCAGAAAGCTATGGACACGGACAGGTGCGGGAGTTTGCCTTTCTCATTGCTCACAGTATGCTGCATCTTATGGGATATGACCATATGACTCCAGAGGAAGCAGCAGTCATGGAAAAGAAACAGGCAGAAATACTGGAAGGTCTGAGAATTACCAGATAAGGAAATGAATAAAAGAGAAGAAAACAGTCGATACTATATTCTGAACAGAGGGAAACAACCATTCAGATAAGGGAGGTTCTTATGAAAAGAATAATCTACGGTGTCGGCTTTTTTCTTGCTGTGCTGTTTTTCAGTACAGGTTTTATGCTCAGCTATCAAGTGGCAGATTTAAAAGACAGAATTTATGATTTGGAGGAGAGCAGCGCCCAGGTGCAGCAGCAGGTATCCGCCTCTGTAAATCCAAAAGGGCAGACCTTTGTTTTTCAGCGCTATGACCAGGGAACATTAAAGGAGGAGCGCTACCGCATGATGTCTTATGGAGAGAAACGGGTGGTGTTGCAGCAGGAAAGAACAGAAGAAACCAGGAAACATGCAAAAGAGGGGTATCAGCTTCGTCTGGAGGAAGGCTGTGTGGTTGTGTATGAAAAGCCCGGAAATACGGTTTTTGAATATACGGATATCCCGTTGGAAGCTTTGCCAAAAGAACTGCAGTCCGAAGTGCTTTTGGGAAAGGATATAAAGACACAGGACGAGCTGTACAGCTTTTTAGAGAATTATTCCAGCTAAATGCTATGTTCCGTAAACACTGTCTGGACGAATTTTTTAAAATAGTGTACTATATACAGGACAGTATACCATAAGAAAAAGGAAAGCTTCAACGAGGTAGCATACACATGAATATTCGGGAAAAACTAAAGGATAAAAAAAGAATTGTTATCAAAATCGGCTCTTCTTCCCTGACTCATCAGGAAAACGGAAGACTGGATTTGATAAAAATGGAGATTCTGGTAAGAGAGCTGGCAGATTTGCACAACCAGGGGAAGGACGTGATTGTGGTATCCTCTGGTGCCATTGCCGTGGGAAGAGCGGTTATGGGCATACAGGAAAAGCCCACAGAGCTGGCGGAAAAACAGGCATGCGCGTCTATCGGACAGGCGCGTCTTATGATGATTTATCAGAAACTGTTTGCAGAATATAACCAGACAGCAGCCCAGGTTTTAATGACAAAATACACGATGATTAATGACATCACAAGGGAAAATGCCAGAAACACCTTTAACAGTCTTCTGGATATGGGAGCCATTCCTGTGGTAAATGAAAACGATACCGTTTCCACAGATGAAATCCAGTATGTAAATACATTTGGAGATAACGATACCCTGTCCGCTCTGGTAGCAGCGCTTACAGGAGCAGATATGCTGATTCTTCTTTCAGATATAGACGGACTGTTTACAGATGACCCTAATGTGAATCCAGATGCACAGTTCATTGATGTAGTGGAAGAGCTGGACAGACACTTTCTGGAAATGGGAAAGGGGTCTTCCGGCAGCAAGGTGGGAACCGGGGGAATGGCTACCAAGTTGGCAGCAGCTCAGATTGCAGCAGCAGCAGGCACGGACATGGTCATTGCCAACGGCAGTGATTTCCATGTGATTCATAAAATTATGCAGGGAAGAAAGCATGGAACGTTGTTCCTGTCGCGCGACAGAGAGGACGCAGAGCTTCGTAGAATGTTTGAAAATCTGTAGGACTTTTAGAAACGAAAATGGATAGGATAAAAAGGAGAAATTACATAGCATGAATCAGGAAAAAATTAACAGAATCAATGAGCTTGCGAGAAAATCCAAAGGAGAAGGACTTACACCCGAGGAAAAAGAAGAGCAGAAAAAGCTTCGTACAGAATACATTGCCAATATCCGTATGAATTTAAGGGCACAGCTTGACAACATCAGTGTACAGGAAGATGATGGAAGCATTACGAATTTAGGAGAAAAATATGGACTCAAAAAAGGAAATTAGAAAATATATTTTTGGAAGAAGAAAAGAAACTTCTGTAGAGGAAGTGGAGGAAAACAGCAGGGTTATTTGCGAAAAGATTCTTGCTCTTCCGGAATTTCAGCAGGCAGACTGTGTGTACGCTTATGCGGATTATAATAAAGAGGTTATTACAAAAGGCATTATAGAAGCTGCGTGGAAGGCGGGAAAGCGGGTAGCGGTTCCAAAGGTCACGGGAGCCCATGAAATGAAATACTACTATATTACGTCTTTTGACCAGCTCTCTCCCGGATATTTTCAGATTCCGGAGCCGAGTGAAGGAGAAGAGGCTTTAGAGGAAACGGCGTTTCTTGTGGTACCGGGTGTTGCTTTTGACATTAACCGCCACAGAGCAGGCTATGGGCAGGGATTTTATGACCGCTATTTAAGTCAGCACCCAAAGCATAAAACCGTTGCAGTTGCCTTTGAATTTCAGATTGTGGAGGAGGTTCCGGCAGAAGTAACGGATATTTTTCCTCAGAAAGTTGTGACAGAGGCGCGGGTGATTGAGTAGGCATGCAAAGCTATAAACATGAATTTATATCCCCCAATGAAATGTTGGAGGTTTATCTGGATTTTCGCATAGATACAGGAAGTGTTATAAATAAACATTTTCATGACTGGATTGAAATCGTATATCTGATTCATGGGGACTTGGAATTTCAGGACAATAACCAGGTACGTCAGTTAAAAGAAGGCGAATTTGTAGTGGTAAATCCCATGAGCATTCATTCCACAAAGTGTTTGTCCGGAAATACCGCAATTTTATTACAGATTCCGGTGACATTTTTGGAAAAACTGGTGCCGGATATTCGGCAGTATGTATTTTCTATTGATTATCATTCAAAGGATCCGCGGGTACAGACAAAGCTGCGTGAAATCGGAAGCACCTTACAAAATCTGTGGATTGCTTATCAGTTTCAGGTAGAAGGATATCAGTTCCGATGTTATAGTCTGATTTTTGAATTACTTTATATTTTGATTCATTCTTTTTCCTATAAAGTGAACCAGAAAGAATTGTATCGAAATCAGAAGAATATGAAACGGATTCAGTTTATTATGGAATATGTTACACAGCATTATACAGAAGCTATCAGTATTTCAGAAATTGCGGATAAGGTTGGATTGAATGAAATCTATTTTTCGCGCTTTTTTAAAAAGAGTATGGGAATTACATTTTTGGAGTACTTATACAGAGTGCGATTAGAAAAAATATATACAGATTTGCTGAATACGGATTTGAATATACGGGAAATCTGCGAGCGTCACGGATTTTATAACGAAAAGGTATTCCGACGTATGTTTCGGGAGTTATATGGCTGTTCTCCCAGGGACGTGTACAGAAAATAAGAGAAAACAGGTCAAAACAAATTGAAAAAGTTTGTTTTGACCTGTTTTTTGGTTTGTAAAAAGACTGTTTTCCCGAAGCTGACTGGTATATAATAAGGCTATCAAAAGAATTCATGAATTCTAAAATATCTGGATAAATCACAGTATAAATGTTTGAATGATTAGGAAATAAGAGGAGAAGAAAATGAATATCAAAGGTGTTAATTTGGGGAATTGGCTAGTGCTGGAAAAATGGATGAGTCCGGCATTATTTGAAGGAACAACTGCCGAAGATGAATATTATCTGCCCAGACAGCTGTCAAAAGAAGTTTATGAAGCCAGAATAAAGCTACATCGCAATTCCTATATTACGGAGCGCGATTTTGCAGAAATTAAATCATTTGGTCTGGATATGGTACGCATTCCCATACCGTACTTTATCTTTGGAGATTGTCTTCCATTTCTTGGCTGTACAGAAGAACTGGATAAAGCATTTGCATGGGCAGCAAAATATGGATTGCAGATTTTAATTGACCTTCATACTGTTCCGGGAAGTCAGAATGGATTCGACAATGGCGGTCTGTCCGGAGTTGTTAAATGGGCCCAACAGCCAGAAAGTGTAGAATTCACCCTGCAGGTTCTGGAAAAACTTGCGAAAAGATATGGGGAAAAGGAAGCACTGTGGGGAATTGAGATTTTAAACGAACCTTTGACAGAAAAAGCATGGGATACCTTTAATAGCTTAGAGCGATATCCGGCAGTGGATCCGGAAATGGCAAAGGGAAGCGCACCGGTACAGATAAAATTTTTGAAAGCGTTTTATAAAGAGGCATATGGACGTATGCGTAAATATATGCCTAAAGAGAAAGCAGTTGTTTTTCACGACGGATTTGATATTTATGCCTGGAAAGACTTTATGCAGGAGGAAGAATTCCAAAACGTAGTACTGGATACCCACCAATATCTTATGGTTGCAGAGATGGACGGCTGTCAACAGAACCTGGAGGCGTATACAACCTATGTAAAAGAGGTATTGGAGCCAATGATAGAAGAGATGGAGCAATATTTTCCTGTGATTTGCGGCGAGTGGTGCCTGTTTAATTCTTTGGCCTGCGGTCATGATACCAAGGGAGGACGTTCAGTGTTAAATGGTATGGAAGGCATTGCAGAAGAAGCCTTTACACCGGAAGAAAAGAAGAAAATTTACAGAACCCTGGCAGATGTACAGCTTGCCGCATGGGAAAAGGGAAGCGGATATTTCTATTGGAATTATAAACTGCTTCTTGATACGGTAAATGATTCCAACTGGATAGGCTGGGACGCCTGGGATTTGGGAAAATGTGTTGCGCAGGGGTGGTTTCCGGTGCAAGAGAATACAGAAAGCTGAGGAATGAGAAATGGAAAGAAAAAATAAACAGACGTTTGCAAGACTTGCAGAACGATTTTCATATGGCTGCGGTGACTTTGGCTGTAATATTATTTATACGGCAATGTCAGCATTCCTGTTATTTTATTATACAGATTATGCTGGAGTAAACGCTGCTGCAGTGGGAACGATTATGCTGATTTCCAGAGTGTTTGACGGAATCAGTGATATCATTATGGGGGTGATTGTAGACAGAACAAAATCAAAATTCGGTAAAGCAAGACCCTGGCTCCTTCGCATGTGTATTCCCTTTGCTATTTCCGGAATTTTGCTCTTCTCCGTCCCCACAGACTGGGCAGAAACACCAAAGCTAGTGTATGTATTTATTACCTATAATTTAGTATCGACAGTTATTTATACAGCTATTAATGTACCGTATTCGGCATTGAATGCCTTGATGACACAGGACGCGTATGAACGCTCTGTGCTGAGTATTTTCCGAAACCTTCTGGCAACGGCAGGAACCCTGCTTATCAATACATTCACTCTTCCATTAGTCGAAAAATTTGGAGATAACGCATCTGCATGGACAAAGACCTTTTGTGTATTCGGTGTGGTAGCAGTTGCAGCATTTTTAATTAATTTCTTTGGGACAAAGGAACGTGTAAAACCGGTTGCTCAGGAAAATGGGCAGGTAAAAGATGTTCCGTTTAAGGAAGGAGTTAAAGCTCTGTTTCAAAACAAATATTGGATTATGATGACAGGAATGTTGGCCTTGTTCTTTTTGATGTATTCGGTAAATGGAGGCGCTACTGTCTTTTATGCAAAAGATATCCTGGGAAGCAGAGATCTTGTGGCAACCATTAATGGTATTTTTAATGTAGTACAGATTGCGGGAATGTTTTTTATTGCCATGCTGGTAAAAAAACTTGGTAAGAGAAATGTGTTTGCGGTAGGGCTGGTTCTCGATATTGTGGGAATGCTTATTTTAAATTTTTCCGGAGGTTCTATGACGCTGATTGTTGTATCCAGTATTATCAGAGGGATTGGCAATTCCTGCGGAGGAGCAACCATGTGGGCAATGGTATCCGATACCATTGATTATGGTGAGTGGAAAACAGGATATCGTACAGAGGGCCTTGTAAACAGCGCATGCAGCTTTGGCTATAAAATCGGAAATGGCATTGGTTCTGCTTTATTAGGTGTCATTCTGGAAGCAGGAGGTTATGTGGGAGAAGCATTGGTGCAGACACCGGAAGCTCTGTTCTCTATTAAAATTTGCTTTGTGTGGATTCCGATTGTCGTTTATGTAATTGGTTTGGTTATTATGAAATTCTGGAATCTGGATAAAGAATTTGATGGAATTCTTGCAGAGCTTCAGGCGCGTAAAGCAGGAAACAGAAAATAACGGAGGAGGTTTAGCAAAATGATTCAAAATCCAATTTTACCGGGGTTTAACCCTGATCCTTGTATTTGCCGGAAAGGAGAAGATTATTATCTGGCGGTTTCTACCTTTGAGTGGCTTCCGGGAATTCCCATATATCATTCCAGAGATTTAAAAAACTGGGAATTATATACCCATGTGTTGACAGAGGAACAGGTGGATTTGAAAAAGCTGCCGAGTGCAAAGGGTATCTGGGCGCCATGTCTGACCTATTGTGAGGCAGAGGATCTGTTTTATGTGGTATATGGAGTTATGAATTCCATGAATGCGCGTTACTTTGACGTGGATAATTATTTAATTACGGCAAAGGATATTAAAGGGCCATGGAGTCAGCCTGTATACCTTCATTCTTCCGGTTTTGACGCTTCCATTCTTCATGATACAAATGGGAAAAAATACATTGTTTCTTTAGATTGGGAAACAAGAGAAGGGTATGAAAAACCGGGCGCTATTTGTATGGTAGAGTACTCTTCAGAAAAGAAGGAAATCCTGGGATACCCGAAACGTATTTGGAGAGGTGGTACAGACAGAGGCTGTATAGAGGCGCCCCATTTGTATAAAAAGGGTGAATATTATTATATTATGTGCGCGGAAGGAGGAACCGGATACAATCATTGTGTGACCATGGGGCGTTCCAAAAACGTCTGGGGACCTTATGAGAAAGACCCGCTGAATCCCATTGTAACCAGTGTGCCGGGAGAATCTTATGAGCGTCATGACCCGGATCATCTGAAGCCTAAATACTATAATCCTGAATCCATTCTGCAGAAATCCGGTCATGGAAGTTATATAGACCTTCCTACAGGGGAAACTTATCTGGTGCATCTTTGTTCCAGACCCTTTGCTCCGGAGCTTCGCTGTACCCTTGGACGGGAAACGGCAATTCAGAAGATGGTATGGACAGACGATGGTTGGCTGCGTATGGCAGACGGAAGTAATCTGGCAAAAATGGAAGTACCGGAATCCTCCCTGCCGGACTATCCGGTGGCACAGATTCCGAATATGGATCATTTTGATGAGTCAGAGCTGAGAAATTGTTATTATGCGCCGCGGATTATGCCTCAGAGTTTTGCTGATGTAAAAGCGAGACCCGGATACGTAAGAATCCGCGGACAGGAATCCAGAACCTCTCTGAATAAAGTCAGTATTCTGGCAAGAAAGCTGACAAGTGTGTATGCACGAATTACGACGAAAATGGAGTTCATACCAGAGGTTCATCAGCATAGCGCAGGACTTATCTTGTATTATGATAACATGAATTATATTAATCTGAGAAAATATTACAGTGAAACTCTCGGAGGAAGCGCCTTATCCATTATTCACCTGGAAAATGGGGAGAAAACAGAATTTCTAAATACCAGAATTCCAGTAGAGGATAAGCCTGTGTATTTAAGGCTTTATATACAGGGAAGAAAATCCTGGTTTGAATGGAGCTATGATGGAAAAAATTATGAAAAAATCGGTCGTGTCTTTGATACGACAAGATTCTCAGATGAATATTGCAAATATGGAGAATTTACCGGTACCATGGTGGGAATTACCTGTGCAGACAGGGTAAAGCATCAGCATTATGCGGACTTTGATTTTTTCGAGTATGTGGCAGATGAGAAAAAAGGGGTAGACTAAGAAAAATCGCGGAGCATTTTTATTTTATGGAACAAAAGTGATAAAAAAACGGCTAAAATCTTAATGTTTATAGAGATTTCAGCCGTTTTTTGCATTTAAGCTGAAAATGGGACTCGAACCCACGACCCCTTCATTACGAGTGAAGTGCTCTACCAACTGAGCTATTTCAGCATTACTTACAATTGATAATTTTACCGAATTTTCATCTCAATGTCAAGATTTTTTTCTCTAATGGCGTAAAGTTTTCTGTAAAGCCCAAGGTTCATTGACAGCATATGGTATTTGTGCCATTATAGAACTTGAAAATTGCATGATAACTCAAAAACTTGCACATACTATCTTTTGTACACTATATGGTTGTGCTATCTCGAGATAAGGAAAGGGAAAAGGCAATGAAAAAAAGAGTTTTCATGATTTGGTTTTGCACAATTCTGGCAGGAAGTCTGTTGGCAGGCTGTGATGAGAAAAAGCAAGAAAGCAGCACAGAACTGGTACAGCAAAGCATCAGTCATCAATTTGTTGATGGGCTTACAGATGAAACAGAGTTATAAGAAGAACAGGACTGATTTCGGAGGTGGAGGTTATGGAAAAGAACGTGAAAATTACAGTTGTGGGAATTGGAGGCGTAGGGGGATATATAAGCGGTATGTTGGCAAAAACATATGAAAATGTAACCCTGGTAGCAAGAGGAGCGCGCAAAAAATCTCTGGAGAAAGAAGGAATTTGTCTGCACAGTCAGTACAATGGGGAAATCACTGCAAAAGCAAAAAGAGTGGTAGAAAGCGGACGGGAAATAGAGGAGATTCAAGACTTCATTTTTCTCTGTGTGAAAAATTATTCACTGGAAGAGGTATGCCGGGATTTACAGAATTGTATAGATTCTCATACAGTCATTTTGCCCATTATGAATGGAGCCGATACGGCAGAACGGACGAAAAACTTTTTGAAAAACGGAATAGTAGGAGAATCAGTTATCTATATTACCGCCTTTTTTAACGAAGACTATTCCATTACACAGATTGGAAACTATGCTAAAATTCTGGTGGGAAAGACACAGGCAGACGCAGAGGAAACAGAAGGCATCAGGCAGGTTTGCAGGTGTCTTTTGGAGGCTGGTATGGACTGCAGATATGTGGTGGACAGTCAGGCGGCTGTCTGGGAAAAATACATATTTAACTGTGCTTACAATGTGCTGACAGCCTATTACATGGAGATGACGGATAGTCTGCATACCTCAGAGAAAAAATGCAGGGAATTTATGGAACTTTTAAAGGAGGCTTATGCAGTTGCTATGGCAAAGGGAATTTCCATTCGGGAAGGCTATACAGAAAGCGAGTATGGGCGTTTTATGAAGCTGGATAAAGGCTCTACCAGTTCTCTGAAGCGAGATATGGAAGCAGGCAGGAAAAGTGAATTGGAAACTTTCAGCGGATATCTTATGAAAGAGGCGGAAAGATTGCAGGTTCCGGTTCCTCTGTCAGAAAAAATGTATAAAAAATTAAAAGCAGAATATGTGACCTCCGAATCCTGATGTTGGGCTTGAAAATTTGGTATATATCAAAAAAGAATAATAAATTATCGAAAAACGATAAAAATATATTAAAAAACAGTTTCATCTATGTTATCCTGTGAAAAAGGAAAACAGATGAAGCTGTTTTTTAAATGGAGAAAGAGAGGTTTTAATATGAATTGGAATCTATGGCGTTGGTTCTGCGGGTGATAAAGAATGTATTTGCACAGGCAGAAAAAATAAAAGAAGAAAATGATTACACCATATAGAAAGGGAGTGGCAACATGCCTATTGTAGTAAATTTAGATGTGGTTATGGCAAAGAAAAAAATCAGCGCCGGGGATTTGGCAAAGGCCATTGACATTACACCGGCGAATCTGTCTGTCCTGAAAAACGGTAAGGCAAAAGCCGTTCGTTTTACAACCTTAGAGGCTTTGTGCAGAGAACTTCAGTGTCAGCCGGGTGATATTTTAGAATATGTAGAAGAGGAGTAAAACCTTTTATTTTAAAGAAGAAAAGAGGCTTGTATATGGAAAATTATGTGAAAATAGACCCGGAAATAGAGTCACTTTGTGAAGAAAAAGCTGTCTTTGAGAAACCCATGAGCAGAATGGGTATGTATATTTTTGCCTATGGATTCACTGTAAAAAGAATTCTGACCAGCGTTTTTACAGGAATTTGCGTATTGCCAATGGAAGCTTTGTTGTAATTAAATTTATAGAAAATTTCAGAAAAGAATTTCTTGAAGTGATAGAGCAAACAATGCTACAATTTGAACACAACAAGACAAGGAGGAAGCTTATGACAACAATGAAAAAGCAAAAAGCAAGCAAAAAAATCCGTTACTATGAAAATGAAAACGGACCGAAGATTGGTGTTGTATATCAACAGGTTATTTGTGAAGAAGGACTGTATTTCAGAGATATTAATGGAGATGGGAAATTAAACACATACAAGGATTGGAGAAAATCCCCGAAAGAAAGAGCCAAAGCGCTGGCAGCAGAGTTATCTGTAGAGGAAAAAATCGGTCAGTTGTTTTTGAGCTCCTGGAAAATGGGAATTGAGCAGGAAGACAAAGGGTTTGTAGATGAAACCGGGTTGTTAGACGAGAAACCTGTGGAAAAGGGAAGCTCTATTTTTGCAGTTAATTCTACAGTAGGGACAACAGAAACCATAAAGGACTGGAAAGTTCGCCATTTTATTTTAAGAGGAAATCCTAAGCCGGAGGAACTGGCAGACTGGATCAATGAGATGAATAGTGTGGCAGAAGAAAGCGAGTATTTTTTACCTGTATTGGTCATTTCTAACTCCAGAAATGAAAACGGAGAAGTTGTGTTTGGTATGAATGACGCTTCCGGTGTGTTTGCTGCATGGCCGGGGACACTGGGAATTGCAGCAGCAGTAAAGGGCGCCGGAACAGGGTTGATTGATGATTTTGCTTCCTGTATCAGAAGGGAATGGGACGCAGTCGGTATGAAAAAGGGTTATATGTATATGGCAGACTGTATGACCGATCCCAGATGGCAGAGAACTTATGGAACTTTTGGGGAAGATTCTCAGTTAATTAGCGACATTTTAGAACGTCTGATTCCGGGAGTTCAAGGCAGCGAAGAAGGGGTAACCCGGGACGGTGTCGCCATGACTGTGAAACATTTTCCGGGAGGGAGCGCCAGAGAGAACGGCTTCGATCCTCATTACAAACAGGGGCAATGGAACGTGTACCAGACGGAAAACAGTCTGGAAACTTACCACCTTCCCCCATTTAAAACAGCTGTCAAAAAGCACACTTCTTCCATTATGCCATACTATGCAAAGCCGGCAAAAGAAAAGAGCAGGGAACAGTATGACTTACAGGGAAGACCTATTGAATGGAAGCCTGTAGGATTTGCATTTAATGATTTTTTTATCAATAAGATGTTGAGGGAACAAATGGGATTTGAGGGGTATATCAACAGCGATTCCGGTATTATGCAGATGATGGCATGGGGAGTGGAAGAACTGGAAATCTGTGAAAGAGCCGCTCTTGCCATTAACGCAGGTGTAGATATTATCAGCGGTTCCTATGATTTGGAAGATGCGAAGGAAGCTTACAGAAGATGGAAGGAAGGTTATTATACAAAACAGGGACACGAAGTGCCAAAAGGGTATACGGCTGAGCAGCTCACCCTTTCTGAGGAGGCGCTCACAAGGGCTGTGGAGCGTACTCTGACTGAAAAATTTGCGCTGGGACTGTTTGAAAATCCATATCGGAATCCTCAGGAAGCAGCAGAAATTGTAAAGAATCCCAAGGACTGGGAAAACGCTCAGAAAGTACATCGTCAGTCCGTGGTATTGTTGAAAAATGATGGGACTCTGCCGCTGACTTTTGATAAAATTTCTGATAAAAAAGTTTATGCAAGATGTTTCCATAAGATTGAGGAAAATGCGGAAAAGGCGACAGCAGAATTGAAAAAACAGCTCCAGAAAGAACCATTGCTTACTTTGACTGAGAATCCCGAAGAGGCAGATGTGGCGATTTTGTTTGTATCTCCAAGTTCAGGAGAATATTTTAATGCTACACCGGGCTATCTGGAACTGGATATTTGTGACGGAAAAGAAGTCTGCGACGTCGATGAGGAGGGCAGACCGGCGAAGACAACACATCTGGAAACAACGCTTTTAAAGGTAAAAGAACTTGCTGAAATTGCAGAGGCAGTACATGCAAATCATGGAAAAGTTGTGACAAATATTAACTTTACTTTGGCATGGCAGGTGGGAAATGCAGAACCGTATGCAGATGCGTTACTGGCTGGTTTTGATACTTATCCAGGCGCTGTTTTAGATGTGATTTTCGGCAGATTCTCTCCGGTAGGAAAGATGCCCATCACACTTCCGAAAGATGACAGCGTACTGGCAGTGAATGCAGATGGTGTGTGTATTTCGCCGAATGATGTACCGGGATATGATAAAGATCAATATATGCCGGAGGAAATGAAGGACGAAAATGGAAAAGCGTATGCTTACCGGGATACAGCTGGAAATTACTACGAACTTAATTTTGGGCTTCATTATGAACAGTAATTATGGTTACTATGACAAAAAAATAGTTGACAAAATAAAAAAAGAGCCGTAAAATAAGACCAACAAAAGCGAAACCGATGAGAAAGAGGAGTAAACTTTAAAGGAAATCACAGAGAGCGGCAGGCGGTGAGATTGCCGTATGAAATTTAGAGTTGAATGGACTTTCGAGGGCGGCCCGAAATGAAAAAAGTAGGCGTCGTCGGGAACCGAACCCGTTATCAATCAGGAGCATATGTTGGTATGTGAGAGAGAGGACATTTTGTCAAATTGAGTGGTACCGCGATAGTAATGTATATTATTACCGTCTCAAGTTATTTATTAACTTGGGGCGGTTTTTTTATTGCATAGGAAATTCCTTCGGAATCCTATTGTATAGGGAACGTTACAGGAACCTGCCCGATTCTCACAGAACAGTTATAACAGCTTTTGAAAAAAGAAAAAGGAGATAGGGAACATGAAAAAAAGAGGAATTGCAATGGTATTAGCAATGGGAATGGCAGCAGGAATTCTTACAGGCTGCGGTAAGACAGAGAAAATAGCGGCAGAGGAAGGTATTTATGAAATCGGAATCTCTCAGTTTGCAGAACATGGCTCTTTAGATAACTGCAGAGAGGGATTTCTGGAAGGGCTTAGGGAAGAAGGGCTGGAGGAAGGAAAAAATCTGAAAATCCAGGTGAGCAATGCAGATGCAGATACGGGAACTGCCGCACAGATTGCTGATAATTTTGTATCTGAGGATATGGATTTAATCTGTGCCATTGCTACACCCAGCGCTCAGGCAGCCTACAATTCTGCAGTAAGCGCAGAAATCCCGGTAATCTATACTGCAGTTACAAATCCTGAGGAAGCAGAGCTTGCCACAGAGGATAAAATGCCGGTTGGAGCTGTGACCGGAACCAGCGACCAGCTTCCGGTTGAAGCACAGCTTCAGATGATTCGGGAACTGATGCCAGAGGCAAAAACCATAGGAATTCTATACACTACAAGCGAAGCAAATTCTGCATACAGTATTAAGCAATATGAAAAGTATGCGCCGGATTACGGATTTACCATTGAAACAGCAGGTGTTACCAATACGTCAGAGGTTTCCCTGGCAGCGGCAGGACTTCTCGAAAAGGTAGATTGCCTGACAAATCTCACAGACAATACGGTAGTCAGTGCGCTTCCAACAATTTTAAAACAGGCAGAGGAAGCGGAGATTCCGGTGTTTGGAAGTGAAATTGAACAGGTAAGACTGGGGTGTCTGGCTGCAGAAGGTTTAGACTATGTGAATCTGGGAAAAGCAACCGGAAAAATGGCGGCAAAAATTTTAAAGGGAGAGGCAAAAGCAGAAGAAATGAAATATGAACTGCTTACAGAGAGCAGTCTTTACCTCAATGAAAAGACTGCAGAAAATCTGGGGATTGAACTTCCGGAGAACATGAAGGAAGAGGCAGAGGAAGTCTTTACAGAGATTGCAGAGGCACAGTAAGCATACAGGAGGAGCAGCTATGGAGTTTTTAATAACCATTTTTGAACAGGGGCTGATTTATGGGATTTTAGCCTTGGGTGTGTATATCACATATAAGATTCTGGATTTTCCGGATCTGACTGTGGACGGCAGTTTCCTTTGGGCGGAGCAGTAACGGCAATGCTTCTGAAGCAGGGGATAAATCCCTGTTTCACCCTTCCGTTGTCCTTTCTGGCAGGAGCGGCAGCAGGAGTGTGTACCGGGGTAATCCATGTGAAGGGCAAGGTACGGGATTTGCTTTCCGGGATTATTATGATGACAGCTTTGTATACGGTGAATCTTACAGTTGCAGGCTCAAACAATGTGCCTTTATTCTCTAAGAAGACAATTTTTAATCAGGAGATACCGGACTTTTTTGCTTTTATTTTCATTTTTATGATAGCAGCAGTGAGTAAAATCTGTTTGGATTTGTATCTCAAAACACGTTCCGGTTACCTTCTGAGAGCCGTGGGAAGTAATGAACTTTTAGTTACTTCTTTGGCAAAGGATAAGGGAAATGTTAAAATATTGGGGCTTGGAATTTCTAACGGGCTTGTGGCGTTAAGCGGTAGTGTTTTCTGTCAGCAGCAGGGTGTTTTTGATATCTCTTCAGGTACGGGGGCTATGGTAATCGGCCTTGCCAGCGTGATTGTGGGAACCAGTCTTTTTCAGCTTTTTACAAGGGTTTTCAAAAAAAGATTCGGTGGATTTTTCAAAGTTACTACCTTTGTTTTTGCAGGAGCAATCCTGTATAAGGCCTGCACAGGAATGGCGATTCGGTACTTTGAACCAAAGGCAATGAAAATGATTTCCGCAATTTTTTTACTGGGAGTGTTAATCCTGGTTTTGTTGTTGGAACGTTCAGAAAAGAAGAGGTGAGAGCATGCTTGCATTAAAACATATTTATAAATATTACAATCCGGGAACCGTGAATGAGATGTGTTTGTTTGAAGACTTTAATTTCACAGTTCAAAAAGGAGAGTTTGTATCCGTGGTAGGAAGTAATGGTTCCGGAAAGACATCTATGCTGAATCTGATATGCGGGAGTATGGAGCCGGATAAGGGAGAAATTTTGATGAACCAGAAACCAATAACTCAGGTAAAGGAGTATCAAAGACTGGCTTCCATAGGGAGGGTTTATCAGAATCCTGCCCTTGGAACTTGCCCGGATATGACGATTTTGGAAAATTTGTCTATGGCAGAGCAAAAAGGAAAATGCTTTGGACTGCAAAGAGGAACAAATAAAAAAAGAATTCCTCAATATCGGGAAATGCTCGCGCAATTGGGCCTTGGACTGGAGGATAAGCTGCAAGTCAAGGTAGGGGTCTTGTCCGGAGGGCAAAGACAGGCATTGTCCCTGCTGATGTCTGTTATGACTCCGGTGGAATTTCTGATTCTGGACGAGCATACGGCAGCGCTGGATCCTAAGACCGCAGATGTGATTATGCAGCTTACAGACCGCATTATAAAAGAGAAAAAACTTACTGCGGTTATGGTAACCCACAATCTCAGGTATGCGGCACAGTATGGAAACCGTCTGGTAATGATGCATCAGGGAAAAGCTGTTATGGATATCAAGGGAGAAGAAAAAAAGAGGATAAAGATAGAGGATATTCTTGAAAAGTTCAATGAAATCAGCATAGAATGCGGGAATTAGGAAAAATAGAATTTTGACATTTCTTTGACAGGAAAATATGGGCTTGAACCAGCCAATATATTGTGCTACCATAGTATGTGTTGACTAAATATAGTGGAGGTCGTGCTATGACAGTAGAAGAGTGGCTGGGACAGGAGAACCAGCTTGGAATGGATATCTGGACGAAAAAATATTGTACAGAGGGTGAAGATTTCGAGGACTGGCTTTTAAGAGTCAGCGGCGGAAATGAAGAAATCAGCCGGTATATGAGAGAGAAAAAGTTTCTTTTCGGCGGAAGAATTTTATCCAACCGAGGGCTGGAAAAGCAGGGGAGAAAGGTAACATATTCCAACTGCTATGTAATTACACCGCCGGAAGATGAGATTGAGAGTATTTTTGAATGTGCCAAAAAGCTGGCGCGTACCTATAGTTATGGTGGCGGCTGTGGAGTGGATATTTCAAAACTCAGTCCACGGGGGGCAAAGATTAACAATGCGGCAAAGGAAACCAGCGGTGCAGTATCTTTTATGGAACTGTATTCTCTGGTGACGGCTTTGATTGGACAGAATGGAAGAAGAGGCGCTTTGATGATTTCCATTGATTGTTCCCATCCTGATGTAATGGAGTTTATTGAGCTGAAAACAGATTTAGAGAAGGTGACAAAAGCCAACATTTCTATTCGAATCCATGAAGATTTTATGGAAGCAGTGAAAAAGAATGAAGAATATCTGCTGCATTATACAAGAGAAACCACAGGTGAGGTAATTGAAAAAAGAGTTAATGCAAGGGAACTCTTTCGCCGAATTACGGAAACGAACTGGGATTATGCAGAGCCCGGCGCCCTGTTCTGGGATCGCATTACAGACTGGAATCTGTTAAGCAATACAAAGGAATTTTCTTATGCAGGTGTGAATCCCTGTGCAGAGGAACCCCTTCCGGCAGGAGGAAGCTGTCTTCTGGGAAGTATTAATCTGGCAAAATTTGTGGAAAATCCCTTTACCGAGGAGGCTTATTTTGATTTCGACGGATTTAAGCTCTGTGTGCAGGCTGCTGTTAAGGCATTAAATGAGGTTTTAGAGGAAGGTCTTCCCCTTCACCCTCTTCCGGAACAGCGGGAAAGTGTTGCCAAATGGAGGCAAATCGGACTGGGCATTATGGGGCTGGCAGATGCGCTGATTCAGTTAGGGCTTACTTATGGAGAAGAAGACGCAGTGCAGATGTGTGATAAAATCGGTTTTGCCATGGCAGATACCGCCATTGCTACTTCCGCAAGACTGGCAAAGGAACTGGGGGCATTTCCGGCATGTAATGCAGAGGAAATTATGGAAACGCGATATTTTGTTGCCAATACTACGGAAAAAACGAGAGAACTGGTACGCAAATATGGCCTTAGAAACTCTCAGCTTTTGACCATTGCGCCTACGGGAACCCTGTCTACCATGTTGGGAATTTCCGGGGGAATTGAACCTGTATATGCAAATTATTATGAGCGGAAAACAGAATCTCTTCACGGGACAGATGTCTATTACAAGGTGTATACCAAAATCGTGGAAAGTTATATGAAAGAACATAAGCTGACTGATGATAAACAGCTTCCGGACTATTTTGTGACAGCTATGACATTGGATTACCGGCAGCGTATTGACATGCAGTCTGTATGGCAAAAGCATATTGATGCATCTATCAGTTCTACGGTAAATGTACCGGAGAGTTTCACGGTAGAAGAAACAGAAAGCCTGTACTTATACGCTTATGAGCAGGGGTTAAAGGGCATTACAATTTTCCGTGATGGCTGTAAACGAATCGGTATTTTAAATGCAAATGCAAAGGAAAGCAAAACCGTGACTGCAGGAGAAGGGCTGAAACGCGGAGAAATTATCATGGTGTCAGACGATGTCATCGGAAAGAAAAGAAAGCTGATTACCGGCTGCGGAAGTCTGCACTGTATTGCGCTTTTTGATCCTCATACAGGAGCGCTTTTGGAAACATATTTAAGTAAGGGTTCTACCGGTGGGTGCAATAACTTTATGGTAGGACTTTCCCGTATGATTTCTATCAGCGCCAGAGGTGGGATTGATATTGAAACCATTGTGGACCAGTTGAATTCCAGTGGTTCCTGTCCATCTTATACGGCTCGCAGAGTAACCAGAAAGGATACCAGCAAGGGCGCCTGCTGTCCAATGGCTGTGGGAAATGCATTGATGGATATGTATAAAGAGATGCAGGAAGAATTAAGCCAGAGAAGTGAAAAGGAAGAAACAGGAAAGGTAAAAAAAGCCCCAAAGCCGAAGGCGGTCACAAAGAGAGAGGAATCAGATAAAATTTACTGTCCGGAGTGCGGAGAACCTCTTGTTTTTGAAGAGGGGTGCAATATTTGCAAGAGCTGTGGCTGGAGTAAATGCCACTGACAGAAAAGAAAGAAGAGGGGGAAACGTATGAAGCTACTCTTTAAACAAAAGATGTTTTCATGGCTGGACAGCTATGAGATTTATAATGAGGAAGGGGACATTGTCTATACCGTTAAAGGACAGTTAGACTGGGGGCATTGTCTGAAAATATACGATAGCAACGGACAGTATGTGGGCATGGTAAGAGAAAAGGTATTGACTTTTATGCCCAGATTTGACTTATATGTAGGTGAAGAGCAGGCAGGTTCTGTACAGAAGGAATTTTCCTTCCTGAAGCCAAAGTACAACATTGATTTTATGGGCTGGCGGGTAAGCGGAAATGTAATGGAATGGAACTACGAGATACAGGATACCAATCAGATGAGTATTGCCCTGATTGGAAAAGAAGTTTTCCACTGGACGGATACGTATGTTATGGACATCGGACGCAAAGAAGATGCTCTGTATGTAGTTATGCTGGTGCTGGCCATAGATGCGGAAAAGTGTTCTCGCCAGTCTTAAAAGAGTTCAGAAGGAGGAAGTATGCGCTTAGAGAGAGTACAGAGTTTACTGAAGGAAAAAGGCTTTCCTTTTACTTACACAGAAGAAGAGGGGTGTGGAAGTCTTGATTTTGAATACAGGGGAGTTGCCTATCATGTATGGGAGTTTTTTGACCAGGTCTGGGGTGCGGAAACCAATGTGCGGAATATGGGAAGACATGAAGACCTGTTTGGGGATTATGAAGAAGAAATTTTAAAACTTGTGAGTAAATGGAATTAAGGGCAGCAGTCAAAAAATATTTTTCACTTTTCTCTTGACATTGACGCAGCGGAAACAGATAAGATGAAAACACAGAGAGAAAGGAGAGAGAAATATGGAATATAGTATACGCCAGCTTGCTGCACTGGCAGGAGTCAGTACCCGAACATTGCGGTATTATGATGAAATTCATCTGTTAAAGCCGGCGCGGGTGAACGAAGCGGGATATCGCTATTATGGAGAGAAAGAGGTTGCGGTTTTGCAGCAGACTCCAGATTTCAGGAATATTATGACAGAAACCAGAAGGGGTGCGCCGCCTTTCTGATAAAGGCAGTGGAATTCTGGGCGGATAAACAGAAATAAAACATAGGCATAGGGAATCGCTCTTTTTTGTATTTTGACATGTCAGCGGAATGCAGGAAAGAGTGATTCTTTTATGCCTGTTTCTTTTTTGAAATTTAAAGACAGAGCCAAATCCTCTAAAGGATTTTGGATAAAATTAGTTGAAAATTCCAAACTGATACTATATACTTATAAAATAATGCCCTGAAAGGACTTGATGAAAAATGGAAAATAAAGAACTGATTTTTGACAGTAACATAGATAAATTAATAGAAAGCGCTGACCTGACAAGAGAAGCCCCCACAGAAGAGCCATATCGTCAGTACTGGTTTATGAAAAAAGCAAGGGAGCTTACAGAAGAAAAATCCAGGGAGTTAAACCGCAGGCTGACTTTTTGTGTCAATACCTTCGGCTGTCAGATGAATGCAAGAGATTCTGAGAAGCTGGTTGGTGTGTTGGAACGTATTGGCTATGTGGAAGCTCCTGACGAAAATGCAGATTTTGTTATTTACAATACCTGTACAGTACGGGAAAATGCAAACCTGCGTGTTTACGGACGTTTGGGCTATCTCCACAGCCTGAAAAAGAAAAACCCGCATATGATGATAGGTCTGTGCGGGTGTATGATGCAGGAACCTCAGGTGGTGGAAAAGCTGAAAAAAAGTTATTCCTTTGTAAATCTGATTTTCGGTACCCACAACATCTATAAATTTGCAGAGCTGGTGGTGGCAGCTCTGACGAATAACCGTATGGTTATTGATATTTGGAAGGATACCGACAAAATTGTAGAGGATTTGCCAAGTGAGAGAAAATATCCATTCAAATCCGGTGTCAATATTATGTTTGGCTGCAACAATTTCTGCAGCTATTGCATTGTGCCGTATGTGCGGGGACGGGAACGCAGCCGTAATCCAAAGGATATTATAAGGGAAATTGAACATCTGGTGGCAGACGGCGTGGTAGAGGTTATGCTTTTGGGACAGAACGTAAATTCTTATGGAAAGAATCTGGAAGAGCCTATGACTTTTGCCCAGCTTTTACAGGAAATAGAAAAAATTGAGGGCTTAGAGCGTATCCGCTTTATGACTTCTCACCCAAAGGATTTGTCTGATGAATTAATTGAAGTTATGAAAAACAGCAAAAAAATCTGCCGTCATCTGCATCTGCCCCTGCAGTCAGGAAGCAGCGAGATTCTGAAGAAAATGAACCGGAAATATGACAAAGAGCAGTATCTGAATCTGGTGGAAAGAATCCGTAAAGCCATGCCGGATATTTCTCTTACCACAGATATCATTGTGGGCTTCCCGGGTGAAACAGAAGAGGACTTTTTGGAAACCGTGGACGTAGTGGAAAAGGTACGTTATGACAGTGCTTTTACTTTTATTTATTCCAAGAGAACCGGAACTCCTGCGGCAGCTATGGAAAACCAGATTCCGGAAGATGTGGTAAAAGACCGTTTTGACCGCCTTTTGGCAAGAGTGCAGGAGATTGGAAGAAGCATGTCCGCAAGATACACGGGAACCGTGCAGGAGGTTCTTGTGGAAGAGCAGAACAGCCAGGATACACACCTTATGACAGGAAGGCTTTCCAATAATCTGGTGGTGCATTTTGAAGGAGATACTTCTCTTATTGGGAAGCTCTGTCAGGTACGTCTGGACGAGTGCAGAGGCTTTTATTACATGGGTACAAAGGTAGGATAAAGACACAATGGGAATTTCAATAAAAGATGTAACTGTGTCATCATTATCACCGATGATGCAGCATTATGTAAAGACGAAAGAAGAATACAGTGACTGTATTTTATTTTACCGTTTGGGTGATTTTTATGAAATGTTTTTTGAAGACGCTCAAACCGTATCCAGAGAACTGGAACTTACCCTGACTGGAAAAGACTGTGGTATGGAGGAGAGGGCGCCCATGTGCGGCGTTCCTTTTCATGCGGCAGAGGTTTATATAAACCGTCTGATAAGCAAGGGATATAAAGTAGCGGTCTGTGAACAGGTGGAAGACCCTAAACAGGCAAAGGGTATTGTAAAAAGAGAGGTTATTCGCGTGGTGACGCCGGGAACCACTCTAAATACTCAGGCTCTGGACGAAACAAAAAACAATTATATTATGTCTGTGGTATATCTTTCAAACCGTTTTGGCATTGCCATTGCAGATGTTACCACAGGCGATTTTATGGTTACAGAAGTGGAAAATATCCGCAAACTGTCAGATGAAATCTATAAATTCTCTCCGGCAGAGCTTTTGTGCAACGAAGCCTTTTGCATGTGCGGTGCAGATATGGACGAATTGAGAAATCGTCTGAATATTTCGATTACCACACTGGAAAACTGGTATTTTGATGACGAGCTCTGTGCCCGTACCTTGAAGGAACACTTTCATGTGGGGACCTTAGAAGGGTTGGGGTTAAAGGACTATGCCTGTGCTGTCATTGCAGCAGGGGCCCTTTTTTCCTATCTTCTGGAAACGCAGAAAACTTCTTTGGAGCATATGCGGGCAATTACCCCGTACATTACAGATAAATATATGCTTATTGACAGCTCCACCAGACGAAATCTGGAGTTGACAGAAACCATGCGGGAAAAAGGGAAAAGAGGTTCGCTTTTATGGGTGCTGGATAAAACCAAAACCGCCATGGGAGCCAGAATGCTTCGTACCTTTCTGGAGCAGCCTTTGATTGATAAGGAGGAAATCAATGCCCGTCTGGACGCTGTGGAGGAAATCAATCAGCATGAGATGGACAGAGAAGAGCTGCGGGAATACCTGAATCCTGTGTATGATCTGGAACGTTTAATCAGCCGGGTCAGCTATCAGTCTGCAAATCCCAGAGATTTGCTCTCCTTTAAAACTTCTATTGGTATGATTCCGCCTATTAAAAAGCTGTTAGAGCCTTTTAACTGTGAAGAGCTGAAGCGGATTTATGAGGAAATGGACGAACTACAGGATTTATATGCGCTTTTAGATGCGGCTATTGTAGAAGAGCCACCCCTTGCCATGAAAGAAGGCGGCATTATAAAAGACGGGTATCATGAGCAGATTGACCATTTCCGTGAGGCAAAGACAAAGGGAAAGACCTGGCTTGCCGAGCTGGAGGCATCAGAAAAGGAAAAAACGGGAATCCGTACCTTGAAAGTGAAATACAATAAGGTTTTCGGTTACTATCTGGAAGTGACCAATTCTTTTAAGGATATGGTGCCGGATTACTATACCAGAAAGCAGACCCTGACCAATGCAGAGCGTTATATTACTCCGCGATTAAAAGAACTGGAGGATATGATTTTAGGTGCGGAGGACAAGCTGTATGCTCTGGAATATGATGAATTTGTAAAAGTACGCAGCGAAGTAGCGGCTCAGGTAGAGCGGATTCAGAGAACCGCAAAGGCTATTGCCCGTCTGGACACCTATTTGTCTTTGGCGCTCGTTGCGTCCCGAAATCAGTTTGTACGCCCGAAAATCAATACTAAGGGTGTTATTGATATTAAAAACGGTCGTCACCCGGTAGTGGAAAAAATGATTTCCAATGATCTGTTTATCCCAAACGACACGTATCTGGATAATGGAAAGAACCGGATTTCTGTTATTACGGGACCAAACATGGCAGGAAAGTCCACCTATATGCGCCAGTCTGCGCTGATTGTGCTGATGGCACAGATTGGTTCCTTTGTTCCGGCTGACAAAGCAAATATCGGAATTGTGGACCGGATTTTTACCCGTGTAGGCGCGTCAGACGATTTGGCAAGCGGGCAGAGTACCTTTATGGTGGAGATGACAGAGGTTGCCAATATTCTCAGAAATGCTACGTCCAAGAGCCTTTTGATTCTGGACGAAATCGGCAGGGGAACCAGTACCTTTGACGGGCTTTCCATTGCGTGGGCAGTCATTGAACATATTAGCAATACAAGGCTTTTGGGGGCGAAAACCCTGTTCGCCACCCATTACCATGAACTGACGGAACTGGAAGGTAAACTTGCAGGTGTAAACAATTATTGCATTGCCGTAAAAGAGCGTGGCGATGACATTGTATTTTTGAGAAAGATTGTAAAAGGCGGTGCGGATAAAAGCTATGGAATTCAGGTTGCCAAGCTTGCCGGAGTGCCGGACACGGTCATTGACCGGGCAAAGGAACTGGTAGAGGAATTGGTCAGTGCGGACATTACAGCAACGGTAAAAAACATTGCTTCCGAAAACAGAAAACCAAAGGCAAAGCCGGTGGTACATTATGATGAAGTGGATATGGAGCAGATTTCTCTTTTCGATACCGTCAAAGATGATGATGTGCTGGAGGAATTAAAATCCATTCAGGTGGACGAGTTGCGTCCTGTAGATGCCCTGAATATTTTGTACCGGCTTCAAAACAAGCTGAAAAACAGATGGTGATAAAAAGTGAGAAAAATTGCGGTTTTAGACCAGAATACAATTGATAAAATTGCAGCGGGAGAGGTTGTAGAACGCCCGGCTTCTGTGGTAAAGGAATTGGTAGAAAATGCCATTGATGCAGGGGCAACTGCCATTACAGTAGAAATCAAAGAAGGCGGCATCGCCTTTATCCGCGTGACAGATAACGGCGGAGGCATTGAGAAAGAACAAGTACCTTTGGCGTTTCTGCGTCATGCCACAAGCAAAATTGAAAGGGTGGAGGATTTGCTGCAGATTTCCTCCCTGGGCTTTCGAGGAGAGGCGCTTTCCAGTATTTCTGCGGTTTCCCAGATGGAGGTTATTACAAAAACAGGAGATGCGCTGACCGGCGTACGTTATGTCATCGAGGGCGGCAGGGAAAAGCTTTTCGAGGAAGTAGGTGCGCCAAACGGAACCACGATGCTGGTGCGGAATTTATTTTTTAATACGCCTGCCAGGGCAAAGTTTTTAAAAACGGCCATGACGGAGGCAGGATATGTCAGCGGGTATATGGAGCAGCTTGCCCTTTCTCATCAAGATATTTCTTTTAAATACATGGTAAACGGGCAGACAAAGTTGCATACCTCCGGAAATTCCAATTTAAAAGATGTGATTTACGGCATTTACGGCAGAGATATTACCAGAGAACTGCTTCCCGTAAGTTTTGAAAGATTGGGTATTTCTATTGAAGGATTTATCGGAAAACCGGTGATTGCCAGAGGAAACCGGAATTTTGAAAATTATTATATTAATGGCAGATATGTAAAGAGCAAAATTCTAATGAAAGCCATTGAAGAAGCCTATAAACCTTATATGATGCAGCACAAGTATCCTTTTGTGTGTCTGCATTATGAAATTCAGGGGGAGGAAATCGATGTAAACGTACACCCTACTAAAATGGAGGTGCGTTTTCAGAATCAGGGCGCTGTATACAATGCTACTTATGATATGATAACAGAGGCACTGTCAAAAAGAGAGATGATACCAGAGGTAAAGCTGGAAAAGAGCACAGAGAAAAAAGAAGAAAAAATCACAGTGCCGGAACCCTTTGAAACAGGATATAAAAAGCAGGCAAAGCAGTGGGAAAACCAGATTCGGGAGCCAAAAAGCAGGTATATGGAAACAGAACGAAATCCTGGGGCGTCTGTTGAAGCTTCCGGGAAGCTGCAGCCAAAGCAGGAAAAAGAAGTCTTTCCAACAGGACTGCGCCCTGCAGTGGCAAGGCTGGAAAACTCAACAGAAGAACAACAGGAAGGGACAGCCTTTGCAGAAGAAAAGAAAGATGCTGGCAATTCTTTGGAAAACGATACGCCTGCTGCTTCTGAAAATGCGGTTGTTCAGGCAGAAAAACCTGTGCAGATGGAATTATTTGATGACCGTTTGCTTTCCAAAAAGTCCCGTGTTCGTCATCGGATTATCGGGCAGCTTTTCGATACCTACTGGCTGGTGGAATTTGACAATAAATTTTATATCATTGATCAGCATGCAGCCCATGAAAAGGTGCTGTACGAGCGTTTTATGAAGGAATTTGCCAATCGGGAGATTGTAACCCAGATGATTTCGCCGCCTCAGGTGGTTTCTTTGAATCTACAGGAGGATTTACTTTTGAAAACCCATATGGAACTTTTTCAGAGATTTGGGTTTGAGATTTCTGAATTTGGAGGCAGGGAATACAGCATTCACGGAGTACCGGCAAACCTTTACGGAGTTTCTGTACAGGACTTTTTTGTAGAACTTCTGGACAGTCTGGAAAATGAAAATACCAGACAGCCTCTGGATATTCTCACCGGGCGTATTGCAACAGCAGCGTGCAAGGCTGCGGTAAAGGGAAACAATATGCTCTCTGTACAGGAGGCAGATAAGTTGATTGACGAGCTTTTGGGACTGGAAAATCCATACCACTGTCCTCATGGAAGACCCACCATTATTTCCATGACGAAATATGAGCTGGAAAAGAAATTCAAGCGGATTGTGTAGGTGAATATTTTGAAAAAACCTTTGATTGTACTGACAGGCCCCACGGCTGTGGGAAAAACAAAACTTTCCATTGCCCTTGCAAAGGCAGTGGACGGAGAAATTATTTCAGCGGATTCCATGCAGGTGTATAAATATATGGATATTGGTTCCGCAAAAATTACAAAAGAAGAGATGGAGGGAGTTCCCCATCATCTCATTGATGTGCTGGATCCGGGAGAAGATTTTCATGTGGTGAGGTTTCAGGAAATGGCAAAGCAGGCTATGGAGGAAATTTATGCCAAAGGGAAAATCCCTATCCTCGCCGGAGGAACCGGATTTTATATTCAGGCAGTGGTAAAGGATATTGATTTTTCAGAAAATACAGAAAAATCTCCGGTGAGGGAAGCGTTGGAAAAGCTGGCAGAGGAAAAGGGAAGCGAATTTCTTCACGAAAGGCTGCGGGAGATTGACCCTCCTTCTGCAGACAAAATCCATGCCAACAATGTGAAGCGTGTGATTCGCGCTTTGGAGTATTATCAGATGACAGGAGAACGGATTTCAGACCATAACGCCAGAGAGGCAGAGAAGGAATCTCCTTATAATACGGCTTACTTTGTATTAAATGATGTGCGGGAAAGATTGTATGCCCGCATTGACAGCCGGGTGGACGAGATGTTAAAGCAGGGGCTTTTAGAGGAAGTCCAAAAGCTGGCAGATATGGGGTATACCAAAGATATGGTTTCCATGCAGGGGTTAGGATATAAGGAAATCCTGTCCTATCTGGATCATACATGTACGCTGGAAGAAGCGGTTTATATTTTAAAGCGGGATACCCGCCACTTTGCCAAACGGCAGCTTACCTGGTTCAAACGCGAAAAAGACGTAATCTGGGTGAATAAAAATGAATTTGCATATAAGGATAAAGAAACCCTTGATTATATATTGAAAAACTGTGAGAAAAGAGGAATTATACCATGCAGGAAATGACAGAAATGTATCAACAGCTTGGCATCAGCCAGAAGGTACTGGATTTTGGAAATAAAATTGAAGAAGATTTGAAGGAGCGTTTTCTTGCCATTGATGAAAATGCAGAATACAATCAGTTAAAAGTTCTTCATGCCATGCAGAAAAACAAGGTCAGCGAGGCATGTCTGTATTCATCTACAGGTTATGGATACAATGATATCGGAAGGGATACCCTGGAAGAAGTCTATGCCAGCACCTTCCATACAGAGGCAGCCCTGGTGCGTCCCCTTCTGGCCTGCGGAACCCATGCCCTGGCTGTGGCTCTTGCGGGAAATCTCCGTCCCGGAGATGAACTGCTCTCCCCTGTGGGAAAGCCTTATGATACCTTAGAGGAGGTCATTGGTATCCGTCCGTCCAAAGGTTCTCTGGCTGAATATGGCGTAACCTATCGTCAGGTAGAACTTTTAGAAGACGGCAGCTTTGACTATGAAGGGATTCGTCAAGCGATTAATGAGAAGACAAAAATGGTGGAGATACAGCGTTCCAAAGGCTATCTCACCCGTCCTACTTTTTCGGTCAGCCAGATTGGAGAGTTAATTGCTTTTATTAAGGGGATTAAGCCGGACGTTATTTGCATGGTGGATAACTGCTACGGTGAATTTGTAGAAAAAATAGAGCCAAGTGATGTAGGCGCTGATTTAATTGTAGGCTCTCTGATTAAGAATCCCGGCGGCGGACTTGCCCCAATCGGCGGCTATATTGCAGGAAAACAGGAATATGTGGACAATGCCGCATACCGTCTGACCTGTCCGGGCCTGGGCAAAGAAGTGGGGGCAACCCTGGGTGTAAACCCTGCCTTTTATCAGGGTTTTTTCCTGGCGCCAACTGTGACAGCCGGAGCTTTAAAGGGAGCAATTTTTGCAGCAAATATCTATGAAAAACTGGGCTTTTTGGTAACGCCAAACAGTACGGAAAGCCGTCATGACATTATTCAGGCAGTGACCTTTGGCACTCCGGAGGGCGTAGTGGAGTTCTGTAAGGGAATTCAGGCGGCAGCGCCGGTAGACAGCTATGTAGAGCCGGAGCCATGGGCAATGCCGGGTTATGACAGTGATGTAATTATGGCGGCCGGAGCTTTTGTACAGGGTTCTTCCATTGAACTTTCTGCAGACGGTCCTATTAAGCCGCCTTATACGGTATATTTCCAGGGAGGTCTTACCTGGTATCACGCAAAGCTGGGAATTCTTATGTCCCTGCAAAAGTTGGCAGACAAGCATCTGGTAACCATTCCGGAAGAATAGGAGCAATATGGAAAAAAAGCAAATCTGTGTCGTAGGCGGCGGAGCGTCAGGTATGATGGCAGCCATTATGGCAGCGCGAGGCGGCGCAGCCGTTACACTTTTGGAACATAATGAAAAAACAGGCAGAAAAATCCTGGCAACAGGAAACGGACGCTGCAATCTTACCAATCGGGTACAGACGCCTGGGTGTTATCACAGTTCAGAACCCAATACAGCCTGGGAGATTTTACAGCAGTTTTCCCTTTCGGACACCCTGGAGTTTTTTGAAGAAATCGGTATTTCTGTAAAGGAGAGGGATGGATATCTGTATCCTGCGTCCATGCAGGCAGCCAGCGTACAGGAGCTTTTGGAAATGGAGGCGCGTTATCGAAAGGTAAAAATCAAATGCAGGGAACATGTAAAGGAAATTCTTCCGGGAAAGAAAATAGCCTCCCAGTTTCCTTTTTTGGTAAAAACAGAAACCTGGCAGTATGAGGCAGATGCTGTGATTCTGGCCTGTGGCTCCTGTGCTTCCAGAATCGATGGGGCGGACGGCAGCGGTTATGTACTGACAGAGGAGCTGGGACTTTCTCTGGTGGAGCCTCTTCCGGCACTGGTGCCTTTGATTGGAAAGGAAAAATATTTTTCCAAGTGGGCAGGTGTCCGTGTGGAAGGACGGATTTCTCTTCTGAAAGGAACAGAGGTGGTAGATACGCAGGAAGGGGAACTGCAGCTTACAGATTACGGTATTTCCGGCATTCCGGTTTTTCAGTGCAGTGCTCTGGCAGCCAGACTCTTAAAGGAAGGGCAGAAACTTACTGCTATGCTGGATTTTCTGCCCGCCTGTACCATAGAGGAAATCAGACAACTTCTGGGAAAACGACGGGAGCAATGTCCCTACAAATCCACTGCTGCGTTGCTTACAGGACTTTTTCCGGAAAAGCTTTGCCAGGTGCTTATGGAGGGAAAACCGGATCTTTTTGCACTAGCAGAGAAAATCAAAGAATTTCCTGTGAAAATAAAGAAAACAAAAGGTTTTGAAACTGCCCAGGTGTGTACAGGAGGTGTTTCTCTTTCAGAGGTCAATCCCCGTACCCTGGAATGTAAGCGCATACCCGGACTGTATCTGGCAGGAGAACTGCTGGACACAGACGGCATCTGCGGAGGATATAACCTGCAGTGGGCATGGACAACCGGCGCCTGTGCAGGAAAGGAGGCGGCAAAATGTTAAGCGTTTGTCAGATTAAGCTTCCAGTCACTCATACACGGGAGGATTTGGAAAAGAAACTGCTGTCAGTTCTGCGGATTCCAAGAGAAGAGCTTCTTTTCTGGAGGATTGCCAGACAGTCATTAGATGCAAGGAAAAAACCGGATTTATTTTTTGTCTATACGCTGGAGGCTTCAGTAAAAAAAGAGAGTAAGGTGCTGAAAAAAATACGTTCAAAAAATGTAAGTCTGCTGGCTGCAAAAAAATTCAATTATCTTTGTGTACAAAAGGATTCTTTTTACCGTCCGGTTATTGTAGGCAGCGGCCCGGCGGGGCTTTTTTGCGCCTATTATCTGGTAAAGGCAGGATTAAAGCCCCTGCTTCTGGAACGGGGAGAAGACGCGGACAGCCGTAAAAAGACAGTGGAGCATTTCTGGAAAACAGGCGAACTGAATCAGGAATCGAATGTACAGTTTGGAGAAGGCGGTGCAGGAACCTTTTCTGACGGAAAACTGAATACTCTGGTAAAAGACCCTGCAGGTAGAAACAGGGAGGTTTTAAAGATTTTCGTGGAGGCAGGAGCGCCAGAGGAAATTCTCTATCAGCAAAAGCCTCACCTTGGCACAGATACCTTGATAAACATTGTAAAAAATATCCGGAGTTTTATTGAGCAGGCAGGGGGAGAAATTCGTTTTTCTTCTAAAATGACGGATTTGAAGATAAAAGATGGAAGGATTTCTTCCATTACTATAAACGATACAGAAGAAGTTTCCACAGACACACTGGTGTTGGCTGTGGGGCACAGCGCCAGAGATACCTTTGCCCTTTTAAAGGAAAAAGGGATCCATATGGAAGCCAAAGCATTTGCTGTAGGACTTCGCGCAGAGCACCCTCAGTCCCTGATTAACGCTTATCAGTACGGACAGGAAACAGAGGGCGTTCTCGGCGCAGCCAGTTACAAGCTGACCCATAAAGGAGAAAATGGAAGAGGTGTGTACAGTTTTTGCATGTGCCCGGGAGGGTATGTGGTCAATGCATCGTCAGAACAGGGAAGACTTGCAGTAAACGGTATGAGTTATCAGGACCGTGGCTCTGTAAATGCCAACAGTGCGTTGATTGTAACTGTGACGCCGGAGGATTTTCCGGGAGAGGATATACTTTCCGGTATGGAATTTCAGCGAAAGCTGGAAGAAAAGGCGTACAGACTGGGAAAAGGCAAAATTCCCGTGCAGCTTTATGAAGATTTTTGTAAAAATCAGGTTTCTGCTGCATTGGGCGCGGTAAAGCCCTGTATGAAAGGGGATTATGCCTTTGCAAATCTGAGAACTCTGATGCCGGAAGTATTAAATGAAACCCTGATACATGGAATTGAGGCATTTGGACATATCATTCCGGGATTTTCCAGGGGAGATATGGTATTATCCGGAATTGAAAGCAGAACTTCTTCTCCGGTGCGAATCTGCAGAAACGAAGCCTTTCAGTCCTCTGTATCCGGGATTTATCCCTGTGGAGAGGGCGCAGGCTATGCAGGAGGCATTACATCTGCTGCCATGGACGGACTGAAAGTTGGAGAAGCAATTATGAAAAATCTCATAAATTTTTCGTAAGGCATATACAGTTTTTGCAATCTGTGCTACAATGAATCTGCGAAAACCCTATGCTATAAAATGTGCCAAAGAAATCATAACATAGAGTATGGCAGAATTGAAAAAAATGAAACAGATACCAGAAGAAGAACGGCCCTATGAAAAGTGCGTGCGTCTGGGCGCAGAAGCCCTTACAGACGCAGAACTTCTTGCTGTTCTTTTACGAACCGGAACGAAGGGAAGCCCTTCTGTTCATATGGCGGAGGAAGTTTTGAATCTGTCCAGAGAAAAAGAAGGACTTTTAGGGCTTCACAGCTTAAGTCTTACCCAGTTAAAATCCGTAAAAGGTATCGGAAAGGTGAAAGCAGTACAGATTAAGTGTATCGGGGAGCTTTCCAAACGCATTGCTCAGACAACGGCAAGAAAAGGACTTCAGTTTACAAAGCCCTGGAGTATTGCGGATTATTATATGGAAAGACTTCGTCATAAGGAGCAGGAGGAGCTTATCTGTATGATGCTGGATACTAAAAATCATTTGCTGGGGGAGGAAATGATTTTTAAGGGGACGGTAAACGCATCTTTAGTCAGCCCAAGGGAGGTTTTCCTTGCTGCCATGTCTTATCATGCAGTGGGAATTCTTCTTGTACATAATCACCCCAGCGGCGACCCTGCTCCAAGTCAGGCTGATTTGGATTTTACACAGCGGATACTGGAAGCAGGAGAGCTTCTAGGGATTTCCCTTTTAGACCATATTATTATCGGGGACTGCAGATATCTGAGTTTTCGCCAGCAGGGGATTTTTTAAATGTTAAAAAGTTAAAGGGGACAAGTTTACATGCCATTGCATAAAACGTTTGGAGTAGACCTGGGAACCAGTACGGTAAAAATTTATTCACAGGACCAGGATACTGTTTTAACGGAAAAAAACATGATAGCCATTCGCAACCAGAAGCAGATTCTGGCAGTCGGAAATGAGGCATATGGGATTTTTGAAAAAAATCCGTCTAATGTATCTGTGATTTCGCCCATGGCTTATGGGAAGATTGCAGATGTCACTCACACAGAGATGGTTTTACAGGCTTTACTGGATAAGATAAATGCCGGCAATGTTTTCAGCAATATTTTATATCTGGCGGTTCCTTCGGATTTGTCAGAAATTGAACAGCGGGCCTATTATACCATTGGAAATTCCAACAGAAAAAATAATATTTATATGGTGAACAAAACCATCGCAGATGCGGTGGCGCTTGGAATTCCCATTAATCACACAAAGGGAAGCATGATTGTCAATATCGGGGCTCAGAGTACAGAAATTTCTGTTATCGAAAAGGGACGGGTGGTACTGAGTAAAATTGTAGAAATCGGCGGCAAGCAGTTAAACGAAGCGATTGTCAACGAGGTACGCAAACAGTACAATCTCTACATTGGGAACCGGACAGCCAGAAGACTGAAATTTTCTCTTGCCTATCTGAAGGAGGATATCCGGGAAGCGAGAAAAATCGTGGGAGTTGACAGCTTAAGCGGTTTGCCAAGAGAGGGGATTATCCCTTCAGATATGATATATGAAACAATTTTAGGTCCTATCCGCTCTATCTGCGAGGAAATTAAATTTTTTTTAGAGAGAACGCCGCCCCAGATATATCAGAATATACAGGAGCAGGGGATTTTCCTTGCAGGCGGAACTGCCAGAATTCCGGATATGGACTGGTTTTTAAGCCAGGCAACCGGAGAAAAGGTACGTCTGTCAGGATATTACGAACTCTGCACCATTTATGGGTTGAAAGAAATTATTGGAAACCGTACCCTGCAAAAATGGGTCAGGTAGCCGGAAAGAAAAGCTGAGGTTTTGAGAATGAAAAAAAAGCATAATTGGACGATTAAAAGCAAGCATGTGCTTGCTGCCATGGTTCTGGGCTGTGTAGGTCTGATGATTTTTGCCGCTGCCGTAAAATTTCCCATTGAACCGGTGAGAAATGCGGCGGGTTATATTATCGTACCCTTCCAGAAAGGCATTAATAAGGTGGGAGCTGCTCTTGATGATGCCACAGCAGGCTTTCAGAATAAGCAGACTCTTGTAAAAGAAAACAAAAAACTTCAGAAAAAGGTAGATGAGCTGACCGCAGAAAACAGCCGTCTTACCCAGGGGCTGACAGAGTTGGAGCGTCTTCAGGAGCTTTATCAGTTAGATCAGGATTACAGCCAGTATGATAAAGTGGCTGCCAACGTAATATCCAAGGATACAGGAAACTGGTTCAACAGTTTTACGATTAACAAAGGCACTGATGACGGGATTCAGAAAGACTGCAACGTAATTGCAGGAAGCGGTCTGGTGGGCATTGTCACAGAGGTAGGAAAAAACTGGGCGACAGTCCGTTCCATTATTGATGATACCAGCAATGTCAGTGCCATGACCATGAGTACCTCTGACCGCTGTATTGTGGCAGGGGATTTACGTCTGATCGATGAGGGCAAGCTGCAGTTTATTCATCTGAAGGACAAAGACAACAAAATCCAGGAGGGAGAAAAGATTGTGACCTCTGATGTCAGCGACAAGTTTTTAAAGGGGATTCTCATCGGCTATGTCAGCGAAATCAAGGAAGACCCCAATAATCTGACAAAGACGGGAACTTTGACACCTGTCGTTGATTTTGAGCATTTAAGCGAGGTACTGGTAATTAAAGAATTAAAACAGCAGAAAGGGGATTCCTGATGCGAATAAAAAGAAGAGCAGTACAGGGTCTGGTAATTCTGGTATGCTTTATACTCCAGAGTACCGTATTTCAAGGCCTTTCCATTGGATCCATTGTACCCAATCTGTTGCTGATTGTTACAGTGTCCTTTGGATTTATGCGAGGAAAGCTTTCTGGTCTTTGGACCGGACTTTTCTGCGGACTTTTAAAAGATGTTTTCTACGGAAACCTGCTGGGTTTTTATGCCCTGATTTACCTGTGCATCGGGTATGTGGCAGGGTGCTGCTGCAAAATTTTTTATGATGAAGAGATTCGTGTGCCCCTGTTTTTGGTGGCTGCCGGAGATTTGATTTACGGCGGTCTTGTATATGGTATGCAGTTTCTCATGCGGGGAAGACTGCAGGTTTTCTATTATTTCGGACGTATTATGATTCCGGAAATGATTTATACCGTGCTGGTTACCGTTGTACTTTACAAGTTGCTGTTTCGATTAAATAAGAAACTGAGCGAACTGGAAATGAAAGAGAGAGATTCCATTTGGTTAAGAAAATAAAGAAGTTTATCAAAAAAGTAGGGCTGAAAAGAACAACCGTTGTTATTCTTGTATTCTGCGTCATGTTTGGGGTGCTGATTCAAAGACTTTTTGCTCTGCAGATCATTCATGGCGAGGAATACGCAGATAATTTCAATCTGAGTATTACCAAGGAGAGAACTCTGAAAGGAACCAGAGGAAATATTCTGGACAGAAACGGAAAGCCTCTGGCCTATAATCAGCTTTCCTATTCCGTAATTTTAGAGGATAACGGAACCTATGATTCCACCAGAGAAAAAAACCTGACTCTGAATCATGTGGCCTATGAGATTTTGAAGATTTTAAAAGCACACAATGAAACTACAGATATCCCTTTCCACATTGTATTGAATGAAGAGGAAAAATATGTCTTTGACGCAACAGGCTTTACCTTAAATCGTTTTAAAGCAGACGTATATGGGGAAGCACAGATTGAAAATCTGACGAAAAAGCAGTTAAAATCCAGTGCAGATGAAATTATGGAGTATCTGTCAGGAAACAAACGCTTTGCTCTGACAGATGAAAAGAAGCCGTATACAAAAGAAGAACTGAAGACCTATGGGCTTCCGGAAAGCTTTACAACGGAGGAAACCTTAGAACTGGTAAAAATCCGTTATATTTTGTCTACCAACAGTTTTAAAAAATATGTGCCTGTTACCATTGCTACCAATGTCAGTGAGGAAACTGTGGCAGAAATTATGGAACAGAAAGATGATCTTCAGGGCGTGGATATTATGGAGGATTCTATCCGTGTATACGATGAAGCAGAGAGCTTTGCACCTATTATCGGATATACAGGAAAGGCAGATGCTGAGGAACTTCAGAATCTCCGTGACCAGGGAGGAAAGTATTCTGCTGATGCAGTTATCGGAAAGTCAGGTATTGAAAAGGAAATGGAAACAAAGCTGCAGGGAAAAGACGGATCTGAAACAGTTTTTGTAGATACTATGGGAAAGGTTTTAAAGATTGACAGTAATTCCAGAAAAAATCCAAAGTCCGGAAATGATGTTTATCTGACGATTGACAAGGATTTGCAGAGAGTCTGTTATGACATTCTGGAACAGAAGATTGGCCGGAATTCTGGTAGCGAATATTATCAATGCCAAGGAGTTTAAGGTGGAAGATGGCATGGATACGGCTGCCATTAAAACACCGATTTACGATGTATACAATGCTTTGATCAATAACAGTGTTCTGGATATCTCCCATTTTAAGGAGGAAGATGCTACAGAGCTGGAAAAACAGGTTTACAGTCTGTTTCAGCAAAAACAGGAAGAGGTTTTTGCACAGGTAAAGGAAGAATTGACAAAGGAAAATCCTGCGGCTTATAAGGAGCTTCCAAAAGAGATGCAGGAATACCAGAGCTATATTGTGAATGATTTCCTGATGAACCAGAAAGGAATTTTATCCAGGGATTCCATTGATTCCTCTGATGAGGTGTATAAGGCATGGACAAAGGAGGAGTCTATCAGCTTAAAAGAGTTTCTGACTTATGCTGCAGGAAAAAACTGGATTGATATTTCCCAGTTCTCTTCCGAGGAGGAATATCTGGATTCCAATGAAGTTTATACAGCTTTGGCAGAGTATCTGACAGAATCTTTGGCAGAGGACGAGGGATTCTCAAAAATCCTCTATAAATATATGCTGCAGGCAGATACTATTTCCGGCACTCAGCTTTGTATGCTTTTATATGATCAGAAGGTACTGGAAAAGGACGAGCAGACTTATAATGCTTTAAAATCAGGTTCTATGAGAGCCTATGATTTTTATGATAAATAAAATTCGGAATCTGGAAATCACACCAGCTCAGTTGGCTTTAGACCCCTGTTCCGGTTCCGTGGTTATCACAGATGTTAATACAGGAGAAACCCTGGCATGTGTTACTTATCCGGGCTATGACAACAACCGGCTTGCCAATAATATGGATACCGAGTATTTTGCCAAGCTGTCACAGGATTTATCCGGTCCTTTTTACAATAAGGCGACCCAGCAGCTTACTGCTCCGGGTTCTACATTTAAAGTTATTACCGTAGTTGCAGGTATGGAGGAAGGTATTGTTAATGACAATTACGGTGCAGTCTGTGACGGACAGTTTGACAAAATTGCAAATGCCCCCTGGTGCTGGCTGCATTCCGGTCATGGCTATATGAATGCAGTTTCCGGTATCACCAATTCCTGTAACGTGTTTATGAACCAGGTTGCCTATGATTTGGGTATGGATGCAAACGGAAAATATTCCGATTCTCTGGGCGTTGAGAAGCTGATGAAATATGCAAATCTGTTCCGTTTAAATGAAAAGTCAGGTCTGGAAATTACAGAGGTATCTCCGACAATGTCTACCTCTGATGCGCTGAGAACCTCTATCGGACAGAGTGATTTGTCTGTTACCACCTCTCAGCTTGCCAGATATGTCACTACCATTGCGAGCCGGGGAACCAGCTATGAGCTGTCCCTTCTTGATAAAGTAACAGACTCCAAGGGAGAGGTAATCGAGGATTACACTCCGGAAGTCAAAGGAGATATGGACGTTGCAGATTATACCTGGACAACTGTGCAAGCAGGTATGCGGGGAGTTGCCCAAAACAATGCTTCTTTAAGCTCTCTCGGCATTTCCGTTGCCGGTAAAACAGGTACTGCACAGGAAGACTTAACCCGGCCCTCACATGCTCTGTTTATGGGCTTCGCACCTTACGAAAACCCGGAAGTGGGTATTGCTGTCCGCATTGGAAACGGCTATGCTTCCAGCAATGCAGTTGATGTGGCAAAAGATATCCTCCGCTATAAGTACGAGCTTGCAGATGAATCTGATATTGTCACAGGAGCAGCATCTTCTGTTGACACAACTGCAGTACGAAACGATTAACCACAGATTTGCGAAGTACACAGGAAGTACAAAAAAGATCAGGAGGGTTTGGTATGAGTGAAATTATTGTAGTAACGTCCGGTAAGGGCGGCGTGGGAAAGACCACAGTTACAGCCAATATTGGTCTGGGTCTTGCCAGGCTTAACAAAAAGGTTGTGGTAGTGGATACGGACATCGGGCTTCGAAATCTGGACGTGGTGCTGGGGCTTGAAAACCGCATTGTTTACAATCTGATTGACGTTATTGAGGGAAGTTGCAGGCTGAAGCAGGCGCTGATAAGAGATAAGCAGTGCGATAATCTGTTTTTGCTGCCGTCTGCACAGACAAAGGATAAAACAGCCATTACGCCGGAGCAGATGGTAAAGCTTACAGAGGATTTGTCCAGCGAATTTGACTACATTATTCTGGATTGTCCGGCAGGAATTGAACAGGGTTTTAAAAATGCCATTGCCGGGGCTCAGAGAGCTATTGTAGTTACCACTCCGGAGGTTTCTGCAATCCGCGACGCAGATCGTATTGTAGGACTTTTGCAGGCAAATGAGATGCCGCAAATTCAGCTTATTGTGAACCGGCTGCGTCCGGATATGATTAAGCGCGGTGAGATGATGTCCATTGAAGATGTAACGGAAATTCTGGCAATAGACCTTTTAGGCGCTATACCAGACGATGAGGCTGTGGTGATAGCCACCAACCAGGGAGAGCCTCTCTGCGGAAAGGATTCTATGTCCGGCAGGGCTTTTGAAAATATCTGCCGCAGAATTTCAGGGGAGGAAGTGCCTCTTTTGAAATTTCAGAAAAAACAGGGTGTTTTCGGGCGGCTTTCAGGCATTTTCAGAAAATAAAAGGAGGGCATGGAATTGTTGAGATTTCCGGGCAGACGTTCCGGTCTTGTAGCCAAAGACCGTTTAAAGCTGCTTCTGACATCAGAACGGCTGGACTGTACTCCACAAATGATGACCATGCTGCAAAACGACGTGATTCGGGCTGTGAATAAATATTTTGCCGTAAAGGAGCAAAAAGTAGAAATCCGGTATCGAAAAGATACAGCTACTTTTATGGCAAAGATTCCCCTAAAGACCGATATCGAACATTCTTCTCCGGGAATTACCTTCTGGAGATAATAACTGAGATTAGGAAAAAGGTGTTTTCATGATTAGACAATACAAATTAAAGGACTACAATTTCAGACTGGTACTGGTGCTTATGGTGCTGACCTTTATCGGAGTGCTTCTGGTGGGAAGTGCAGAGCCTTCTCTTCAGAAGAAGCAGTTTGCAGGTATGATTTTGGGACTGACAGTTATGGTGATTGTATCCCTGATGGATTACAGTTGGATTTTGAATTTTAACTGGATTATGTATGGAGGCATTTTGATTTTGCTTCTTCTGGTTATTTTTCTTGGAACTGATGCCAATGGCGCTACCCGTTGGATTAATATCGGCGGTTTTCAGTTCCAGCCTACTGAGCTTTGCAAAATTGTACTTATTCTCTTTTTTGCCAAATTCTTTATGGATCATGAGGAGGATTTGAATACACTGAAAACTCTGGCAAAATCAGCAGTGCTGATGGCAGTTCCTCTTGCCCTGATTCTGAAACAGCCGGACTTGAAAAATACCATAACTATTGCTATAATTTTCTGTATACTGTTATATATTGCAGGATTAAGCTATAAAATTATAGGAGGAGCACTGATGATTGTCGTTCCTCTTGCAGTTGTATTTCTCTTTATTGTTGTCCAGCCGGATCAGAAACTTATAGAGCCTTATCAGAGAAATCGAATTATGGCGTTTTTAAATTCTGAAGACGAGGAATATTCAGACGCGGTAAATCAGCAGGAAAATTCGGTGATGGCAATTGGATCCGGACAGCTTACAGGCAAAGGTCTGAACAACAATGAGGTGGCATCTGCAAACAAGGGAAACTTCGTATCCGAAAACCAGACAGACTTTATTTTCTCTGTAGCAGGAGAGGAACTGGGATTTATCGGATGTGTGGCAATTTTGCTGCTGTTGCTTCTGATTATTTTTGAATGTATCAGGACAAGCCTGCGGGCAAAGGATATGGCCGGAAAACTGATATGCTGCGGAGTCGCGTCCATTGTAGCAGTGCAGGGCTTTATCAATGTAGCGGTTGTTACAAAGATACTGCCAAATACCGGGACGCCGTTGCCCTTTGTCAGCTATGGTCTGACTTCTATGGTCAGCCTTTATATTGGAATGGGGCTTGTGCTGAACGTGGGTCTACAGAGATACAGAACTTACAGGGAGGTAGAAAAATCATGAACATCGGTTTGATCGCACACAATTCAAAAAAGAAATTAATGCAGAATTTTTGCATTGCTTACAGGAATATTTTATCAAAGAATAATCTTTATGCCACCGGAACTACAGGAAGACTTATCGAGGAAGCTTCCAATCTGACAGTACACAAATTTCTTGCAGGGCATTTAGGCGGCGAACAGCAGTTAGGCGCTATGATCGAACAAAATGATATGGATTTGGTGATTTATTTAAGAGAGCCTTTGGAGCCGCAGAAGCATGACCCTGATGTAAAGCGGATTTTTATGCTCTGCGATACACATAACATTCCTATGGCAACCAATCTGGCAACTGCGGAGATGATGATTCGTTCTTTGGGAAGAGGAGAATTGGACTGGCGTGAAATGTATCGATAAATTCTCCAAAAAACAAAAAAAGAAACCTTCCAGATACCAGAAGCGGCATCAGCAGAAAATGATAAAGACTCTGTTTCTGGTAGTCCTTCTGATTCTTGTTCTGCTTTTTGGGGCATTGGCAATTTTTCTGGTTTCGGGGAACAGGAAGCTGAAGGAGGTTCTTCCCTATAACAGAAGCCAGCAGATTTTTGGAACCATGGCAGGGGAGGATTATCCGGTGGGCAAGGGTCTGGCTGATACACTCTGTGTAGGAGAGGCCGAAACTCCCTTAGAGGGTGTGGAGGCAAAAGAAGGAGAGCGGGCCGGGTTGTTTGCCGTACAGGAAAAAGAGATTCCTTTTGCAACCGGTCTTTATGAGAGGATATCTCCCGGTAAGGTGACACAGCTTATGACAGTTTTAACAGCTTATGATAAGTTGAATCCTGAGGACAGCATAACCATTGCTTCCGAGGACATGGTATACGGAAATGATTTCCGTTCCTGCGGATTATCTTCGGATACTCAGGTTACAGTAAATCAGCTTTACAATGCAGTACTGGTATCTTCTGCACAGGACGCCTGTCTGGCTCTTGCAAGAAGCGCAGGAGGCAGCGCAGAAGCCTTTGTAGAGTTGATGAATCAGAAGGCACAGGAGCTTGGCATGACCAATACTCATTTTGCTAATGTTACAGGTGTATCTGATGAAAATCAATACAGTACCGTGTATGATCTGTATCTTTTGATGAATCGATTTTTAGAATATCCGGATATTTTAAATGCCATGGGACTGCCGGAGTTTATTCTGAATTACAGCAAAGCAGACGGTACAGAAAACCAGCAGTGGTTAAACTGTGATAACCTCTATACTGCAGGAAGAATTTCCGTTCCTAAGGGCATAACAATACTGGGAGGAAAGTATTTTTCCAGTGAAGCTGAGCATTATACCGTGCTTTTGGCTCAGAATAATTATGGCGATGCCTATGCGATTCTTGTTTACGGGGCAGAAAATGAAACCCGAGATGAACAATCGTGTCCGTCAGATGCTGGAAAAAATAAATTCTTAAAATTTTACCTGAAATTTTTAATTTACCATTGTATTTTTGAACGATATGCACTATAATTAATTCAACGATAACCACGTTTTTAGTAAAAATACATACTACGTGCGGCTAAGGAGGAAATTGCGATGGTTCAGTTAATTGTAGGAGAAAAGGGTAAAGGAAAAACAAAGGTACTTCTGGATAAGGTAAATACAGAGGTGAAGGAAGCCAGGGGAACACTGGTATATCTGGATAAAAGCAGAAAACATATGTATGAGCTGAATAACAAAGTACGTCTGATTGATATGTCTGACTATGACATTCAGAACAGCAGCGAATTTCTGGGTTTCCTTTCCGGTGTTGTTTCTCAGGATAATGATTTGGAAAAAATGTACCTTGATAGCTTCATCAAAATTTCAAAGGTAAAAGACGAAGAATTTGCAGAGGTTCTCACACGTCTGAATACCATGGGTGAAAAGTATCACGTTTCTTTTGTATTAAGTGTTTCTAAAGATGAAAAAGAATTGCCTGAAAGTGTAAAAGAGATGATTCTGGTTTCCATTTAATCGGTTTTCCTGCATTGCAATGGGTATGAATGGGGCTGTGATTTTAAGCAAACTTACAAATGCTTAAAATCACAGCCCTTTTTTCTCCCTTTTACAGGTGTTCTGTACTGTCTGAAAAGGAAGAGATTCTTCCAAAAAGACTGAGCAGGTACAGACCGCATATGCCCACCAGAGTGTAAATAATTCTGGAAATCCAGGTCATATCGCCAAACAGGAAGGTAACAAGATTAAAACGGAAAAGTCCGATTAATCCCCAGTTTACTGCGCCAATAACGGGTAATAACCAGTGCCGTATAATCTAAAATTCTGCTGTTCATAAATATAAGCCTCCTTTTCACGGTATTAGTATTTCCTTTTAAAACTCCTTTATACACAAAATTTAGCTATTGTGATTCTACAGTGAAAATGGTAAAATATAAAATAGTGCAGAAAACGAACGGATTAAAAAGGAGATTCAGATTGGCAGGCAAAAAAAACAGTTTTGGTAAAAAATTAAAAGAATTCTTTTCCGCCATAAAGCGGGTGCTGACCTTTAATATTACAACCATGATGTTTGGCGCCCTGTTTATCTATATGGTGATTACCGTGATTTTGTATGCGACCTCGTCCCATGTGACTTCTTATCAGGTTACCTCCGGTCCGCTTACTAAGAATCCGGTCTGTACAGCTTTGGCGCTCCGGGAGGAGCAGGTGGTACAGGCAGGCGGTACGGGATATACCAGGTATTATGCCCGGGAAGGCATGCAGGTGCGGAAAAACGGCTCTGTCTATGGGCTGTCTGCAGCAAAACAGGAAGCACCGGATATTCAGCTTACAGAGGAACAACTGGAAAAACTTCGTTCCAGTATGGCAAAGTTTGCCTATTCCTTTGATGGCAGTGATTTTTATGATACCTACAGCTTTAAATATGAACTGGAGGGAAGCATTCTGCAGGCGGCAGGTGTGACAGAGCAGGTTAAAGACGAGGAAGAAGATGAAACTTCCCAGGTGATTGCAGGACAGGCAGTAGGCTCTGCTGTTTCTCTGGGAAGTCAGACCGTATACACAGCTCCGGAGGCAGGTGTTGTGGTATATTCTACGGATGGATATGAACAAAAAACAGCAAAAGACCTGAAAGAAGAAGATTTTAACGAGAGAGCTTATAAAAAGACAGACCTTCTGACCAGTGAGAAGATAAAGGCGGGAGATTCGGTTTATAAGGTAATCACCAGTGAAAAATGGACGCTTATGGTGCCAATTACCGATAAGCTGGCGGCAGCCATTGCAGATCGTACCAGCATCAAGGTCAGATTTACAAAGGACGGAGAAAGTCCAGAACGGCTCTCTTTCCATTGTCAATGTGGGAAATCAGAAGGTGGCAAAAATTCAGCTTCAGAATGGTATGATACGCTATGCCTCTGACCGCTTCCTGGAGATTGAGTTGGTTGTAAATACCCAGAGTGGATTAAAAATACCGGTAAGTTCTATTGTGACAAAGGAGTTTTATCTGATTCCAAGAGATTTTCTGGCAAAGGGAGATAACGGAGAAGGACGGGGCTTTATTCGTGAGGTAGATAACCGCAAAGGTTCTCCTGTTACTGAATTTGTAGAAGCAGTTATTTATAAGGAAATTGATGAGGATGGAAATGAGATTACTGCCGAAACCCAGGCAGATCCGGGAGGGTACTGTTATGTTGACGAAAAAACCTTCCGGGAGAACGATGTACTAAAGAAACCAGATTCCTCCGAAACCTTTGTGGTGGGTGAGGTGGATTATCTGGAAGGGGTTTATGGCATGAATAAAGGCTATGCAGTTTTCCGGCAGATTGAGATTTTAGACCAGAATGAGGAATACTGTATTGTTGCGAAGGGAACCTCCTATGGTCTTCAGCCTTTTGACTATATTGTTCTGGACGGAGAAAGCGTTAAGGAAGAGGAAATTCTCCATTAAAGAGAAGGAAACAGATTTTTGAGTTACCAACGAAAGGGGTAGGAAAATGAGCGTTTGTGACAATTATAAAAGCGTAGAAGAAAAAGTAATACAGGCATGTAAAAGAGCAGGAAGAGATCCCTCAGAGGTCACCCTGATTGCAGTGAGTAAGACAAAACCCATATCCATGATAGAGGAACTTTTGCCCTTAGGTGTCAGGGATTTTGGAGAAAATAAGGTACAGGAACTGACTGAAAAGGCGGAAATCCTGTCACCGGAGATTCGTTGGCATATGATTGGGCATTTGCAGAGAAACAAGGTAAAATACGTGGTAGATAAAGCATGTCTGATTCATTCTGTGGATTCTTTGCGTCTGGCAGAGGAAATCAGCAAGGAGGCAGGGAAGAAAAATAGAACTGCGTCTGTTCTATTAGAGGTAAATGTGGCAGGGGAGGAAAGCAAATTCGGAATTGCGCCAGAAGAGGCTCTGCCTCTTGCAAAAGAAATCGCCGGACTTCCGCATATTCAGATAAAAGGGTTGATGACCATTGCACCTTATACAGAAGATCCGGAGAATAATCGGAACTTTTTTCGGGATTTAAGAAAATTAAGTGTTGACATTGCACAGGAAAATATTGATAATGTTACTATGAATGTCTTAAGCATGGGCATGACTGGTGATTATGAAGTTGCCATTGAAGAAGGCGCTACCCACGTCCGCGTCGGGACAGGCATCTTCGGAGAAAGAAATTACAGTATATAAAGGGATTGGAGATTGCTAGTATGAATATCTTAGATAAATTTTTAGATGCAGTGAAGGTAAATGAAGACTTTGATGATGACGAGTTTTTAGATGATATGGACGAGGATTTTGAGGACGAAAAGCCGAAAAAGAGATTCTTTAAAAAGTTGGATGAGGATCTTGATGATTTTGATGAGGATTATGTTTCCTCCTCCAAAAGCCATAAAAAAGCAGAAAAACAGACTGCTGCCACAAAAGCTCCGAAGCCTCAGAAACAGCCAACCGCTTCTTCTTCAAGTAAGGTGACGCCTATGTATAATGTAAAAAAGAAAACATCTTCCAATGAGGTGTGTGTGATTAAGCCTAAACAGTTTGAAGATTCCACAGAAATTGTAGATGCACTTCTGGATAGCTGTACCGTTATTTTGAATCTGGAAGGACTGGATATCAATCTTGCACAGCATATTATTGATTTTACCTCAGGTGCAAGCTATTCAATTAATGGAAGTATCCGTAAGGTATCTTCTTATATTTTCATTCTGACACCAGAAGGCGTGGATATTACCGGAGATTCTCAGGAGCTTTTAAATGATATCACCGGCGGTTCTATTTACGAGGGACTTTAATGACAGCTTATGGAAAAAGACGATTTATTTAAAAAGCGTATGACGGAGTTGAGTAAGAAGGCTTATTTTCGGGGAATTCTTACCTTCTCCGATTTTCTTGATTTAAACGAACAGAATATGCTTCAGAGCCTTTCCATGAAAGATACGGGAGTGACCGTGAAGCTGTGGGGAGGATATGAAACCGCAGAGCGTCAGATGGCAGCCTTCGTCCCTGATGCTTTTTGTTGTAAAGAAGATTATCCTCTGGCCTGTTTAAGAATTGAACCCCTGAATCGGAAATTTTCGGATAAGCTGACACACAGGGATTATCTGGGGGCTATCTTAAATCTGGGTATTGACAGGAGCAAAATCGGAGATATTCTCATGGAAGAGGATAGTGCCTGTGTATTTTGTCATACTTCTCTTTGTGAATTTCTCAAAGAAGAAATCTGCCGTATCCGCCATACCTCTGTAAAGGCAGAGCAGATTACGGAAATCACGGATTTTCCGGTTCCCAAAAGAGAGGAAGTGTCCGGTACAGTGGCCTCTGCCCGTCTGGACAGTATCATTGCCCTTGCTTTTAAAACCTCAAGAAGCAGTGTAATTCCCTTTATAGAGGGAGGAAAGGTTTTTGTAAACGGCAAAAGTGTGGTATCAAACGGATACACCATAAAGGACGGAGATATTATTTCTGTTCGAGGCAAAGGGAAATTTCAATTTGGTTCTGTTACCAATAAGACGAAAAAAGATCGCTATCATGTGATTTTGTACAGATATTGTTAAACAAGCAAAAGGAGGAAAAACAGCTATGACGGGAGAACGCTTACTTGTTCAGCGCATCGGGGATTTTCACTATCCCATTGTTTTCCGAAAGGATTTTGCTTCCCTTGCGGACGAGGTGCTGACTCTGCAAAAAGAAAGCCGCCGCATCTGTATTGTTTCAGACAGTCATGTGGCGCCTCTGTATCTGGAGGAAGTGAAAAGAGAGCTGAAAAAGTGCAAAATGGAAGTAATGTCCTATATCCTTCCGGCCGGGGAAGAAAATAAAACGCTGGAGCAGATACAGGGAATCTATGAATATCTGATACAGCAGCATTTTGACAGAAAGGATATGTTGGCAGCTTTAGGCGGTGGTGTGACCGGAGATATGACTGGTTTTGCGGCAGCCACATATTTGAGGGGCATAGATTTTATCCAGATTCCCACCACACTTCTTTCCCAGGTAGACAGCAGTATTGGCGGAAAAACAGGGGTAGATTTTAAACAGTATAAAAATATGGTGGGAGCTTTTCATCAGCCTCTTCTGGTGTATACCAATGTATCTGTCCTAAAAACTCTTCCTGATACAGAGTTTTCCAGCGGTATGGGAGAGGTTATCAAACACGGACTGATTCGGGATAAGGATTACAACGTATGGCTTACTCTGCACAGGGAAGAAATAATGCAGAGAGAAAACGACATCTGCCTGGAAATGATCTACAGAAGCTGCGTGATTAAGAAAACCGTGGTAGAAAATGATCCTACAGAGCAGGGAGAACGTGCAGTCTTAAATCTGGGACATACCATTGGGCATGCGGTTGAAAAACTGAAAAATTTTACTATGTCCCATGGCGCGTGTGTGGCAGTGGGCTGTGCGGCGTCTGCCTTTCTTTCTATGAAAAGAGGCTGGCTTACAAAAGAAGAATATGAAGAAATTTTAGAACAGATAAAGGCGTTTGACCTTCCTGTGTACACAGAGAACCTATGTGCAGAAGAGATTCTGCAGACTACGAAATCGGATAAAAAAATGGACGGAAAGGCCATAAAATTTATTCTGCTGCAGAAAAAAGGATATGCGGTTGTGGATAAAACTCTGACAGACGCTGATTTGCTGGAAGGGATTCGGTCTGTGCTTCCTGCAGGAGGAAAGGAGTAACAAATGGAAAAGAAAAGAAGAATAGAATCTTTTTTAGAGCTTGTTTTATCCGTAGCGGTTCTCACAGGACTGGATCAGTGGACAAAGCTACTGGCAGTAGAGCATCTGAAGAATCAGGCGGATATTCCCCTGATTCCCAATGTGTTGTCCCTGCATTATCTGGAAAACCGAGGCGCTGCTTTTGGTATTTTTCAGAACCAGAAGGTTTTTTTAGTGTTGCTTACGTCCGCTATTTTGCTAGGCGTGTGTTATATACTTTGGAAACTGCCTGAGGGAAAACGGTTTCTCCCCATGAAAATCCTTTGTTTTCTTATTACAGCAGGAGGAATCGGAAATCTGATTGACCGTTTGCGTTTGAATTATGTGGTGGACTTTATTTATTTTTCGCTTATAGATTTTCCGGTGTTTAATGTGGCGGATATTTATGTCACAGTCAGCATGGTGCTGTTGTTTGTTTTAGTTTTGTTTTATTATAAAGATGAGGAGTTTCAGTTCTTGAAATGGAAATCATCTAAAGAGCAGGAGTAGAGAGCATGAAGCAGATTTGTTTGCAGGCAGATGCCGTATGCGAAGGAGAACGGATTGATAAGTATCTGGCGGAAGTAATGAAGGATTACTCCCGCTCTTTTTTGCAAAAGCAGTTTCGGGAAGGGAATATTACAGTAAATGAAAAGCCGGTAAAGGCCAGCTATAAGCTGTCTGATGAGGATGAAATCACTGTGCAGGTTCCAGACAGTCAGGAGCCGGATATTTTGGCAGAGGAGATTCCTCTGGACATTCTCTATGAAGATGAACAGGTGTTAGTGGTAAATAAGCCCAAAGGCATGGTGGTACACCCAAGTGCAGGGCATTATACAGGAACTCTGGTAAATGCTTTGATGTTTCACTGTAAAGACCACCTTTCCGGCATTAACGGCGTTCTTCGCCCTGGAATTGTCCATCGCATTGATATGGATACTACAGGAGCGCTTGTGGTATGTAAAACGGATTTGGCGCACCAGAGTCTTGCAGAACAACTGAAAGTTCACAGTATTACCCGTAAATACCGGGCCATTGTTCATGGAAATCTGAAGGAGGATACAGGAACCATAGAGGGAGATATTGGCAGACACCCCATAGAGCGAAAAAAAATGGCGGTGCATGTGAAAAATGGAAAACCTGCGGTAACGCATTACCGTGTCCTGGAACGTTTCGGAAATTTTACCTACGTGGAGTGCCAGCTTGAAACAGGGCGTACCCATCAGATACGCGTACATATGAGTAGTATCGGGCACCCGCTTTTAGGGGATATGCTGTACGGACCGAAGAAATGTCCCTATGCAGGACTTGAGGGACAGACTCTTCATGCCATGGTTTTGGGATTTCTCCACCCAGTGACAAAGGAATATATGGAATTTATGGCGCCTTTGCCGGAGTATTTTGAGCAGTTATTGAAAAAGCTGCGGTAAAAAGATAATCTTATCTTGTTACTTTTAAATTATCGGTGAATATATGAAAAAATCCCTTTAAATTCCTAAATTATATATACATTTCCTCCAAAATAGATTATAATGAATACAAGATATGAAATTTCAGGAGAGGAGTGTATGGTTATGGCAGCAAATACAGTTATAACAATCGGACGTCAATATGGAAGTGGAGGACGGGAAATCGGTATGAAGCTAGCACAGGATTTAGGTATCAAGTGCTATGATAAGGAGCTGTTGGACCGTGCAGCCAAGGACAGCGGTATATGTCAGGAGTTGTTTGAGCATCATGATGAAAAGCCTACAAGCAGTTTTTTATATTCCCTGGTTATGGATACTTATTCTTTTGGTTATTCTTCCGCAGCCTTTGCAGATATGCCCATTAATCACAAAGTTTTTCTGGCACAGTTTGACACCATTAAGAAACTGGCACAAGAGGAGTCCTGTGTTATGGTAGGACGTTGTGCGGATTATGCATTATCTGATTTTGAGGGAGCCTTCAGTGTCTTTGTTCATGGAGATATGGACAAACGCATCCGCAGAATTGCAGATAAATATAATCTTTCTGATGCAGCGGCAAAGGATAAAATTCACAAAACGGATAAGCAGAGAGCCAGCTATTATAATTATTATACCAGTAAGAAATGGGCAGATGCGGACAGCTATGACCTTTGTTTGAACAGTTCTGTTTTGGGAATTGACGGCTGTGTGGAAATGATTAAGAAAATGCTGGAAATTAAGAAACGAGTGATAAAATAAGGGATTGATGCAAAAATCAAGATTCTTGGAAGGCGCTCCTTTGTGGGGCGTCTTCTTTCGAAGCTATCTTTGCCAAAAGGATAGAGGTATCAAAAGAAAGGACGATATTTTTATGCAATATAAAATTGGTATTGTTGGAAGATGATATAAATAGCAGAATTATTGAGTGAGCATTTGAAAAAGTACGGATTTGCAATATGGGTATGTAGTGACTTTACCAATGTTGCTGAACAAGTTTTAAATCATCAATTACAACTGGTGTTACTGGATATAAATTTACCATGTTATGACGGTTTCTTTTGGTGTAAAAAATTCGTCGGCATAGCATGATTCCAGTTATTTTTCTATCAGCACGAAACATGGACTTAGACCAGATATATGCAATCGAATGTGGTGGCGATGATTACTTGACGCAACCATTTTCCTATGATGTAGTGACTGCTAAAATCAATGCCCATTTAAGAAGAATTTATGGGGAGTATGCTTTGCAGGAAAGAAAAACTGTAGAATTAGACCATGTGGTTCTAAATACAGAAACGCTAAAATTAGAATATTTGGAACATACCATAGCATTAACGAAAAAGACATTTTGGAATGCTTGATCCGGGCATACCCAACTCCTGTAAAGCGAAATGAATTATTACAACTCCTATGGGATACAGATGTTTTTGTAGAAGAAAATACCTTAAATGTGAATATAGGAAGGGCAAGAAAAAGGCTTCGAGAATTAAAATGCCCCTTTGAAATAAAAGCAATACGAAATGTAGGGTATGTTTTGGAGAAAATAAAAGATGAAGAAAATGATTAAACTATATTTGAAAGAACATCTTTCAAACCTTATTTCTGTATTTCTTTCCTCTTTCATAATCAGCGGAAGTCTTGCGTATCTTGAAAGAGATTTTGACTATTTTTATTAAGGTATTAAATTATTACAATACAGAATCTTTAATGAGGAAATTATGTACTTTCGTTGGATTTTCCGTAAGTTTAATTTTCCTGATTGCGTCTGTAAGCCTTATTTACTTTAGACTTTATACCTCTTTGGAAAGAGAAAAAAGAAATATGAATCTATGTACAAATTAGGCTTTTCTCAAAAAGAAATGTACCGTACTATAGGAAGAAAAAAAGTGTTATTGTGGATACCATTTCTTTTTGCAATCATAATTATGTGGGCTGGAATCCTCTATATTGATTCGCAAAGTGCTGTCAGCAGTTTTGGAATGTCGATAAAATATAGTATTATCTTTATTGTTGTATATTTCATTTTCTACTACTTTGTAAATATCATCTATCGAAGAAAATTTTTGCTTGATATATAAAAAAGTAAAAACAGGAAAATATTCGACAGTTATTAAAAAATCTAAAATTATAGAACTGAATAAATTACCACTTTAGTTCATGTAAACCATTAGTTTTGTGTGGGCTTTTTTAATGCTCACTTTTCGTATTTCTAAAAGGTATGAACGGTATTTCCGTTTATATATTTCAACGTATGCGGAAAGGAGGTGAGATTGTGAATACATCTTCTTTCGAGCATATCGTCAGAATACAGTTTAATGCTTTGATGATGACTGTCATTAAATGCACAGTAAAAAGCAGGAACAGGCAGTTTGCAAAACGTTCCAAGAGGGGGGATCAGAAAAGCGCCGCAAGAAGTCGATCTTTGGCAATGGGGAAAAATTCAGTACAAGTCTGATCCAACATAGTTTCACGGGCAAGAATAAAATCAAATAGACCGGACAATAGACCGGACAGCAGTTCTGATTCTTCTGCTTCATGAATTGAAAGCGGAATTTTCGGGTATTGATTGGTAAAATGGTGAAGAAGCGAAGTAAATCCATATTGTGATAAGAACGGAAGCGTTCCAATATTCAAAGCGTGAGCCGGGGTTTCACGGAAGCGCTGCATATGTGAGTTCATGATAGATAGTCTATAACCTTCCCCAAATAGCGGTCAATTTGACCGCTATAAAGATTCAAAACAATTTTGCATATTGCTTGACAAATTGGTAAGAGGATTAGGAATAAGTTTTAATAATTTCTTCGGCAATGGTTCGTTTTGCAATACAGCGATTCATTGCCTGTTTTTCTATGTAATGATGAGCATCAGGTTCACTCATGGACAGTTCGCTGATTAAAAGCCATTTTGCCTTATTGACCAGACGGATTTCAACCATTTTTTCCTCAATAGACAGAGACTTCTTTTCTAATTGTCTCAGCCGTTCTCTGGCACTTTCCATCCAATCGAGGGCATGTAATATGGTTAGCTTTGAAATTGGTTTTGGCAGAGTAAAAACGCCATATTCAGCAACCTTATCGTGGATATCAGCATGGATATCACTTTTTACTAAAAGTAACACAACGGACAGTTTTGTGGTACAAGTGTCAATCGCAAAACGAATACCCACATCATCATGTAGTGGAGCGTTGATGATAACAAAATCAAATGTTTTTTCAGCAAGCGTTTGTTTGGCAGCACTGACACTTGTAACAGAATGGACAGGGTAGTATCTTGTTTCAGGGAGCAGGTCAGCAAAGGCAGAGGTGAAGCTATCTGTTGCAGACACGATGAGTATACTGTAAAAGCGTTCTCTTAAACTCATTTGACACCTCCTCCTTTTTCGTTGGTTTTAATTATTTATTGCAATAAATATCTAATATAGCATCTGGTATATATTTTTTAATAAACTTGCTATTTACGGCCAAAGCGCATGCGGATTTGAAATCGCCAGGCAATTGTTCAAATTTTGCAAGAACATCAGCATCTGATTTATACAGGTTTATATCAGCCGGGCGTGCTAGTTCTAGTTTATTCTGGATACCATCCAGAATTGCATAAATTAGCAGGGCAAATGCCAGATAAGTATTTGCGGATGGATCTGGAGAACGAAGCTCTACACGTTGATATTTACCTACAGCAGCAGGAACCCTGACAAGCTGAGAACGATTCTCACTGGACCAGGAAATATATCCTGGAGCTTTATTAGTGCCAAAACGTTGATAAGAATTTTCCGTTGGGTTTAAAAATACGGTTATATCGGAAATCTTATCCAGAATAGCAGCAATCATATAATTGGTATTATCTGTATTATCAGAAGATTTTACAGATATATTAATATGAAACCCATTTCCGGGCTTATCTTTTAGCGGTTTTGGACTAAAGTCAGCAAAAAGGCCGTTGCGATTGGCTATTGTTTTCACAACAGTTTGGAAGGTCATGGCATTGTCTGCCGCAGTCAGTGGAGCGGAGTAGCGAAAATCAATTTCGTTTTGTCCCGGACCTTCTTCGTGATGAGAGCTTTCCGGCTGTATTCCCATTTGTTCAAGGGTAAGACATACTTCACGTCGGATATTTTCACCTTTGTCTTCCGGAGCAATATCCATGTAGCCAGCGTTATCATAGGGTTTTTTCGTTGGGTTTCCATTATCATCCAGAGTAAATAGATAAAATTCCTGTTCAGCACCAAAGAAGAACTGATATCCTAAATCCTGTGCATCCTGAACTGCTTTTCTCAGAATAGAACGGGTATCACATTCAAAGGTTTTGCCGTCTGGATGGGTAATGTTGCAATACATTCGTACCACACGCCCATGTTCTGGTCTCCATGGAAGAGGTGCAAGTGTGTCTGCATCCGGATGGAGAAACAGATCGGAATGGTTTTCATCGCCAAATCCTGCGATGGCAGATGCATCAATGGCAATTCCAAATTCAAAAGCGCGAGGAAGTTCCTCAGGCATAATGGAGATGTTTTTCTGTTTGCCAAACACATCACAAAAGGAGAGACGGATGAATTTTACATCTTCTTCCAGCACATATTGTATTACCTCTTCTTTGGAATATTTCATAAAAACCACCTACTTTCTAATTTGCTACATACATTTGTTTATATGGATTGTTACTGTCTGGTGTAATGACTGTAAAAGGAGCAGATAATAGTTTTTTCACAGAATATCCGAAATCTGTACAGTATTCGGACAGATATTTGCGTATTTCAGCTAAATCATCAGGGGTTGCACATCTGGCAGTTACTTGTGCCGGAAAGAGGATATCCTTACAGTCGCCGCGCAAAAACATTTTGCCGCCATGCATTCCGGTACATGGGAAATTACCTACAATTTGTTTATTGTTTGTGTGAAGACCAAGTACTATGATGATGCCACCAGCCTGATATTCACCAAGGAAGCTTCCGGCATATCCACCGATGATCATAACAGGAATCTTTTCTTTATACGCTTTCATATGAATTCCAGCACGGTATCCTGCATTGCCTTGGACATAGATTTTGCCTCCACGCATAGCATATCCGGCCGCATCGCCAATATTACCATGAATCAGTATCTTTCCCTCATTCATAGTGTCTCCTATTGCGTCCTGTGCATTGGAGTTTACGGTAATATTTGCATTGTTTAAGTATGCACCCAGTGCATTTCCCGGAACACCATGGATTGTAATATTTTTCCCGGACATACCTGCAGCGATAAATCTCTGGCCGCAGCAACCTTCGATAGTGCAGTCACTGTTGGTCTTGCGTAATTCTTCATTTACAGCTTTGTAATCTAAATTTGTTGCATCTATGATTTTCATATTATACCACATCTCCCAGTAATTGTTTACTCTTTTCTAAGCCCAATGTTATTTCCTCTTAACTTTTAAATATTAACAGTAACAATAGGTTAGCATTCTCCTGCATGAGAGATACCAAGTATCTCAAGTTCTTTTTTTGTTAATCCAATGCCGCGCAGCATCAGGCGGTTTCCACGCAAAGCCTCTATGGAGTTGATTCCCATGCCGCCCATGAGTTCTTTAATCTCATGCTTCCATGCTGTCATTAGATTCACAAGTCGCTGGCTTCCTGTTTCCGGATTCAGTCTTTTCACCAGCTCCGGACGCTGTGTGGCAATTCCCCAGTTGCAGATACCACTCTGACAAGTACGGCAGAGATGGCATCCCAGAGCCAGAAGAGCAGCTGTTGCAATATAGCATGCATCTGCTCCAAGAGCAATTGCTTTTACCACATCAGAAGCGCTGCGAATGCTGCCTCCTACTACAAGCGAAACTTGGTTGCGGATTCCTTCATCACGAAGCCTTTGATCTACTGCTGCGAGTGCAAGTTCTATTGGAATTCCCACATTATCACGGATTCTGGTAGGCGCTGCTCCAGTGCCGCCTCGAAACCCGTCAATGGCAATGATATCAGCGCCGCTACGGGCGATTCCACTGGCAATTGCTGCAATATATTGTGGACAGCTGCAACTTTTACAATAATTGGTTTTTTATATTCGGTAGCTTCTTTCAGAGAGTAGACCAGTTGCCGCAGATCTTCAATGGAATAGATATCATGGTGAGGCGCCGGGGAGATGGCATCAGATCCCTCCGGAATCATTCTTGTGCGAGATACGTCTCCTACAATCTTTGTTCCTGGAAGATGGCCTCCAATTCCCGGTTTTGCTCCCTGACCCATTTTGATTTCAATACCGGCGCCTGCATTTAAATATGCTTCATGGACGCCAAAGCGTCCGGATGCTACCTGGACAATGGTGTTTTCTCCATAACAATAAAAATCTTCGTGAAGCCCCCCTTCTCCGGTATTATAAAGAATTCCAAGTTCCGTTGCTGCAAGTGCCAGAGATTTGTGTGCATTATAACTGATGGAGCCATAGCTCATAGCAGAAAACATCACAGGCATAGACAGTTCCAATTGAGGAGGAAGTGTACAGTCTAAAGTTCCGTCTGCAAGCCGATGTACCTGCTCTGGTTTTTTTCCGAGATAAACTTTGGTTTCCATAGGCTCCCGCAGAGGGTCAATGGGAGGATTGGTCACCTGGGAAGCATTGATTAAAATACGGTCCCAATAAACGGGGAGAGGGTTGGGATTTCCCATGGAAGAGAGAGCAGAACACCGCCGCTGTTGGCCTGTTTATAGATTTCTTTCATGGTGCCTTCTGACCAGTTTGTATTTTCACGGAAAGAGCAGTTGCTTTTGGTGATTTTTAAGGCTCTGGTAGGGCAGAAGGAAACACAGCGGTGGCAGTTTACACATTTACTCTCGTCGCATTCCATACGCTTTGTTTCACTGTTATAGGAATGTACGCCATTCGCACACTGCTGGACGCAGATCCGGCAGGAAATACAGCGGTTTTCATTTCGAATCACTTCAAATTCCGGGTAGATAAATGCAATGCTCATACTAAAACACCATCCTTTACTGTTATAATAACCGGCTCTCCGCCGGCAGGAGCCCAGATATTTTCAGCATCCGGCTCCATGGCACGGATAGCGGTTTCTTCACTGGCAATATAAACCATATCTTCTTTTTCTCCTACAACCATAGAGCGAAGTTTTAGTCGGTCATTGAGTGCCATCAGTCCGCCGTTAAAGCCAAAGACAATGGAAAATGGTCCGGTGATCAGAAGGCTTGGAAACATTGTTCTTAAGTAGGTATGTTTTTTCTGGTCTTCCAGATCAGCTTTTGATGCAATGGTACTCCAAAACGGAGCAGCAATGACGCTGGAGGCTTCTCCAAGAGTCAGACTTTGCCGGCGGAGCAGGTAATCTAAAATATACGTAATGACTTCTGTATCCGTTTGAAGAGTACACTTATATCCAAACATTTCCATGAATCGGCGGTTGGCATCATAGGAAGAAATCTCTCCGTTATGTACAACAGAAGAATCCAGAAGAGTAAAGGGATGTGCTCCTCCCCACCAGCCTGGAGTGTTGGTAGGGTACCGACCGTGAGCAGTCCAGGAATATCCCTGGTATTCATCTAATTTATAGAAAACACCAATGTCCTCCGGATAACCAACTGCCTTAAAGGTTCCCATATTTTTTCCACTGGAAAAGACATAGGCTCCGGGCATCTCGGTATTGATCTTCATCACCGTGCGTACCACATATTCCTTTTCATCCAGCTGCATGGATGTGAGAAGGGACTTTAAGGGAGCCACAAAATATCTCCAAATAATAGGCTCATCTGTGATCTCCGGTATTTTCCGGGTGGGAATGATTTCCGATTGTACGATTTCAAATCGCTCCTTTAAAAATACCTCACATTCTTTTCTGGTAGCCCTGCTGTCAAAAAACATATGAAATGCATAAAAATCTTTATACTCTGGATAAATTCCGTAACCGGCAAAGCCGCCCCCTAAACCATTGGAACGGTCGTGCATAGGTTTCATTGCATTGGTAATGCTTTCCCCGGATATTCTTTTCCCTTTTCTGGAAATCATAGCTGCAATGGCACATCCGGAAGGAATCCGTATCTGACCTTCTTTTTTCATTTTCCATTCCCTTCCTCTCTTTTATTTTAAAGAAAAAGGCGTTCATTTCGGAAGCAGAGAATATCTGCTTCCGAAATGAACGCCTTTGCTCATACGCATATTTATACAACGATATAACTTATTTGTCAATAAAATTTTCGGAGATTTTGTATGGTGGATTTATATTTGAAAAAAACAAAAAAATTATTGACAAAGAGGTTTGTCTGGTGTTATTATCCAAAACGTAAAGGCAAGGGCGTCTTTGAGTGTATAATCTCAGAGACGCTTTTTCCATTGTTACAATCAAGTAGTTTAAAGAAGGCAAGGGCGTCTTTCATGTAGATATCAGGAAAGACATCCTTGCCTTTTAATATGAAAGGAGTTGTCATTATGAAAAGAAAAAATGTATCAAAATACTTTGGATGTATGGTATTTGATGATAGGGTTATGAAAGCGCGCTTATCTGCAAAAGTGTACCAGTCTTTGAGAAAAACCATAGATGAAGGTGTGAAACTGGATAGCAGTGTAGCAGATGCTGTGGCAGAAGCAATGAAGGAATGGGCGGTATCAAAAGGTGCAACTCATTATACCCACTGGTTTCAGCCTCTTACCGGAATCACAGCGGAAAAACATGACAGTTTTATTTCGCCCTCTCCAAACGGAGGCGTTATCATGGAATTTTCCGGAAAAGAGCTGATTAAGGGAGAACCGGATGCCTCTTCTTTTCCCTCCGGTGGTTTAAGAGCTACCTTTGAGGCAAGAGGATATACTGCATGGGATCCTACTTCTTATGCATTTATTAAGGGAAAAACCTTATGTATTCCAACCGCCTTTTGTTCCTATGGAGGAGAAGCCCTGGATAAGAAAACACCGCTGCTTCGTTCCATGAAGGCTCTGAATAAACAGGCACTTCGGATTCTCCGTCTCTTTGGTAATGACAAGGTAAACTATGTTACCACCTCTGTAGGGCCGGAGCAGGAATACTTCCTCATTACAAAAGAAATGTATGATCAGAGAAAGGATCTTCAATTTACAGGACGTACTTTATTTGGTGCAAGACCTCCGAAAGGACAGGAGATGGATGACCATTATTTCGGTGTGATTAAACCAAGAGTGGAAGCTTACATGGCAGACTTAAATGAGGAGCTATGGAAACTAGGCATTCTTGCCAAGACGCAGCACAATGAAGTGGCTCCGGCGCAGCATGAGCTGGCTCCTATCTATACAACAACCAACATTGCTACGGATCATAACCAGCTTACGATGGAAATGATGCAAAAAGTAGCTGCAAAACATGGACTTGTTTGCCTGCTTCACGAAAAACCTTTTGCCGGAGTCAATGGAAGCGGAAAACATAACAACTGGTCTATCTCCACGGACACAGGTGTAAACCTGTTGTCACCGGGAGAAACACCATATGAGAATGCTCAGTTTTTACTGTTTTTGTGTGCGGTGATCAAAGCAGTAGATGATTATCAAGATCTTTTAAGACTGTCTGTAGCAACAGCGGGAAACGACCATCGTTTGGGGGCAAATGAAGCTCCGCCTGCAGTGGTATCTATGTTTCTGGGCGATGAGCTAAACGGTGTTTTAGAAGCCATTGAAAAAGATATTCCTTATGCGGGAGCAGAGAAAACACAAATGAAGCTTGGTGTGGATGTACTTCCCAAATTTAATCGAGATACTACAGATAGAAACCGCACATCACCCTTTGCTTTCACAGGAAATAAATTTGAATTCCGTATGCTGGGCTCTTCCAACAGCATTGCATGTGCCAATATGATGCTCAACAGTGCGGTGGCAGAAAGCCTGAAAATCTATGCAGACAGACTGGAGAATGCAGAAAACTTTGAAGAAACCCTTCATGCCATGATTCGGAAGACTATCAAAGATCATAAGCGGATTATTTTCAATGGAAATGGTTATGATGATGCATGGATAAAAGAAGCAACAGAAACAAGAGGACTTTTGAATTATCCGTCCACACCGGATTGCATGCCGCATCTGTTGGATGAAAAAAATGTCAGAATGCTTACTTCTCATAAGGTGTTCTCAAGGACAGAGCTGGAATCAAGATGCGAGATTATGCTGGAAAACTACTGTAAAACTATTGTAATAGAAGCAAATACCATGGTGGACATGGCAAAAAGAGAAATTATTCCGGCGGTAGAGGCTTATACAATGGAATTGGCAAAGACAGTTTCTACAAAAAAAAGTGTAGATAAGACACTGGCATGTCAGTATGAAAGTAGTTTGATAAAGAAACTTTCTATACTTACAGATCAGATAGCATTCAGGACAGATGCATTGGAAACTGCATTGGTAGAAATTCAGGATGTGAAAGATATTAACACACAGTCTTGTGAAATCCGAGATACGGTATTAATCAGAATGCAAGAATTGAGAATTGCCTGTGATGAAGCAGAAACCGTTACGGCAAAGAAATACTGGCCGTTCCCAACCTATGGAGACTTGTTGTTTAGTGTAAAATAAAAATGAAAATCGGGTTTTGTTTATGACGTGGAAAATGTGATGAAGATCAGAACTGGCGAGGAAGGCTTTGATGCTTTACAGGATGTAGAATAAATGAAAGTACAGGAAACTGTTTACAGCGAGTATGGGAGAGTGAGAGCCATGTAGCGGCTCCTGAAAATGGAGGTAAAATGTATGTGTTCGATTATGGGATATTGCGGCCAAGAAGCCGATTTAGATAAATTTAAACAAGGTTTTGACCAAACCATTTCCAGAGGTCCGGATGACAGCCGGATTATTGATACGGGAAATGGTCTTCTTGGGTTTCACAGGCTGGCCATTATGGGGCTGACACCGTCCGGGATGCAGCCTTTCCAGATGGGCAGCAGTTATGTAGTCTGCAATGGGGAGATTTATGGATTTGAGAAAATAAAAGAAGATTTGTCCTGCCGTTATTCCTTTGTAAGTGATTCGGACTGTGAAATTCTTTTGCCGCTGTATAAGGAATACGGTACAGATATGTTTGCCATGCTGGATGCAGAATTTGCTTTGATTCTCTATGATGGGGAAAAAGGGGAATATATTGCCGCCAGAGATCCCATTGGAATACGTCCTCTTTATTATGGATACGACGAAAAAGGTGTGATTCTGTTTGCCAGCGAAGCCAAAAATCTGGTAGGGTTAACGAACAAAATCATGCCCTTTCCGCCTGGATACTATTATAAAAATGGCAGCTTTACCTGCTACTGCGATATTGCAGAAACCGAAGATGTATGCCGGGATGATCTGGAAACTGTATGCCGGAAGATTCATGATCTGCTCATAGCAGGGGTAAAAAAACGCCTTGTAGCAGATGCTAAGGTGGGATTTCTTCTATCCGGCGGACTGGATTCGTCTCTCGTCTGCGCCATTGCGGCAAAAGAAAGCACAACCCCCATCCGTACCTTTGCCATTGGTATGACGGAAGATGCCATTGACTTAAAGTATGCCAGGCAGACAGCGAAGTATATTGGCAGTGAGCATACAGAGGTTTATATGACACCGGAGGAAGTTATTGATACACTGGAAGAAGTAATCCGGATTCTGGGAACCTATGATATCACCACCATACGTGCATCGGTGGGCATGTATCTGGTCTGCAAAGCCATTCATGAGCAGACAGACATTCGTGTACTGCTTACCGGAGAAATTTCCGATGAATTATTTGGCTATAAATATACAGATTTTGCACCGAATGCGGAAGCTTTTCAGACAGAATCCAAAAAAAGGATCAGGGAATTGCATATGTATGATGTGCTTCGTGCAGATCGATGTATTTCTGTAAACTCTTTGGAAGCAAGAGTTCCATTTGGTGATTTAGACTTTGTAAAATATGTGATGGCGGCAGATCCGGGATTAAAGCTTAACACTTACGGAAAAGGAAAATATCTGCTCCGTCATGCGTTTGAACAGGACGGTTACTTGCCGGAAGAAATTCTATGGAGAGAAAAAGCAGCCTTTTCCGATGCAGTAGGGCATTCCATGGTTGATTATCTGAAGGAATACGCAGAAAGCAGATATACTGATTTCGAGTTCCAAGAAAGATGCGAAAAATATACCCATGCCAGACCATTTACGAAAGAGTCCTTATTGTACAGAGAGATTTTTGAGAGATATTATCCGGGACAGGCTGAGATGATTGCAGATTTCTGGATGCCAAACAAAGAATGGGAAGGATGTAATGTGAATGATCCTTCGGCAAGGGTACTTTTGAATTATGGTGATAGTGGAAAATAAAAGTAATTTTTGAAGAAAAAGTACCGAAATGCAAGAAAGGAAAGGATATAATCATGACCAAATATATTTTTGTGACCGGAGGCGTGGTATCCGGTCTGGGAAAAGGGATTACGGCGGCTTCGCTGGGCAGACTTTTAAAATCAAGAGGTTTAAAAGTAGCAGCACAGAAGTTAGACCCGTACATTAATGTGGATCCGGGAACTATGAGTCCATATCAGCATGGTGAAGTATTTGTGACAGAAGATGGGGCAGAAACGGATTTGGATCTGGGGCATTACGAGAGATTTATTGATGAAGATTTAAATAAATATTCAAATCTAACTACAGGAAAGGTCTATTGGAACGTATTAAACAAGGAACGAAGAGGAGAATACCTTGGTTCTACAGTTCAGGTGATTCCACATATTACAAATGAGATTAAAGAATTTGTATATCGTGTAGGAAAAAAGACGGATGCAGATGTTGTCATCACAGAGATTGGCGGAACGATAGGTGATATCGAATCTCAGCCATTTTTGGAAGCTGTACGTCAGGTTTCTCTGGAAGTCGGCGCGGCAAACAGCTTGTTTATTCATGTGACATTAGTTCCTTATTTGAGTGGCTCTGAAGAACACAAGTCAAAACCAACGCAGCATTCAGTCAAGGAACTTCGAGGACTGGGTATCAATCCTGATATTATCGTTCTGCGATCTGATAAACCTCTGGAAGAATCTATATTTCAGAAAATTTCTCTTTTCTGTAATGTGAAGCCAGACTGTGTGATTGAAAACAGAACGTTACAAAATTTATACGAAGCACCATTGATGCTGGAAGAATCGGGATTTTCAGATGTTGTATGCAGAGAACTTCATATTGATGCGCCTAAGCCGAATTTGGAGGAGTGGAAACAGATGGTAGACCGTATCCGAAATCGTTCTGAAGAAGTGCATATTGGTCTTGTTGGAAAGTATGTAAAGCTTCATGACGCATATCTCTCTGTGGCAGAAGCAATGGATCATGCAGGATATGAGTTGAATACATTTGTAAAAATAAACTGGATTGATTCAGAAAATATTACGAAAGAGAACGTAAACGATATATTAAAAGGATTGGATGGAATTATCATTCCAGGAGGATTTGGAAACCGTGGTGTTGAAGGAATGATCCTGTCGGCAAAATATGCCCGTGAAAATCAGATTCCATATTTTGGTATCTGCCTGGGGATGCAGATTGCTGTTATAGAATTTGCAAGGAATGTTCTGAAAATTGAAGATGCTCATTCGGGAGAATTTGACGAGCAGTGTACCCATAAGGTTATTAATTTTATGCCGGGGCAGAGTGAGAGAAGAGATAAAGGCGGTACACTCCGACTGGGGAGTTATCCTTGTAGTATCAAAGCTGGGACAAAAATAGAAAAATGCTATGGTGACAAACTGATTCATGAGCGTCATCGTCATCGTTATGAGTTTAATAATGAGTATCGTGAGCCATTGGTGAGAGCCGGACTTGTAATCAGCGGTACTTCTCCGGATGACAGATTGGTGGAAACCATAGAATTAAAGGAACATCCGTTTTTTTTAGGTGTACAGTTTCATCCGGAATTTAAGAGCCGTCCCAATCAGTCACATCCATTGTTTAAAGAATTTATTTCGACGTCATGCAAGGAGTCAAAAAGAAAAGAGAGGTAGAAAAATGTGTGGAATTATTGGATTTACAGGAAGGACAGAGGCTGTACCGAAATTGCTTGATGGTCTGGAACGACTGGAATACAGAGGCTATGACTCGGCAGGAGTCGCAGTTGTATCAGAGAATGGAAGGCTGCAAGTGAAAAAAAGTAAAGGTCGTTTGTCTGTTCTGAGGGAATTACTGGACTCTCAACAACCATTGTCTGGTAACGTTGGGATTGGTCATACGAGATGGGCAACCCATGGTGAGCCAAATGATACGAATGCCCATCCTCATGTCGGACAGGAAGGGAAGATAGCAGTTGTCCATAATGGGATTATTGAAAATTATCAGGAAATCAAACAATCCCTTATCCGCAAAGGAATTACTTTTTCTTCCGATACGGATACAGAGGTGATTGTTCAGTTATTAGAATATTACTATAAAAAAAATGAAAACCTTATGGATGCGGTTTATGCGGTTTTGAATCGTATCAAAGGCGCCTATGCAATGGGAATTCTCTGTTCCGATCATCCAAGACAGATGATTGCCGCAAGAAAGGATGCTCCTTTGCTGATCGGTTATGGCAAGGGAGAAAATTATATTGCTTCTGATGTGACTGCTCTTTTGTCACATACGAGAACAGTCACTTATATGGAGGACGGGGAAGTGGCAGTCATTGCAGCAGATCAAGTGCAGATTTTTGATCGAGACCGATTCCAGCTGGAAAAGGAGAAGCATAGTATCGAATGGGATGTTTCAGCAGCAGAAAAATGTGGATATTCACATTTTATGTTGAAAGAGATTATGGAGCAGCCGGAGGCGGTGCGGAAAACAATTTCTCCCAGACTGGTTAACAGAGAAATTGTGCTGGAAGAATTAAATGACGCGAAAGAGTTGATGAAGAACATTTCTAGAATCTATATTGTTGCATGTGGTTCTGCATATCATGTGGGTATGGTGGGGAAATATGCATGGGAAAAGCTTCTTCACATTCCAGTAGAAGCGTGTCTGGCATCAGAATTCAGGTACAGTGAACCATTACTCGGTGAATCATCTCTTGTAATTGTGATCAGTCAATCTGGAGAAACACTGGATTCTATGGCAGCGCTTCGAGAAGCAAAGCGAAAAGGTTCCAAAGTCCTGTCAATTGTAAATGTTATGGGAAGTTCGATAGCAAGAGAATCAGATTATGTACTTTACACTTGGGCAGGACCGGAGATTGCAGTAGCAACCACAAAAGCGTATACCACACAGATGGTGCTTTTACTTATGTTGGGAAATTATCTTACAAAACAGTTAAACAGAATTGAGCAGGACGAATATGCGGCGATTATCAGGGAACTTCAAAGTCTGCCGGAAAAGATAAGTGTCATTTTAAACAATTTGGAGCATTATCAGAAAACAGCAGCCAACTATTTCAATCATAACAGTATTTTTTATATTGGGCGTAATCTTGACTATGCACTTGGATTAGAAGGTTCTCTGAAACTGAAAGAAAAATCACTGTCTAATATCGTGGAAGTAA